>CP071184.1:5230000-5600238 GCA_017298655.1 Alicyclobacillus curvatus
GGAGAAAGTAGGAAGAACATTCGCTGCTCGTTTCGAAGGCACAGTGAGCAGATATGCTCCTGAACTTCAAGCAAGTCAGTCTGGTGATGACGGCGGAGGGGACACACGCGTACCCATCCCGAACACGACCGTTAAGACCTCCAGCGCCGAGAATACTTGGAGCGCGAGTTCCTGGGAAGGTAGGACGTCGCCAGGCGAGTGAACGAGGAAGGGCTCAGCAGAGATGCTGGGCTCTTTTTATTTGTGATGTATGTACCAGAAGAGCGGGGCGGCGAACTCCGTTCGATACCGATAAGTACTTAATACCTTGAAGATTGAAGAAGGAAAGCGCGCCGGGGCGGCGCGCTACCTTTTATCTCTCTTCAACGATTCGTTCGTTTCCATTCGTTATCGAATATGGATGCGAAGGGAGTACGGATGAATGGGAAAGTGGTCGTTCGTATCATGGACACGCATTGTTGAGGTGAAGGGAGTACGGTGTCGCGCACTTTGAGTGCGATAACGCTTTGAAAACGCGCTATTGGATGTCACCGTGCCGAGGCCACCGAAAAATAACGCGTCCGCAAAGCGTTAACCTTCCACAGATGGACATAACGCGTTCCCAACGCGCTATCTGAAGACCCTTCAGTGAATAGCGCGTTGCCAGCGTGTTATTGCGGTCGACCAACCCCAGACAGAGCGGAATAGCGAGCTGTGGACGCGTTATCGGTCACCGGCGGGTAAATAGTGCGTTCGGAGCGCGTTATGGGGTTGTCGAATTTTGGACCTCCTGACTTGTGCGATCCCGTAGAGCTGTCCGAACGCGCTGTTCCTAGCAAACGTGCCATGTGTCTCTTCTTTCTCCTCGACGCTGGTCAAAACTCCTACAATCGCACAGTTCGCCCGAATTTGGCAGAAAATAGCCGTCGCTCGACTGAGTTCGACAACCTTTGACATCTGAGTTTTGCTATAGTGATAAACGCCAAATTACATGTAATTAGTGTCTGAAGGCAACTCGGCGGATGTATCGCGGACGTGCGCGATAGTTTGCACAACGGTGACTGGGCTCCCGGGACCTGTCTACGGCTCCGGTGTTTCAAGCCGTACACGGATATATAGCTGTGCTGTTGTCCAATCGAAGTAAGTGGTGAGTACAGTAGAGATGACATAGAGACAACATAGAGACTACAAACGCGTAACAAAGAGTTAGGCGTTAGGACGATGGGTTCTCAGACAAGCAGACCGCTCAGCATTTCAGAATACAGTCACACCGACGAACTGACAACGAACGGATGTTGAGGCATGGCGCTTTCCTTGAGGATGTGAATGGGAGAGATTCTTATTGAAAGACTATCGGGGCAGGGCCACTGAGAGTCCAAAAATATGGTGCATATATTGCAAGGATTTCAGGTGTGCCGCCAATGCGCAACAAATCATGCAGACGACGTATCGCGTGGACAAAGAGGGTGTATTTCCTTATGGTGTGTGTGATTTGCACCCGCAGGCGAGTAGGTCCACCGTTCAAACTAGCCACCCTACATAAAGGGGGAGAAAGCCCAGAGTAAAGAAGACTTAGAACCAGAACCATATCTAGCGAACATGCTGGAATTGAAGTGCCACACGCAGCAAGACTGGGCGCATGTCTGGAAGGCATGCTTCAAGTAGTTCTTTCGACGGAGAGAATCGAAAGTGTAGACATCCGTTAACCGAATCTTGACGCTACTCATCCCCTCATCCTCTCACCCCTCATCCCCTTATGGCCTCATTATCCGCTCGTTTTTTTAGTTCCAGTGCCCTGGCGCTTTCATCAAGCCTCCAGAGTCCCGCGTGGGCATCAGCTTACGACCTTGCCCAAGATAACATTCGGTCGATAACAGCGTGTCGAATCATGGCATCAAAGTGATGACCATATCCTTCGTAGCCATGCCACGAGACTGCCACTCCAGCTTCGTGCAGGGCGCGGTACATGTCGTGACCATGATGAAAGGCGACTTGTGAGTCATGCGTGCTATGAATCACAAGAGTGCGGCACGGAATTTTGTTTGCATATCGGATGGGCGACCTCACCGCATATGCTTCTGGAAACCTACGGGGTGTGCCGCCGATAACTCGCCGCAACATCCTCCGCAAATCTACGCGTTCCTCGTAGGTGGCCGCAACGTCTGACACCCCGCCCCAAAGGATGAGACCATTGGCTGTCGGTTCTGCGACAGTTGTCAGAGTGGCGTTGATGGATCCACGCGAGAATCCCAATACCGAGATCTCGCTGGCCCGCACACCTGCAAGTCGCTGTAGGATTCGAAACCCTACGACACAGTCTCTGACATCCTCGCCGCCGAATTGGTCTCTTCCCTCTGTACCAAGCGTACCCCTGTACCACGGCGAAAAAACAGCGAAACCGAGGCTGCAGAAGGTTGAAATCCATTCTAATCGCGACATGCCCACCCGGCCTATACCTCCGCGGCAATACAGAAGACCCGGGACGCCGTCGGTGTGTGCGGAAATAGATTCAGGGAGAGCGTTACTCCCGACTCCTGGGAGAACCGCTACCTGGAGAACCGGTACCTGGTCAATCGGTATTTGACGAATCGGCAAATGAATGGGGGCGTCGGCTGCTTGGCGAACAGCCTCTTGGATGTCCTCATCTGTCAGCCCAATTCCATCTGGCAAACCGAGGTATCCTTGCACGCGGAGGTTATCAACTAAATAGGTGACTTCAAACATCTTCATGACTTGTATTATACGCCATCTTTGAAAAACTAATTTCGGGGAAATCCGTGGACAGTTAGTTGAACGTGGCAGGAAACCGTGCTACAATCATTAAGCGCTGTGGTTCCGTCGTGGTGTTGCGAGAAACTTGGACCGAACGTGCGGCGGTATTGTCGTCGGTTTAACACAATCTCACTTGCGGAAGTGGCTCAGGGGTAGAGCATCGCCTTGCCAAGGCGAGGGTCGCGGGTTCGAATCCCGTCTTCCGCTCCATGGTCGCGCATGAGTGTGCCTAATAAAGGATATTTTCATACGCTACGCAAACAGCGTATGGCTTGCGCGCGTAACGGGCCCATAGCTCAGTTGGTTAGAGCGGCCGGCTCATAACCGGTTGGTCCTAGGTTCGAGTCCTAGTGGGCCCACCAATGATTTTCGACTCGGTCCCTTGGGCCGATTTTTTATTTCCAGCTTTGATGACTTTCGATTCTGCCAATTCCCGCCCCGATTTAGCTCCGCCCAAGTTGCCGACTTCCGATTCGGTGACTGCCCATTCAGTGATTTCCGATTCAGCCCCTTCCAACCTTTTGGCTTCCGATTCAGTACTTCCTACGCGATGGTTTTCGATTTTTCGGGTTTCGATTTCGGGGTTTCCGATATGTTCTTATGGTACGGGCCCGAATCTGTATCGCCGTGGGTTTATCGGATGGGTGGACTCACGGTTTCAGGAGGGGGACCGCCTCAGATGTAAGAGGCAAAAATGTCGCTAAGCCGGAAATCAGGAGGGTATATGGGGAAGGCTAAGATACACAAGTGTAGCTGTAGGATTATGGTGAGGGTTGCGCGGTCAATCGCAACATACAGAATGATAGTTAACCTCAGGTTCCGTAGTCAAGCCAGGTTCCGGCTCATCCTTCGCTGAGAACTCCATATTCATCCAAAAATTCCTCTTGTTCATGATGGGTATCGAAACAGGCAAAAACACCCTCCGGGGGATTTTACGACTTGTAGACTTATGTTGCAAGGATATAAAGACTCAGTTCACAAAAAAGTAATAGTTCGTCGAATGAAATCCGACAACAATGTGAACGCTACTGACTTTTACGGTAGGAACATGTTAAATGTCACAGTGCAGATAGTCCATTTGTGCTGGTTGTCAACGTCCAAAGAGACTGTTACGACCCGTCGATTTAGGTGTTTGCAGTAAAAGCTTTTTTCCAGCCGCGGTAAATATTTTGCAGCGGATTGGACCTTCACACTGACAACCCAGTCATGAAGTTGACGGTCGAGAAGCAGAGAACGAAGTAGGCAGCCACGAGGCAAGAGTCATGAAGTAACAAGCTCCAGCATGCACCAGTGCAGTAAGCACCAAGAACAACGGAGCAACGGAGCACCGGAGCAACGAAAGTCGGAAGAAAAGGGGGAGAGGAACATGAAGCGACACAGTGCATCACGAACTGTAACCGTAGCAGGGCTGGCATTGACGATGATGCTCATGCTTACCGGGTGCGGAAGCCAGTATGTCGTACTGAATCCGGCGGGACCGGTTGGCAACGAGGAGCTTCATCTCATTGTGTTGTCAGCGATTCTAGTAGGAATCGTAATCGTGCCTGTGCTTATTTTACTTGCCATTATTGTCTATCGCTATCGGGACAAACCCGGAAACAAGGCATTGTACCAGCCGAATTTCAAGGAAAGTCGGATACTTGAGGTGATTTGGTGGGGTATTCCAATCATCATCATTGGTGTCCTTGGAGCGTTCACTGCGAAAACCACATTTGCTTTGACCAAGCCGCCTGAGAACAATATCAAACCGATGACCGTAGAGGTTACGTCCATGGACTGGAAGTGGCTGTTTCAATATCCCGGTCAAGGGGTTGCCACTGTCAACTATGTAAACATCCCGGTTGGAGTTCCGGTGCAGTTTGTTCTGACCGCTGATTCCCCGATGAATTCGTTCTGGATTCCGCAGCTTGGCGGACAGGAATATACCATGCCAGGCATGGCTATGGGACTGTGGCTGCAAGCGGATAAACCGGGCACGTACGCCGGTTACGGAGCAAATTTCACAGGCAGTGGATTTGCACACATGCATTTCCAGGTACACTCCCAGTCTCAGCAGGATTTCACTGCGTGGGTGAATCAGGTTAAGCAATCGAATCATCCGCTGACGATGTCGGGTTTTGACCAGTTGAGCAAACCCGGCCTGAGTAGTGACCAAACTTACTCGTCATACCCGCCGCAACTGTTCAGCAGTATCGTCAAGAAGTTTAGCGGCAAGAGCATGCCTGGGATGAACATGACGACGACGCAAACCGGATCGCAGTCCGGAAAATAATCATCTGGCTTTATGAAGGGAGGAATCTTTGTGCCTGTAGGTATGCCACATTATGGCGTGTTCATTACGGACCCGATGGTTTTGGGATCCGATGTCATGATTGTCCTCGCGAGCGTAGGTATTGTGGCTGCGCTGACATTTTTCCGCAGATGGGGTTGGCTCTGGCGTGAATGGTTGACTACGGTTGACCACAAGAAGATTGGCATCATGTACCTCATAGCAGCCGTGTTGATGCTGTTCCGCGGCGGTGTTGACGCAGAAATGATGCGTACGCAGTTGGCCTTGCCAAACATGAACTTCCTGAACGCAGAGCATTACGACGAGGTCTTCACAACGCACGGCACCATCATGATTCTGTTCATGGCAATGCCGTTTATCTTCGCACTCTTTAACGTGGTTGTCCCGTTGCAAATTGGCGCTAGGGATGTCGCGTTCCCATATTTGAATGCAATCAGCTTCTGGCTGTTTTTCCTGGCTGCGATGCTGCTCAACATCTCGTTTGTCATCGGGGGTTCACCAGATGCTGGCTGGACCAGCTATCCGCCGTTGTCAGGACTACAGTTTAGTCCCGGACCTGGAGAAAACTATTATCTTCTGTCCCTACAGATAACGGGTATCGGCAGTATGGCGACAGGTATCAACTTCCTCATCACAATTTTGAAGATGCGTGCACCGGGCATGAAGTTGATGGATATGCCGCTCTTTACGTGGTCTGTCCTTGCCGCATGTATCCTGATTATCTTTGCATTCCCGGCCCTGACTATTGCGCTGGCACTGCTTCTGCTCGACAGGGTCTTGGGTACTGATTTCTTTACCATGCTTCACGGCGGTAACCCAATGATGTTCATTAACTTGTTCTGGATTTGGGGACATCCCGAAGTCTATATCGTTATTTTGCCGGCCTTCGGCGTGTTTTCTGAGGTCATCTCGACTTTCTCGCGCAAAACGATTTTTGGATACAAGTCCATGGTGTTTGCGTTAATGGCCATTAGCATCGTTGGCTTCCTGACCTGGGTTCATCACTTCTTCGTGATGGGCGCAGGGGCAGATGTGAATACCTTCTTTGCGATTGCAACGATGATCATCGCCATCCCAACAGGTGTCAAGGTGTTCAACTGGCTGTTCACGATGTATCGCGGGCGGATTCGACTCACGATGCCGATGTGGTGGACGCTTGCATTCATTCCGTGTTTCGCCATCGGTGGTGCAACGGGTGTCATGCTTGCTGTCGCGCCGGCTGATTACCAGTATCACAACAGTTACTTCTTGATTGCTCACTTCCATCAAGTGCTGATTGGCGGTACCGTGTTTGGGATGTTCGCGGGTATGTATTACTGGTGGCCAAAGATGTTTGGCGTCATTCTTGACTCGAAGTGGTCGAAATGGGCATTCTGGCTGTTCAACATCGGTTTCTATGTTTGCTTCATGCCGCAGTACGCGCTTGGTTTTATGGGGATGACGCGCCGCATCTACACCTACTCGGCAGGTCTTGGTTGGACCGCACCAAACTTCATTTCAACGATTGGTGCGTACATGATGGGCGTCGGGTTTGTGTTCATGGTGGTCGACATTGTTCACAGCTTTGTTAAGGGTCAACGTGATTTAACGGGAGACCCATGGGATGGCCGCACGCTCGAGTGGTCGCTTCCGTCTCCAGCACCACACTACAATTTTGCAACCTTGCCGAAAATCACTGGCCGTGATGTTTGGTGGGCTGTTAAGCAAGGTGAGTTACCAAAGACGGATGTACTCCCGGATGAAAAACGTCTTCGCCCCATCCACATGCCAAAGAACTCGGGCATGCCGGTGATTATGGGTGTGTTCTTCTTCATCGCGGGTGTTGGCTTGGTGTTTGGTGTGCTGCCGCTCGATATCATCGGTGGACTTGGAGTTGCCTTTGCAATGTTCAAACGGTCGTTCGACTACAACACAGATTACTTCGTGCCGGTGGATGAAGTCGTCCATACCGAGACTGCACTCGGGAGGTTACAGGCATGAGCAGTTATGCAGATGACGTACGCGGAGCACATGGTACGGCTGCGGCTCACGCGGTTGGTTCTTCGCATGGAGACATTCATGTTGACTACCCAGACCGTGCGCCGGAGTACCAGACGGAAGATGGATCGCTCAAGATAACTGGATTCTGGGTGTTTCTTGGAACGGACCTCATTTTGTTTGCGTGCCTCTTTGCAACCTTCGTTATCCTGCGGACACATACCGCAGGAGGACCGACTGGCAAGGAGTTGTTTGATGTTCGCGGTTTTACGGAGGAGACCTTTATCCTCTTGACAAGCAGCTTCACAGGCGGCCTAGCGACATTTGAGATGCATCGCGGTAAGAAATTCAGAGTCATTGGCTGGTTGATTGTTACAGCTCTGCTCGGCATGGCCTTCGTCAGTCTTGAGGTCAACGAGTTTGTGAAATACGCGCTCGAAGGCGCAACCATCCAACGCAGCGCATTTCTGTCTGCATTCTTCACCTTGGTTGGGACGCACGGCTCTCACGTGTCAGTTGGTATCCTCTGGATGATATCAATCATCATTCAAGTCGCTGTCAAGGGTATCAATCCGATTACGGCTCGGAAGGTGTTCATCGTCAACTTGTACTGGCACTTTCTTGACGTCGTTTGGGTCTTCCTGTTCACAGTTGTATATCTGATGGGGGTGATGTGAGATGTCTGAGCAGGCACACAGCAGTCACCAAGATCCCGGCGCGCATGGAGCAGCGCATCAGGAACTGTCCTTTCCCTGGCAGTATGTCATTGGTTTTGCACTTTCACTGGTTTTGACCATTGTGCCACTGTGGCTGGTGGTGAATCACGTCATTCCGCTGGGACCGCTCACTTGGGCAATCCTTGCGTTTGCAATACTGCAGATTTTTGTCCAGTTGTTTATGTTCATGCACTTTACGCACACAGGTGGCAGTGGTCCGGCGTATCAAACGGTTACGCTCACAGTTGGATTTTTCTTCACCTTTGTCTTTATCGGTGCATCCATCTGGATCATGTCGTTTCACGCACAAGTCAGCTAGGTTCTCGTCACTTCGCTTGTCTTGTCTGATGTGGTGTCCAGTTCACAATCAAAATGTACGCCCCCTCCGTCGAGGGGGCGTTTTCATGTTCCGTTCGACGTTCTTACAAGTCGCTGTACTTTTGGTTTGACTCCCGCTTCTGAGCGCTACACGTGTGTGTGCGTTTGTACTCGTTTACGGGGTTGTGCTCGACTGCAAGGTTTGCACCGCAGTCACCATCGCCAGGGCCGCCTGGCCGATGGTCATCGGTGTATTTGGATGAAAAGCCCCGTTTTCCATTGGAATCATGCCGGAGCCAACAGCAATCGCCACGGAGCCTTGGTCTGTTGCAGGGATAGCACTCGTATCTGCGAAGGGGAGTTGAAAGTAATTGGCGTGCGCTGCGACGGGTGCCCAGCCCATCCAGCTAATCAACCAGTGCGCAGCTTGCAGTCGCGTCAGCCCATCGTTTGGTCGGAAGGCGCCGCCGTTCGTCAGCCACCCCTCCATAACCCCTTGCATCAGGTTGTTTCGATACGGGCTGTTGGCGGCGATGTCCGTGAAATTCAGTGGAGTGTTTCCGCCGTAATTCACACCGTAAGCCCGCTCTAACCAACGTTCAAACTCGATTCGCGTAATCGTGGCCGCGGCATTTACAGAGCCGGAAACTGCGCTGTCACTCGAGCGGATGATGCCATGACTCTCGAGCAGAGCGATGGCCTTGTCCTGCTGGGTCGGGTTGCTCGGAAGTGTGACGGACGTCGTATTTCCGAAGGGAAAGGGTATCCACTGACCGGTGATTGCATCAAGTGTCCCGGTTCCGTTTGCAAGCGGTATTGGCGCGTAGACCAGTTTTGCAGTAGACGCGTACTTGACGCGGAATGGTTGGCTTGGGGATATCGATGTGTTCGGAAGCATGTATTGAAGCACGAGTCCATCGCGCTGTAAAAACGCATCCTTCGCTGCGGATTCGCTGATGGCCCCGCTTGGATTTGGCAAGTTCGGCAAGGAACTCGGATCCTGAAACACATTGTAGGAGACGACTTTACCTGTGACGGTATCAACGTAGACCGCAAACGCGTTCACTGGGACGCCGTGCACAAGAAACGCATACTGAATGCCCTGTGATGGATTTTGCCCTGGCCCAGCGTATTGCGAGATGCTTTGGGTTGTCATGCGTGCGATGGCACCAGTCAGATGTGGAAACATCTTCTCGACAAACGCATCTGCAACTTGCGCGGGGTTGGGCTGTGGGTTCTTGCCGGCGGTACTCGAACTGCGGCCTGCTGAAGTCGCACCGCCTGTGGTGGTCTTGCCTGCTGATGTGCTTGTCGCTGTCGTAGTGCCCGGTCCCATACCCGGATTGTCGTTGTAGCTGGTTACGACGCCCGTCGAGGTATCCATTCCAAAGCTAATGTTCTCGTTGGTTTGGCTGTTGGTGAAACTAACCATCAGCGTATCATCGCTTCCCGACGCAGTGGTGATGCTTCCCGTTCCGCCGCCGGAAACCGTCCAATCTTGCGTGGACAGGTTCAGCATCTTTCTCGCTGCTTGCTCCACCTGTGCCTGCGTCAACGGTTGCGCAAGCCGGGTTGGATAGTCAACAGGTCCGTTTTGCACGAGTGGATGGAGTGTACTGCCCGTGCTAGGGGAGGAAGCGGGGAGAGGTTTTCCATCAGCACCGAGTGGCTGCCCAGTTACGGCATCGATGGACGGTATCCCTGTCGCAGCGAATGGTCCTGTCGCGACGGATACCGGAGAGTACACGAGTTCCATTGGACCTGGGCCTGAAGATGTAAACTGTTGTTGGTAGCTTAAGTGCATGTGCAATGCCTGCATGAAATCCGTGGTGGCGGTTGTCCTACTAATGGTGTGGGTGGGAGGCGCTGGGATGGTCGCAGGAATCCAGTTGAATTGGTAGTATGTCAATTGGCCATCTGGTGAGAGGTCTATCTGCGCCCTGTCAAATGGTGCGATGACACCACCCACTTTACGGACGAACAAGAGGCTGAGTCCGTTACTGCTGCTTGAAGTGTCCGGCTCGAGCACCATCTGACTTGCGTAATTCGGCGCTAACTGTTTGAGAAGTGTTCTTGCTGTGGTTTGAGCCTTGTCTGCAGTGAGGGGTGCGGTCAATTTCCAGTCCGAGACCTGACGCCGAAACTGCGTAATCTGGCCAGTCTTGGCATCTACCGATGCCGTCACAAATATCTGCGTAAGATTTGGACCGCCGCCATTGGGGCGGTTCGCCATGGGGTTCCATATGAGTTGATAGGTTTGGCGTCCTGTCATGAGCGGATCGGACTGTAGGGATACATTCAGCGACATACCTGGCATGGTGGCTAGGTCAGGAAATGCTTTTTCGACGATATTGATGGCATCCTGTTGAGTCAAACGCACATCTGCTGTACCGGATTGCGCGGAACTTGTCACGGATCCGGAAGCCCGATTGACCGACATTGACGAAGTGACTTTTGTTCCCATGTTAGACAGCGTGCCGGCAAGGGCGGTGGTGCAGCCCGTACCGAGCACGATGGCCACACTGATGAGACCTAGTGCGCCTCTTTGCATGTGCATTCCATACACTCCTTTGTATCCCTAAATTTAACTGTAAAATTTTATAACATTACTATAGCACAATGATTCGTCGAAATTTGTATGAATTTGGTTTTGGAGGATAAAAATTGAGGGTGGCGTAGGCCGTCTGTCGTACAGGCCGTATTTTTAGGCGGTTAACCTCAATGCAGAAGGATGTGTTGGAGTAGTGGTGCGATGAGAACGGTGATGCATCCGGCAAGAATCATGGAGAGGCTGGCTATAGTCCCCGCTTCGTGGCTCTCCTCGAACGCACGAGCTGTGCCAATTCCGTGTGCGCCCATGCCCATCAGGGTCCCTTGCCCAACCGCGGACCGAATTCGCAACCAACGGATGAGCTGCGGTCCCACCAGGATGCCGATGATACCCGTCATGATGACGAACGTGGCCGTCAGAACGGGGACACCGCCAATAGCACGTGATACCTGCATCGCTATGGGGGTGGTGACAGAACGGGGGGCAATGCTCGGCACGATGACGCCGCCGAGGTGCAACCACTTAGCGAGTTCGACTGATGAAATCATTGCGATGAAGGAACCAGATATGAGACTCAATAAAATGTGCGTTGCGTGTCGTCGGAACAGGTGAAAGTTTCGGTAGAATGGGATTGCGAACGCCACGGTGGCCGGCTGCAACGCATCGTTCAGGTACTTCGCACCACGGATGTATGTGTGGTAGGGGACGTGCGAAAGTAACAGTAGGACTATGACTACGAGGAAACTGGTCAGCATCGGTTGCAGCAGTACAAACCGAAAGCGACGATAGATGCGCCGGGTCAGCATGAACACAAGGATGGTTCCAACGATGCTAAGCATTGAAATCACTTTGCTTCCCTCCCGACCGTTGCCCGTGGCTCCCCAGGAGGAAGCAGGCGGGTCGCTTCGTCACTGGCACTTGCCCCCTGACTTGCACGGGCACCCCGACTCGCATCGTGATTGATGTCGCACGGCACGAAAGGCAGTCCACGCCGATGCTGGCGCTTCATCATTCGCTCCGCGAACCAACCAGTCCAACTCATGACAAGCACGATACTTGTCAAAATCAGCCCAACCAGACGCACACCGTCCACGCGCACGAGTTGCCCGTACTGAACGATGCCAACAGCCGCCGGAATGAAGAACAAGAGTAAGTTATCGAGCAGGAAATCTCCGCCTCTGTCTACCCAGGAGAGCTTGACGACCTTGAATTTGAGGAGCAGGAACAGTACCACAAAGCCAACAATGCTGCCGGGAATCGGAGAGTGCACCGCAGTTGCAAGCGCGTTCGCGGCAATCGAAATCCCCCACAAAAATCCTACCTGAATCAGGATGTGTATCCTGTTCAAACAGCGATTTGTGCAAAGTTGCAGGCATCTGGATGTGATGGGTTTCAAAAACATATGTCTCATCTCTCATCTACGGGATGTTGTGTTCTGCGTATCACTCATCGGGCATCGGGATGTCCTGCATGGCTTGCGGTATACCGCTTGTCGCAGGTGCGGCTTGGTGGGTATTGTCAGATGCGCATCGTCCTTTGTGGATGGCCAGCCCGAATTGCGTGTCGTGCATCTGTCACATCTCAGCGTACGTTTGGTGCAATGACGAGTCCAATATATAATTCATACAAGACTAAGTCGCCTGGCGACTTAATCGTCATGGGGCACCTGATAGGGAGCGCTCTTGAATAACACGCATGGAGGCATAATGGAGGTGCGTTTCGATGGAGCTTCGACACTTGAAGTATTTTGTTGCGGTCGCAGAAGAACTGAATTTCGCGAGAGCTGCGGACAGGCTGCAGATGACACAGCCGCCGCTTAGTCAGCAAATCCTTCAACTCGAACGCGAACTCGGAGTCCCTTTGTTCTTTCGCACCAAACGTAAGGTGGAGCTGACTGCAGCAGGAACTGTGCTTGTCAATGAAGCGCGTACCATCTTACGACAGGTGGAACATGCCGCAGATCTGGTACGACTCGCCGCTGGCGGCGAAATTGGCGAATTGTCCATCGGTTTCGTCGGATCGGCGACCTACGATATCCTTCCCGTTGTTGTACGCGAGTACCGCAGACAGTACAAAGGGGTGCACTTGTCTCTCACGGAATTATCCACGCCCATGCAAGTTTTGGCACTGGAGCGTGGAGACATAGACATCGGCGTGCTGCGTCCGCCGGTTCCAAGCGGCATCGACTCTCTCACTGTACAGTCTGCAGACTGCGTACTCGCGATGCCCAAAGAACATCCGCTTGCCGGTGCTGCATCGATACGGCTGCGAGACACGGCTGGGTTCCCCTACGTACTGTTATCAAGGAAGACTTGGGTGGGCTTATATGATGAGGTCGTGACGCTCTGCAACCGCAGCGGTTTTACGCCGAACATCGTCCAGGAGGCTCTAGAGTTTCAAACGGTGATTGGGCTGGTGGCAGCCGGCATTGGCGTCGCGTTGGTCCCACCATCCTCGCAAAACCTGCACGCGCGTGACGTTATCTATAAAAGTTTGACCGACGTAGCACCATCGGCCGCAATGGCCATTGCGTGGCGGACCGGAGATTCTTCTGCGCTCGTCCAAAATTTTGTTGCCATCGCGGCAATTTGGAAGGAGCTTTAGGAAAATGCTACGAAAGTTGCTGCGAAAATTGCTGCGAAAGATGCTGCGAAGGAAGGAACAGATACGATGAGGATGAAGGTGTGATGACGATGTCGCGTCGATATGGGGAGGCGGCCTTTGCTCAACTGCTTCTGTCTGGAACATGGGTTCATGAAGGGAACTTTGCAGACCTTCAACAGCAGTATGGAGTCTATCTGCATCCGACCGTTGTGATGGTTGTGTCAATCGACCGCTATCCGGATTTGGCCGAGAAACAGCCCCTCGAGTGGCGAGTGGACGTCGGTCGAAAATTGGTAGATACAGTCTCGGCAACGACGCAGAGTCTGGGTTTGCCTTACTTGCGGCTGTGGACTGAAGAAGGTGTGATGGCACTTTTTATCGATACCGGCAAAGCTGATGCGACGAATCCTACAGTCCCATTGATTGCTGTGCAGTTAGTGACGATTGCCCGCAGACTGCAGAAGAACCTCTCGGAACGTGGGATATCGGTATCTATTGGTATCGGATCGGAATATGCTGACCCTGGGCTCCTTTATCGTTCATTTCAAGAAGCGATGCAGTCCATGACAGGCCGATTTTTTCAAGGTAATGAACTTATTTTCGAGTACCATGCTGACAGTCTGGAGCATGAGCGCTGGACCGACGCACTTGCAGACGAAAAGACTGAATTCTTGGCACTTTTGCGCATGGGGGACGAGCAGGGAACTGACGCTGCAATCCGCGCACTGTTCGACAAAATGGCAAGCAGCAGTGGGTACAATGAGAAGCTGTTTCGCTCTGAGGCCATCGATTTGGTAATGTTAATGTCTAGGTCCGTTTTTGAATCCGGCGTCAGTGCCGTTGATGTGCTTGCCGAAAATGCAAAGGTCATCCATGAACTCTACCTGACAATCCGCTATGACAAGTTCGTCCAGAAGGCGTGTAGGTTTGCACGATGGCTAGCGCTTCAGGTAAACCAGTCACAAACAGCGGCGGTATCCTTCGTCGTTCGCCAGGCGATAGAGTATCTGAAACAACATCACCGCGAGCGCGTCACGCTCGATGAGGTGGCACGACATTGCTGTGTGAGCAAATACCATCTCAGCCATCTGTTCAAACAAGAGGTTGGTGTTGGTGTCATTGATTTCTTGAATCAGATGCGGCTCGAGAAGGCCATCTTTTATCTCCATTCATCGGATTGGTCCGTACAACAGATTGCCGGTCAGGTGGGCTATGCTGACGCAAACTACTTCAGCAGGTTGTTTCGGCAGCGGACGGGTTGCAGCCCAAGTGAATACCGCTCAGCAAGATTGTGCTAACACAAAACAACGTGCGCTAGGTAAACTGTAAGCGTTTTCTCGTACGCTAGTGAGAGCAGGTTCGTGACAGCACGCTGGCTACAGCACGTTTGTGACGGTAAGCTGGCGACATCCAATATCTGATTTGCGAGACATCGGTCGCAAGATAGCGCCGAGTTCGGCCGATGCTTCTCCACGAAGGGAGCGAATTTCATGGGAGTCACCTCTGAACCGCGGACCATCCGAGCACCACGGGGTACCACGTTAAACACCAAAGGCTGGGTGCAAGAGGCAGTACTGCGAATGCTGATGAACAACCTTGACCCGGAGGTGGCGGAACGCCCAAGTGACCTCGTTGTGTACGGCGGGATTGGTAAGGCAGCCCGCAACTGGGAGAGCTTCGACAAGATTGTTGAATGTCTAAAAGACCTCGAGGCAGACGAGAGTCTGCTGATTCAGTCGGGGAAACCCGTCGGCGTTTTCAAGACGCACCCGCACGCGCCACGTGTGCTCATCTCGAATTCGGTGTTGGTTCCGGCGTTTGCGAACTGGGAGACATTCCATGACCTTGACCGAAAGGGTCTGATAATGTTTGGCCAGATGACAGCAGGTAGTTGGATATACATTGGTAGCCAAGGCATTTTGCAGGGAACCTATGAGACCTTTGCGGAAGCCGCGCGACAACACAGACACGGCTCTCTGAAAGGCACCTTGACGCTGACCGCCGGGCTCGGAGGTATGGGTGGCGCGCAACCGCTCGCGGTCACCATGAACGAAGGCGTAATGATTGGTATCGAGGTGGATCCGAAACGTATAGAGCGCCGTATCGAGACACGCTACTGCGATGTCATGGTGCATGACCTTGATGAGGCCCTCAAACTGGCTGACGATGCGAAGGCAGCCGGCAAGGCTTTGTCGATTGGCTTGGTTGGAAACGCAGCCGAACTGGTCCCAGAGTTTGTCAAGCGGGGAATTGTTCCCGATTTTGTCACTGACCAAACGTCTGCTCATGATCCGTTAAACGGCTACATTCCCGTTGGCTACACCCTCGCCAAAGCAGCAGCACTGCGTGAACGTGACGCCAAAGAGTACATGCGACTGGCAAAAAAATCAATGGCCGTCCATGTGCAGGCGATGCTGGATTTGCAAAAGCTGGGCTCTGTCGTGTTTGACTACGGCAATAACATACGGCAGGTTGCATTTGACGAGGGTGTCACAGATGCTTTCAACTTTCCTGGATTCGTTCCGGCTTACATTCGCCCGCTCTTTTGCGAGGGCAAGGGTCCATTTCGCTGGGTGGCGTTGTCAGGAGACCCAGAGGACATTTACAAGACAGATGAGCTTGTTCTGAAGTTGTTCCCGGAAAACGAGGCCCTCCACCGCTGGATACACCTTGCAAGAGAGCGCGTTGCCTTCCAAGGTCTGCCTGCCAGAATTTGTTGGCTAGGTTACGGCGAGCGTGCAAAGTTTGGCCTTGCGATTAACGAAATGGTCCGCAACGGTGAACTCAGTGCGCCGATTGTCATCGGCCGTGACCATTTGGATGCGGGCTCCGTAGCGTCTCCGAACCGTGAAACAGAGGGCATGATGGACGGCAGCGACGCGGTGGCGGACTGGGCCGTGTTGAATGCACTTGTGAACACAGCGGCTGGCGCGAGTTGGGTATCTTTCCATCACGGCGGTGGCGTGGGCATGGGATACGCATTGCACGCTGGCATGGTGGTTGTGGCCGACGGGTCTGACGAAGCAGCGGAAAAGTTGTCGAGGGTGCTGACGACCGACCCGGGAATGGGTATCATTCGCCACGCGGACGCTGGCTACGAAAAGGCGATTCAAACGGCCAAGGACCGCGGAGTACGCGTGCCAATGCTTGATATTTGATGCAAAGGCCGCTCATGCGCCGTCGTGGTGGTTTACATGGGGATTGGAGGGGATTCCATGGCACAGGACGCGATTGATTTGCTTGTGTACAACATCGGGACGCTCATTACCATGCAGGGCCCGAATGGTCCGAGGTCCGGGGCACAGATGTCTGACGTGGGGGAAGTTCAGCAAGGGGCGGTAGCCATTCTCGGAGGGAAGATTCTCGCAGTGGGTCCTGAAGAGATGGTGCGGGGGCAACTGGGAGACCGGACGGTAAGGGAAGAACTCGATGCAAAAGGGTGCCTGGTAACGCCTGGTCTAGTTGAGCCGCATACACATCTTGTTCACGGGGGTTCGCGTGAGCATGAACTGGCCCTGAAGTTGCAGGGCGCGTCGTACTTGGACATCCTCGCAAGCGGCGGAGGGATTCTCAGCACTGTCAAGTCGACTCGTGAAGCCTCGGAGGATGCCTTGTACACTAAAGCGAAGAGGAGCCTCGACACATTGCTCCTTTACGGGGCAACCACAGTAGAAGCGAAAAGCGGCTACGGATTGACGCTTGAAGATGAATTAAAGCAACTGAGAGTGACAAGGCGGTTGCAGGATAGTCATCCCGTCGAAGTGGTTTCCACGTTTATGGGGGCGCATGCTGTACCGACGGAGTTCAAAGGACGTGCAGACGAGTATGTCCGGATGGTCATTGAAGAGATGTTGCCAGAGGTCAAGCGGCAAGGATTAGCTGAATTCTGCGATGTGTTTTGCGAGCACGGAGTCTTTACGGTAGAACAATCTAGCGCCATTCTCAGTGCTGCGAAAGAACTTGGCTTTGGCATTAAAATCCATGCCGACGAAATTGAACCAATGGGCGGAGCCGAACTCGCTGGAAAGCTCGGTTGCATCTCTGCCGAACACTTGCTGGCAACGACAGATGCAGGCTTTCAAGCGATGGCAGAGCGCGGTGTCGTTGGCGTCTGCCTGCCAGCAACCTCCTTCAACTTACGCGCCAAGCATGCGCGGGCACGCACAATGATAGACATGGGGGTGCCAATCGCCCTGTCTACGGACTACAATCCCGGAAGTTCTCCGACAGAGTCCTTGCAGCTTGTGATGACGCTAGGATGCCTGAATTTGCAGTTGACGCCGGAAGAGGTCATGACGGCGATGACGGTGAATGCAGCCTACGCGATTGGTAGAGGAGACACCGTTGGTAGTCTCGACGTCGGAAAGACAGCAGACCTCGTGCTCTATGATGCAACCAACATCGCATACTTGCCCTATCACTTTGGCATCAATCACGTAAATACAGTTGTGAAGGCGGGCCGGATTGTTGTCAGAGACGGCCGTTTGGATTTGGTGGGCGAGGAGGTAAGCCGATGATTCACCACGTGGAAAAGCCGAATTCGAGATTCCGCGACCATCTAGACCCAAAAGTCGCAGACTGGATTACACCATATGAACCGGAGAAAGCTTTTGATGTCGCGCTCCTCGGTGTTCCACTGAGTAAGACCTCCATCAGCCACTCAGCCGCATTTCGGTTGCCAGACGCCATCAGAGCGAGTTTCCAGTCTTATAGTCCCTACAACATGAATCATCAACTCGACCTGAGTGAGCAGCTTCACGTGGTCGATACGGGAAACGTGCAAATGCATCTCACAGACTTGGCCCAGTGTCATCAACATATCGAGGAAGCAGTGGGCTCATATTGGCAGGCGCACACTGCGCCACTCGTCTTGCTCGGAGGAGATCATTCCGTGACCGGAGCGGCAATGCTCGGTTTAACACAGTCCACAAAGCGGACGTACGGGGTGATTCATTTTGATGCGCATCACGATGTCCGGAACCTCGAAGATGGCGGGCGGACGAACGGAACGCCGTTTCGGACACTGCTGTCGAGTGGTGCTATCCGTGGTGAACATGTCGTCCAGGTCGGGCTGCGCGATTACGTCAATGCGAGAGCATATTACGAATATGTCATCAACGCCGGTGTGACAGTGGTGACAGCACGGCAGGTATTTCACAAGGGCCTCAAAACTGTGCTTGACGAAGCCTATAAAATTGCGAGCGACGGCACGGACGGGGTGTACATCAGTTTCGATATGGATGTTCTTGATCAATGTTATGTCCCTGGCGTGCCTGCTCCCGGACCGGGCGGCCTGTCCGTTCTTGACGCATTCGAGGCACTTGAATGGCTCGGGGCAAAGGACAACGTGCACATGATGGATATTGTGTGCGCAGACCCAGCACAAGACTTTCGCGATTTAACCACGCGGGTGGCGGCGAATATTGTGCTTTCCTTCCTGACCGGGGTGGCACTCCGTCATATCGGTTGACGTGGACGTAAATCGCGAATATTCTAAGACTAAGAAAACTTTAGCCACTAGTGATTCAACATCGTTAGACGTTAGTGTCAAACCAGCGCTTTTGACACAGTGCACGATAATTTGATACGGGCCCACGGCGATTAGTTAATAGGGGGCTATACCAAGAAACGCTCGTTTCCTGGTATAGCCCCTTTATGTCTAGCAAGTGTCTGTCGATGAGGCGAAGGGAGACAACCATAAAATGGCCATTTTACTCGACGGAAACAGCTTGTCGATTGAACAAATTGAACAGGTTCTTTATCACGGAGAGGGCGCTCAAATTCATCCGCTTGCGTGGGAGAGGATAACAGCGAGTCGGGCTGTCGTTGAACAAAACGTGACGGAAGGCAACGTCATCTACGGCGTGACCACGGGCTTTGGCAAGTTTAGCGATGTTGTCATCCCACCCTCTGATGTCGAAGATTTACAGTTGAACTTGATTCGAAGCCATGCATCTGGGATTGGCGAACCGTTTTCAGAAACGATTAGTCGCGCAATGCTCTTACTTCGAGCGAATGCTCTCGCAAAAGGGTATTCAGGTGTTCGTCGAGAAACGCTGCAGTTGCTTGTCGACTGCCTAAACGAGGGCGTCCATCCGGTGATTCCGAGCCAAGGCTCTCTTGGGGCAAGCGGCGATCTCGCTCCGCTCGCACACCTGGCCTTAGTGCTGATTGGAGAAGGTGAAGCTGTTTACAAAGGTTGCAACATGTCCGGTCGAGAAGCCTTACGTGCAGCGGGTTTACAGCCAATACGCCTGAAGGCCAAAGAGGGGCTTGCACTCATTAACGGCACACAGGCAATGACAGCCGTTGGCGCTGTGGCCTATATCGATGCGATTCATCTCGCAGGGTTTGCAGACGGGATTGCCGCGCTGACGCTCGAGAGCCTGCAAGGCATTGTCGACGCATTTTTCGCGGAAGCACATGAGGTTCGACCGTACCCGGAACAACAAGAGGTGGCTCGACGGGTGTTGTCTTATGTGGAAGGCAGTCAACTTACCACTCGTCAGGGTGAATTGCGCGTACAGGATGCGTATTCCCTGCGTTGCATTCCTCAGGTTCACGGCGCGGTTTGGCAGGTCTTGAATTATGTCAGAGACAAACTGACCATCGAAATAAATGCCGCCACAGACAATCCTCTCATCTTTGCGGACACTGGGCACGTCATCTCGGGTGGCAATTTTCATGGGCAGCCGATTGCCTTTGCCATGGATTTCTTGGGAATTGCGATGGCGGAAATGGCCAACATCTCTGAACGTCGCATTGAGCGTCTCGTCAATCCGCAGTTGAACGACCTCCCACCTTTTCTCAGTCCGAAGCCCGGTCTTCAGTCGGGTTTGATGATTACTCAGTACGCTGCAGCGTCGCTCGTCTCAGAAAACAAGGTGCTCGCTCATCCTGCCAGTGTGGACTCGATTCCCTCTTCTGCGAATCAGGAGGACCACGTCAGCATGGGAACGATTGCAGCCAGGCACGCCCTGCAAATCATTGCCAACAGCCGCCGCGTCGTTGCGATAGAAGCCATTTGTTCCGCTCAGGCCGCGTCCATTCGCGGGATTCAAAAACTTGCTCCAAAGACCCGTGACTTGTATGAACAGATACGTTGTGTCGTACCGATTATCGACGCTGACCGTGTATTCTCTATCGATATTGAGCATATGGCTGCATTTATCAGAAGCGGTTCCACAAACGCTTTCACAAACACTTCCACAAACACAGACACTTCTACAAACATCAAGATGCCCTTGAACAGTCATCTGTGAAGTAAATGTCCTTGCAGCAGGTCTCCTGAAATAGATATCCTTGATGGGAGAAGCGTGACGGTATCCTTGAAGAGAGAAGTGTGAATAAGGACATGGTTCCTCGCAATCAGATTGGAAAGTCCGCCATGATGCTGGCCCTGCTTGGGGATGGACGAGAACAGGAAACATTGATGAGAAGTCTTGCGGACAGTGGATTTTCGGTGACACTTGGAAAGATTGGGACGATGGAATCTCATAAAATTGTTGCAGCTGTAGAGACAGCGGCGAAGAAAAACGGCATCATCAATTCAGAATTGTACCGCGAAGAACATGCGCTGTATCACGCTACAATGGAAGCGCTTTTGGGGGTGGGCCGCGGGGTGGCGGCCTTCGGAACCCAACTGCGGACAGTTGGCCTGCGGTTTTCAATTGTCAGAGGCAGGCCATACGCACAACCCGAAGAGGGAGAGTGGCTGGCGGTCGCTTTCTATGGAACGATTGGAGCACCTGTTAAGGGCTTTGAGCATGAAGCACTAGGACTCGGAATTAACCACATTTAGTGATAACGCAAGCGAACTAAACCGTACGAAACCATGAGTCCCCATGGCCTGTTTGTTTGCGAAAAGTCGACATTTGTCGGTACCCCCAGGTGCATACATGGGGTGTTTTGTAGTAGACTAAGGTGCAACACCCGACAAATTGATCAGCACAAATTGATCAGCACAAATTGATCAACACTGAATCGCTGTGAAGTCCCAGTTCCGTCGGCAGGAATATATGAGTCACTTGCTGGCTCATTGCGCGTCTATGATTCTGACTGTGTATGCAACTATGCCAAGCAAAGTGAGGTGAAGAATATGAGTGGGCAAGTCGTGAACAGCAGTCAGGTTGGCCGTCTGAGTAAGACCTTCTGGCTGTCTTTTGTGACGAGCTTATGGATGCTGCTTGTAAACATGTTTGGGTTCGTGGATACCTTCACCAACTCGTCTCTGTCTTTGGGACGCACTTGGCCCTTTACGCAGCACGGTTTATTTCCTGCGTCTTGGGACGCTGCCAAATTCATTGAGTACGCACACCGCGTTTTGGTTTCCGTACTTCTCATCCTTTTGATTGCACTGACAATTGTCAGTTGGCGCAAATACCGGCGTTATTTTGAAGTGAAAGTGCTCACGATGATTGCGATTGTGTTTGTTTTTGCAGAGGCAGCGCTTGGTGCCATGGCTGTGCTAATGGTCAGCCCACCGGCTGTCGTTGCAACGCACATGGGGGTCGCGCTGATAGCGTTTGTTGCTGTTACCGTTCTTACCACCGTAATTGCAAGCATCGACCGTAGACAATTGTTGCAAACGGGCGATGCACTCCGGCCGCACTCGGTCAGTACAAGCTATGCGCGCTGGACGTGGCTCGGATTGGTCTACGTCCTTGCAGCAATCTACTACGGGTCGTACGTGGCCAGCACAGGTGCCGGCGGCGCTTTTCAGGGCTGGCCGTTCCCAACGGAGAATCCCGCTCTGTATGGGCACTATTTTTGGATTGACGTCGGCCATCGCTCCATCGCTCTTGGTCTTGTGATTCTCTTAATTGGCCTGACCGTTGGCGGTCGAAGACAAAAAAACCGCCCGGAGCTATACAAAAGTGGCATTGCTGCCTTGATCCTTACCGCCATGCAAGCTGTCAGCGGAGCGCTTCTTATCTATTCCATGTTGTCGATTTGGGCGTATGTGATTCATGTTTGTATTGTGACAACGCTGTTTGCCCTGGTCGGCTACATGGCTGTTCAGGTCCTTCCCGAGCCACAGCGTCATCGTGCGGCAGGCGGTCAGGAACAGCGAAGGGCGAGGGAATCTGACAAAAAATCAGCTTTGGCTTAATCTCAAGTCTTGGTTTCAGAGCATCATCGTGTGGGTCAGACTGTGAAATATGTTCAACAAAGGACCGGTGTTACCGGTCCTTTGTTGTCAAGTGAAGCGGGGGTGACGGGGATGAGTTTTGACCGTGGCAGTTCAGGGAATGACACCCCTGAACCGATGTTAGACAGTGACAAACCGCTTTGTGCGAGCAAATCCAATTCCCTGTTGCTGCGGAAAACCCGCAAGGCTGAGCACATCAATCTTGCCGTGGAGTACAATGAGCAAACGAAGTCAGAGCCTTGGCATGATGTGCGCTTCGTTCATCATTCTCTTCCTGAACTCGCCGCGGAAGAAGTGGATTTGTCGACCGTGATTGCGGGCACGCGTTGGCGCGTGCCACTGTACATTAACGCTATGACTGGCGGGATACAGGAAGCCGCGAACGTCAACCGCAACCTTGCTGAGGTCGCAAAGAAACATCAACTCGCTATCGCGGTGGGTTCGCAAAGTGCTGCTTTGTCCGATAGGAAGGTTATCGACACGTACCGTGTCGTTCGTGACGTCATGGAAGATGGTGTGGTTCTCGCAAATGTCAGTGCAAGTACGGCTGGCGAAGATGCGCTGCGGGCTGTTGATATGCTTCAAGCGGATTATTTGCAACTGCATCTAAACTTTCCCCAGGAGATTGTCATGCCTGAAGGTGACCGGGATTTTCGAGGGATCGCACGAAACATTCAGCAGATTATAGGTGAAAGTCCCGTCCCTGTTATCGTGAAGGAAGTCGGGTTTGGCATGTCAATGGAACTGTATCAACAATTGACGGATGTTGGCGTGAGAGTGGTTGACGTAAGCGGCAGAGGCGGAACGAATTTTGCCTGGATTGAAAGCCGTCGTCGCAAGGACAAGACCTCGTTATTCGACGATTGGGGCCAAACCACAGCCGTCTCACTGCTCGAGGCGCAGTCGTTTTTGGACAAAATGCAGTTCCTAGGGTCAGGGGGCATCCGCACAGCCCTCGATATGGCAAAGGCAATTTCGCTTGGTGCATCGGCTATCGGCGTTGCCGGACCAGTTTTGAGCCAGTTTTACCGCGGTGGTCAGGAGGCTGTCACTGCACAGGTAGCGGCTTGGTTAAATGGCCTTCGCAGTGTGATGTTGGCTCTCGGAGCCACTTCAACGCAGGAGTTGCAGTCGATTCCAGTCGTTGTTACTGGAGAGACGCGTGACTGGGCTGAGTTGCGCGGTATTGACGTCAACAGCATTGCTCGACGCACCCGTCCGATGTCGCCGTAATGTTTATTACCGGGTATTACCGATTATTACCTATACCAGTACCTATACCTATGCCGATGATAGAAGGCGTTGCTTTGTGGTTGGCGGTGAATGGGTGGGTGGATATTTTTTCTTGTTGCGTGGGCGTTGAGAAATGTGTACAATGATTTTTGTCGCTGCAATCATGAAATGCAATTGTAACTGGTACAGATGTGGTTCATGCGGGTGTAGTTCAATGGTAGAACTCCAGCCTTCCAAGCTGAGAGCGTGGGTTCGATTCCCATCACCCGCTCCATAAACAAATGGAACCGTCTTAGGCTGACAATCGCTGAGGCGGTTTTCTGTTGTACGAAAGGGAACTTGGTCTGTAGCCAAAGCGGAACCTGCGGCCACGCGACTGAAGCGAATGGGCGCAGCAAGTCGATTGTTGATGGCATGGCTATGTTTACAACTCGGCTGTCATGATATAGCACTTTTTGTGCGATGATGTTAAACTCCTAGGAGTTGAGTTTGTGTTCGTCAGTTCTCTCATGGCATGGCCTAGGTTTGCCTAGGGAATAAGAATTTGACCCTTTTCATGAGAACATATGCAAACCTAACGAGCATACATGCTAAACCAGCCGCGTGGGTTCGATTTTCCAGACGCGCGTTTTATCAAGTGCAGCCACCACGGTCATGTCCCATTGATGACCGTGGTGTTCCTTTTGCATCACATAGTCGCCAAGTCATATGGCAATCGGGCATGGGTGGGGTTGGATAAAATTTAGAAGTCGCAGACGGTTTTCGTTTTGTTCTGCAGTCGGCGCTCCTAACTGGAAGAGGGATTTCTATGAATGTGAACACGAACTGGCGACGGACGCTTTGGATTTTATGGGCGGCGAATTTCAGCGTTACAGCCGGTATGAGTCTTGTCATTCCGTTTTTGCCTCTGTACATCGAAAAGCTCGGAATTCATAACCTTGCCGCGATGGAGCGCTGGTCAGGATGGGTGTTTTCAGCGCAATTCGTCACCTCCGTTATCTTTCAACCGATTTGGGGAGCCTTTGCTGACAAGCACGGGCGTAAGATTATGCTTCTTCGCGCCGGTATCGGTATGGGTGTGGTCACGGCGCTGATGGGGGCAGTCGGTGCGGTCTGGCAACTCCTGTTGCTTCGTCTCTTCAACGGAATTTTCTCCGGCTTCATTTCTATGTCCGTATCCCTGCAAGCATCCGTGACGCCAAACGAACATTCTGGCCGGGCTCTTGGGACACTCCAGACCGGCGCAATTGCCGGAAATCTCATTGGACCGCTCATTGGCGGGGTACTAGCTGAGACCATTGGCTTTCGAGGCGTATTCTTTTGTACAGGAGCCATGCTGCTTGTTGCCAGTGTGATTGTAATGCTCTTTGTCCATGAACATCATCAGCCAACCGTTCGGACGAAGGGTGAGACTGGCGGCATCGCAAAACTGAGACCGTTGTTGCCAGTGTTTATCGCCTCCACATTCATTCAGGTTGGTATGATGAGCATCGAACCGATTGTCACCATTTACGCCAAGACATTGTACACCGGAGCACACTTGGCGCTGATAGCGGGCCTGGTGGTTTCAATTACCGGCATAGCCAATCTGGTTGGGGCACCCTCACTAGGGAGATTGGGCGATAAGATTGGACAGCGTAAAGTGCTCATCCTTGCCACCTGCGCCGCTGCCGCGATGTATATACCACAAGCATTAGCTGCAAACATCGGTGTTTTGCTGGTGGGGAGATTTTTGCTCGGCCTATTTATTGGTGGAATGATACCCTCTCTCAACGTGTTGGTTAAGAAGAAGGCCCCTCCTGAAATGTTGGCAACGGCCTTTGGAATTAATTCGGCGTCTACATTTTTGGGGAACCTCCTTGGCCCGTTGCTTGGCAGCAGTGTAGCCGCCGCGTACGGTATCAAAAATGTCTTCTATGTCACGATGGTGATTTTGGTGGTGAATGCAGTCATGATTTTCTACAATCGCAAGTTGGAAGCGGAGCCTATGGCTGCTGCCTCTCGGGCGTAGACGATAGTGTCGTGTCGTTGGCTCAAGCTGCGTATGCATTCGTGAAGCGCGGCAGAATCATCGAGCAAGCAAGCTACGGACAAAGGGGGCTATCGGAGAATAATGGCAAAGAAACAGCGAGTCCAATTTACTTTGCGACCGGCGGCGAGCGTTTCGGAGACTGAGATAAAGCAAATTCTTCGGGCGGCCGATGACCTAATTGCATCCGGAGGTCGCAATTTGCTTGCTAAGATGCTAAAGGGTTCGAAAGAGAAAAAGGCTTTGGAACTAGAGCTCGACAAGAGTCCGTCATATGGATGTTTTCAGTCGCTGTCCTTGGACGAGGTAATGGAAAAGATTGATTGGATGATTAAACACCGGTACCTCGAAATTGAATATGACGGTCGGCTGCCATTGTTGGTGTTTACGGAAGAAGGCTGGAACATTGAACGTGAAGAGCTTGCTCATGAGTTATTGCACGAGTGGGACACGTGGATAGATAACCGTGTTGAAGTATTGAGTATGGACTACCTGAAGGACCGCAATCGTGGAATGATTCTCTTGTTCCTACGTAAAATTGAAGACACAAGAAACCCAAAGTATATTCCGTTACTGGAGAAGTGGGAACAAATTGACTATAAAAAGGTTCGCCAGGAGATTCGGCGAGTCGTATCACAACTTCAATCATACATCGATAGTGGTCCAAGTTCATAAGACGACAGATTCGATTATCGGGTGCCAAATCACCACCGAAAAGAGCTTGTTTGGCTCCATTGGGGCGCCAATAACGATCCACGGAACGCGTTATTCTCCCTACGTGAAACACGTTCAAGTGGAAATAACGCGTTCGTGGCGCGTTATTAACTGAAACGGATAAAAATAACACGTTCACACGTCGTTATTGACTCCAGGTGCGGACATAGCGCTTCCACAGCTCGCTATTTCTTTTCGGCACTAGAGCTTCAATCGGACATAACGCGCAGAGGGAGACTGTCGATTAACTACGCGAGATGCCGTTCGCCATTTTCGAAGATTATATCTGTATTACTCGTTATTTCTACGTAAATCTCGTGTTTTCTGGTATAATTGAGGTATCCGAGATTACGGGGAGTTGGAGAAATGAACGGGGTAAAGTACAAGAACTTTGAGCAAGCCTCCTTCGAGGACATCATGGTGTATTCAGTCATACCACCTCATCCATTCTGGGATGCAGTGGCGAAATACATTGATTTCTCGTTCGCGGATAAGCTCTGTGCTCCCTTGTACTCACCCATCGGCCAACACCCGTATGCCCCGTCCTTGAAACTTAAAATCCATCTCGTACAGCGGTACTACAACATTTCCGACCGTGAGATGGAGCTAAAGATCGTCGGTGATATCTTCATTAAGCGATTTTTAGGTGTACCGATCTCACTCGCAAAGTTTGACCACAGCACAATTGCGCTGGACAGGAGTCGGCTTGGCGCGGATATATTCCATGCCTGTCACGTGAATATCCTCGCTCAGGCACTGAACCTCGGCATGTGGGGACAAGATGATGACCGCTGGTTGGTAGATGCGTTCCACACGCATGCCAATGTTGCTACGCCAAGTGTATATGAGCTCATTCAACAAGCGGCTCAAAAGCTTGTGCGTTACTTGAAGCGTCATAACCCAGCGCGTTACGAAAAATTGAAGGAGAACATGGATGTGGGGGCATTCTTTCGCAAACTCAAGCGTGAGGTGCAGGGCAGCGAAAGAAATCTCGCCTTCAGCAATCTATGTGTTTTGGCGTTCAGTTTAGTGGCATGGCTGGAACGTGCGGACACCGACGACATGGATACCCAGTGGAAAAACGACAATGAGCAGGAAACAGCCAAGCAACAACGCGAGGTGCTCCTGCGTATTTTACGTGAGAACGTTACTCCGAAGCTCCCTGACGAAAACCAGTCTCCTTCATCTGAGAATGTGGAACCACAGAAAGAGGATATTCAGTACGTTGAACAGGACAAAAATAACAAGCCCTCCGACCGTGTAGTGAGTGCACATGACCCAGAAGTACGTGTTGGGCACAAGTCCAAAAAGCTGGCGTTTATTGGCGATAAGACACAAGTCGTGGAGTCGGCCAACTCTCACCTAGTCCTCAATGCGGAGCCTATCCCTGGTAATGAAGTAGATGGAATTGCACTGGAGTCGGTTGTAAAGGCTGTGGTGGATGAGTTCGACAAGCGTCCCAAGGAAGTAGTGGCAGACTCAGCTTACGGAAATGCTGAGAATCGCGACAAGCTCTCCAAGGAACTACATATCCTTCTAACGGCACCGTTGCCCAAATTCACGAACCCGTCCGGAAAGGCATTTCGAGCTGAAGACTTCACATACATACCGGAACGTGACGTGGTCGTGTGTCCTGGTGGGTACACGTCAGTCCGAAAGAACCACATTAAGCAATCTAAGGGTACACAACATGGATTTGCTGAAGAGGATTGCACAGCATGCCCTTTACGTGCGCAGTGCACCGACCATGCAAAGGGACGTACTGTGTTCGTGAGTGACTACTGGGAACTGATTCAGGAGGCAAAGAAGTACAATGCGAGCCAGGAGGGTCAAGAGGCACTTCGAGCTCGATACGAAATTGAGCGCACCAATAACGAAATGAAACGTCACCACGGACTCGGAAAGCCCCGAACCCGTGGTCGTAGCAAGTTGCGGATCGACGTTAAGATTACCTCTATGGTGGTCAATGTAAAGGTAATGGTGAAGGAGTTATTGAACCGAGGTAAGCCGTTAGAGGCCCCCGTCTGCCTTTAAAGTGGAAAAGGAAGCAAAAATGGAGGAATTGAGCGTGGGAAACCCAAGGTTAGCAACCAAAATTCAACCATTTGTATCCAATTACCTTCAAAAAATTCCCTAACAAAGGAAAACAGGAGCCTTACGGCTCCTGTTAATAGACACTCTCAGAGGGAGCGTTATTATAAATTACTGAGCAAAACCAAGGGATGTCCACGGTGTATGCACGGCCTAGCCAGGCCATGTCGCACCCCTTTCCCGCTCTCCCTTCCCCTTACGCGTGTTCATTCCTCCTTCCGCGTCCCCGATGCGTATAGCACTGAGTTAATCGACAGACATCCATGCCGCCGGGGCGGCACCATCAGCCGGATGAAAATGGGCTTGTGCAGTATTATGAGGCTGGTGGCAGGCGAAGGCAGGTCGGTCTCCCGTGATTGATTTTCAGGACAGTCTCCGAATTTCCTCTATCGTCCCAATTGCGTATTCAGAAAGCAGAAAGTAGCAGAAGTCTCTCATCACCCACGTGCAACTCGTTTTGTGCTCGCATCGGCCTCCAGAGGGGAGTAAAGGTGCCTAGCCAGATGGTATCTATGAGCTACGTAGACAATGGTCCACACAGGACTAGTGGCACCATAAGGTCTCGGTACATAATAGTCACCATGGGACGAGTGACACGTCGTCCTGTGCATCATTCCTGTTGACTCAAGGTACCACCGCGACATTACTCGAACAGCATGTTGGAGTGATTTGAATGACTTCCATAACTTCGATATTTTCACTGACCGTCAATGATACATCCCGTTGGTACTTTTTCCTCATTCGTTTTACCATTCCCTTAATTCTTGCAGCCGTTCTTTGGTCAAGTCCCGACGTTCACTGGTGGACTGTTGGGTTCGTTGTCATTAGTGTTCTGGATTTTGTGGGGGGAATCGTTCAATTTCTCTGGCAGCCTAAACTACTGGATTATCGGTTTGCGGTCGCTCGAGATTCTGTGTATGCCTTGGCTTTTTACTGTTCCAATTTATTCAATCCGCATGTCTCCGCCCTCATCTTAGTGCCCCCTGTTCTTGCAGAGATTTTTGTTTTGTTTGGTGCTCACATTTTTTTCAAGGCCGTCTTGGTTGAAGTTGTCCTGTTGACTGTACGCATGACAACGGTTCATCGTGTTTATCATGCATTGCATCCAGGTTGGGCGCTTCTTATTGGTGCGGCCAGTTTAATCATGGGATTGTTGGGGCTCGTCATCACGGTCCTCGAAGAGCTTCAAGCCAAGAAAGTACGCAATCAGGAAGGACTGAAAGATACCTTGACAGAAATGCTTGCAGAGAGTCTGTCACCGAGCGGGATCGACCAACAGTTCTTACAGCAGGAATCGTTTAGCAGAATGCTCGACGAGTTGTGCGATGACACATGCCAGTCAAAGGGGCGTGAACTCGGCAAACACTTGGCGCAGGTGATTGCGACGAAACAGGCGGCTTCTCACCTTTTAACCTCTCGAGAAATCGAAGTCTTACTGCTGATGTCTGAGAAAAAATCATATGGACAGATTGCCAGGCATCTGCAAGTAAGTGAGGGGACTGTTCGAGCTCACGCAGCCAGCATTATGCGCAAAGCAGGAGTCCATAGCCGAGATGAGTTGGTGGAGTGGGGGCGAAGCAATCGACTTATTTCATCTTCCGACATCCGCAGCGAAACGTGCCTCGATTCTGAAAACCTGATTCACTCCTAATTCATCGGCCCCCATCAATATCGACTCCCATCAATATCGACCCCCACAAATATTGGCCCTCATCAATATCGGCTTCTCATCAATTGGCCCCTTGTCAATTAGTAGCTCCTCATCAATTAGTAGCTCCTTATCAATTGGCCCGTCATCAATCGACTGCCCATTGCCTCGTGAAATGGCCTTCTTAGATGAATTAAGAGGCCGATCCAATGGAATATCAGAACCGTAGCATGATACTTTCCCTTCGAGAGATGAGAAGTTCTCGGTGCAAAGCGAGATAGCGAGAACTTCGCGCCGGGCGGAGTTGCTCTGGCAGCTAGGTCCGAGTCATCATCACTGGCATGAAGGAGCGGTGGAGCTATGAGCATGACGGCAGTGACGGACGGTAGGGAATTCCGCAGCGAGAGGAATGCAGTTCATTCTCGTTCCCTGGAGTTTATCCCGGTCAATTATCTAGTCGCACTACGATTTATCTTAGGGTTTCAGTTCCTGAGCGCTTTTGCACGAAGGTACATTAACGCGCCAGTTAAAATGGACCCGTCCTCTTCGGCATTCCTTGGTCACAAATTTAGTGAGTTTGCACCACATGCCATTTGGCCTGTAAAACCGATTTTGCTGGCAATCATTCAGCATACTGGGGTCACGTTTGGTTTCCTCACCTTCTTTTCCTTTGTTGAATTACTCGTTGGAATCTTTCTCATTACTGGAACGTTGACTCGCCTCGCCGCCTTTGGTGCTGCAATCTTGAGTCTTATGATTTTGTTCGGCTCTGGGTGGATGGGGACAAGTTGCGTTGATGAGTGGCAGATAGGCACCGTAGAAGGGATTGCTGCGATGGTCTTTATGTTTACGGGATCTGGGAGATGGGGAGTCGACCATCTATTGAGAAGGTATTGGGATGGGACTTTGAAAATTGGACGGTTGCACATCCCACTGATGTAGACACTTGTCTGTTTGTCGGTGGTTCTCATCCTTATAGGGTGCAAGGCCGTTGCAGGTTTTAAGTTGATGAATCGGAGGAGATTTGAATGGCGATTTACACTCCATCAGTAAACGACAAGGTCAAGCATCAGGAGCCCTGGTCGGCTGATTCCGAGAGCAACAATCATGCTGACATAAATTCACGCCGCACGCAGCGTCGTAGTTTATGGATGCTCATCATCGGTGCGGTTGTCACACTATTCACCTATCAATATTTTCACCACGGATTATGGGGGACTTTGAACAACTATAACAAGCTTCCGTTGCTCGTATTAAATGGCACAACGGTGCGCGGGAATCATTTGAACCTTGAAATCTATCGGCCGAACGGCCCAGACACTTACGGATCATTTGTAGAACAAGTGAGTATTTCAACCCCCGGCCAGGCAAGCGCAGTGGAAAAGTGGACACCAGCGATGCTCTCTGCCGTGGCCAAAACGGATATTCGAAACGCTTACCATTACCAACAGGTGAAAACGGGTCCTTGGGGGTTGGTTGTTCCCTTGGCAGCGAAGGCATCTGTTCAATTGCCGTTGTCTTCGTCAGCTGTCTCTGCACTGCAACCAGGAGCCCAAGTCAAAATTACAGTTGAAGATGTCAGCGGTGTAAAGTGGACTTATGTGACTAAAGTCAACTAATCTGTGGACAGGGACACTGGGCTCGGCACGTATATCTTTGCCATCCCTAGGCGCCTAAAGTTTTGAACCCACCACACACAAAGAAGAGGCATTACACGCAAATAAGCCGCATTACAAACACAGAAGAGGAGCCTCCACGTCCGCGTCGGAGAGGCTCCTCTGTTTTGACAAATGCGAGTTCGCTTGTGTGCAAGTGAAATCGGGTACAGAAACGTACAGAAACGGATGCCTAGTTCCCGTAGGCCTCTTGACCAGTTGTGGGCAGTGACGGATGTTCCGAGGCTTCGACATCAGGATCGGTATAGTGAAACGTTTGAGTCGTTTTGATAAAGGATGCGATGGCAGCCACCAGCGACAATAACAGCGAAATCATAAATGCCAGGGCTAATCCATGCATGAACGACGGGCCAATCAGGTTCGGGAAGAACGTCTTACCGGTGATATAACTGACGGTCTTGGCCGGCAGATGCGCTATCACTTGGTGCGGCAAAAGACTCTGGAGAGGATTAAACCCGAGTAGTGCTGCAAATAGAGATGCCGTAGGCGGCAACGATGCTACCTTTGCAGCGACAGCAAGTGGTATACCCTGAGCTGTTAGGCCAGTTGTCATGGCTTGGGGTAAGCGCTGTGCCAACCCTGCAACCACAATCGAAAAGAACACACCCATACTCATCATCATTCCTGCATTCATGAACGTTGCGCGCATACCGGATCCGACCCCGCGGTACACCGCTGGTACGGAGTTCATGATGGCAGCGCTGTTCGGAGATGCGAACAAGCCCATGCCGACACCGATAATCAGCAGATACAAGGCGAACATGCTGTAGTGGAAATCAACTGGGAGGGTGTTCAACAGGTAAAAACCGATGCCTGACAATAACATACCGCCAGTCGTGAACAGTCGAACGCCGAAACGGTCGGAGAGATACCCGCTGAGCGGGCCGGCTGCGAGGAAACCTAACATTTGCGGCAGTGTGTCAATACCCGCCTGGAGCGGTGTGTTCGCAAACGAAACACCGTGCAGCGGGAGCCAGATGCCCTGCAACCAAATGATGAGCATAAACTGCAGACCACCCCGAGCCAATGACGACGCAAAATTGGCGATATTTCCGAAGGTAAAAGCGCGAATTCGGAACAAGCCGAGGTGGAAGAGCGGATCGCGGACACGAGACTCAATTATCGTGAACAGGAGAAGCATCACAACCCCTGTGATGAGTGAGCCGATAACGAATGGGTTTTCCCAACCCATGGAATGCGTTGCATACGGCATGATGCCGTATGTGAGTCCGAGCATAATTCCGAGGATACCAATCGCAAGTGTAAGGTTCCCGAAGACGTCGAGCCGACGAGAAGTACTGGTCTTGGAGATTTCGCGGAGGCTGATGTACGCCCATACTGTTCCTACGAGCCCAACTGGTACGTTCACAAGAAACACCCAACGCCATTCTCCGGTTGCAGCCAGCAGTCCGCCTACGACAAGGCCGATGACACCGCCGCCGACACCGGCAATTTGATTTAGCCCAAGAGCTAAACCACGCTGGTTTTCCGGAAATGCGTCCGTCAAAATGGCAGCACTGTTTGAGAACAGAAACGCTCCGCCGACTCCTTGTATCAAACGGAACACGATGAGTTGCAACTCGCCTGCGGTTCCTTTACTCCAAGTCAGCGAACAGAGAATAGAACCCACCGTAAAAACGGCAAAACCAAGATTGTACAGCCGTACCCTGCCGAATATATCGGACAGACGGCCAAATGTGACCAATAACACCGTCGTGGCAACATTAAATCCAAGCATAACCCACAGCAATAAGCTGGTTTGGTTGCCGGCGAGCGGGTTGACTTTCAGCCCAGCAAAAATAACCGGCAGCGCAATAATGAGAATGCTGCTGTTGATTGAGGCCATTAATACCCCAAGTGTGCAGTTGGCTAAAGCGACCCATTTGTACGCAGAATCGCCCTTTGCAACTGTTGATGCGCTCTCCAAGTTCTCTCTCTCCTGTCTTTGTTTCTTTTATTTAAGTTCTGGGCCGTCTGTCGTGCGATGTTCTAGTCCTTGTAGACCATTTCGAAAGTCGAAATATACCCCAACGTATAGTCTATATTGCGCAGGCAGATAACGTCAACGTAGACAAAGATGGATTTTTCGCGTGGTGGAACTTTAGGGTGACGATGAAATTTGGGTTTAACGATTGCGGGTGTTGTCATCGCTTGGTGCCCATAGACGCATAGACAAGAGGATGAGCGGTCACCATAGTAGAATAAGGGAGGTGAGTTCAAATGGACGTATCGTTTCTTCAAGAGGAACTGAAGCGTTGGGGAGAACTAATCATTACTGTTGGAGCGGCAACTTTTGAGATCCACGGAGGAGACAATGTGCAATTCGATGTTCAAAGGAACATCATTCGCTTCACTGCCCCCGATGCCCAGTACATTCTCAACGGTAACAGCATTGCATTCGTAAAAATGCACCTGGGCCATATCGCTCCCTAATGCGATAACCCCAAGCTATTTTTGTTTTCATCCAATCAGTTAATTCAATGTGACGTAGCCGGAATAAGAAACACCATTGTATGTTAAAACCGTGACGAATTGATGACCGGAAACGCCTGTCCAGACCGGGGAGGGGTCAAAGCCGATGATGCCTCCAGCGTTGACAATGCTCTCCCCAAAATACCTGGAGTTACCGTCCCAGGCTACATGGTCTAAGTATACGCCAGAGGGTTCATTCGACGTATCGGCACCGATGAAGTATTGACTTACGTCTACTGACGAACTCAAATTCGTATAGTCAATTTCGTACGTCCAAGAATCGCCAGACGGCGCCTGCATTGTTCCACTGACGTACGAACCAGATGTATTGTTGGGCCCCTGATGTACACGATTACTCGATAAGCTAGTCCTGGGATTTAACTGTTGAAACAAATTCTTGTGAAGGGACTCGAGCTGCGTGTCCAAAACGCTTTGACTCTCGTTTGCCTGAGGGACTACGTAATCCTCATGATCTTTGATAGCCTGATGCATCGGAACCTGTTCAAACTGAACCAGCGAAAAAAGGGGGGCCGCTACAGTTTGTAGCTTGACGGGATTGTGATTCTTGTCGAAGTAACCGTAGGTAAGAGTGTAATCATTCTTCCTCGTAACGTCTTTGGCCACCCAAACCGATTGATTGTAGCTTGTCGCTGTTATCCTCGATGTGCCGGATACTGTATCCGCGAAAGCGGGGATAGAAGTCGAAGTGACAGATGCTGCGCATACCAGCACACCTAATGTCACATTCCTGCGCATGATGCATCCTCCTCAAATTCTTACGTATTTACGATTATATTTTTAATCATATAGTGACCACTCCCCATGCCTAAAGGCCTGAAGGCAGGGGCTTCTCAGAACACGCATGGCGCAATCGCCTACGTTACGTTCTGAGGGCTCGGTCCGAGCCAAGTTGATGCTAGGCTAACGCACGTTTCAAGATGTTTTGTGCGGCGTTTACGTCCCGATCCTGAACATAGCCACAATGGTCGCACCTGTGCACTCGCTCAGACAGCCTTTTTGGAACGATTTCCCCGCAATTCGAGCAGAGTTGACTTGTGTTTTTGGGATCGACCAGTACGACACGACGACCAGCTTCTTCCGCTTTGTACGTGGTGTACTGTACAAGTCGATTCCAAGACGCATCAACGATGCTTTTGGCAAGGTGGTGATTTTTCACCATTCCTTGCACGTTCAGATTTTCAAAAGCAATGAGTCCGTAGCCATTGACCAGTTTTCGAGACACTTTGTGCGCGTGGTCCCTGCGTTGATTCGCGATATGCTCATGCAATCTCGCCAGTTCTCTGTTGGTTTTGCGACGACGAACAGACCCCTTCTTCTTGCGTGATACTGATCGTTGTTTTCTGTGCAATGTCCGTTCAGATTCACGCAGGAACTTCGGATGTTCGTAAAACTCCCCATCAGACGTGATGGCAAGATGCTTGACACCAAGATCGATCCCAACGGTTCCTTTGGACTCTGGCAACGTATTCGGCTCCACTTCACACGACAGACTGGCGTAATACTTCCCGTTTTTCACCATGACAGTACAAGTTTTGATTTCTCCTTGCGATTGGCGATGGAGTTTCATTTTTACTTCGCCAATCTTCGAGAGTGTTAATTGATTACCACGGATGGAATAGCCACTCTGTGGGTACGTAAAAGAGTCATATCGCCCTGCTGATTTAAAACGCGGATAGCCCGGTGTCTCTCCTGCCTTCATGCGACGAAAGAAGGCTTGAAACGCTTTGTCCAGTCGTTTCACCACATCTTGCAACACCTGCGAGTGAACCTGTTTTAACGCTGGAATGTACTTCTTGCGCTCATTCAGCGTATTTGCCTGATCGTAGTAATTCAGTGTGGTCTTGTCCGTTTCATAGGCAAACCGCCGCTCGTCTAGCAGGCGATTGTAGAGCAGGCGACAGCGTTCTAAAGTGAACTGTATTTTCTCTTCTTGTTCTTTCGTGGGGTAAATTCTGTACTTGTACGCTTTTCGCATGAGATCATCTCGATTTCTGCGCTTCGATATACTTCTTGATTACGTCCAGTTGAACCGTGCCCACTGTGGCGACAAAATAGGAATGCGTCCACAGTGAAGGCAATCGACTCTTTAGAGATTTGAATTCATCGCGTAGGATTTTGGACGTATATCCCTTGAGCTGTTTAACGACTTTGTGAATGCCGTATTGCGGATCGCACTTGATGACAAGGTGAACATGGTCAGGCATGATTTCCATCTCAACAATTTCAGCATCAATGTCTGTTGCCTTTTCCGCAAGCAACACCTTTAACCTCGCGTCAATGGGTTCAACAAGCACTTTACGGCGATATTTCGGACAAAAGACAACATGGTATTTACAGTCGAACGTGATATTGTGGTTTGAATCAACATCTCTACTCATGACGAATCACCAAGAATAGTATAGTTCAAAACATTAGATATTACAATTTTATCTAATATGTTTTGACTAAAGAGAAAAATTTCGCCTGACGGCGGACGCCTTATATCCCCATAGCTAAAGCAATGGGTTTTACGGCGCATTTGATAAAATTATGGATGTTCTACCATTCAGCATAAAAAAACCCAAACAAGGCTAGTACAAATCCAAGGAAGAAGGGGCGATGACACTTGACAGCGAGTTCAGTCTTAATGGACTTTCCAGAGGAGTTTGATACCGAACGGCTCGTGATTCGTTCTCCACGGTGGGGTGATGGTGCTGAGTTGAACGCGGCGATTCGTGAGAGCATAGAGGAACTCCGTCCGTGGATGCCATGGGCACAGCAACTACCAACCATTGATGAATCGGAGGAGAATGTGCGCCTCGCTCACCTCCGGTTTCTCGAGAGAAAGGATTTAAGACTACATATATTCTCCAAATCGACCGGCGGATTCGTCGGAGGCAGCGGCCTTCATCGCATCGATTGGGGCGCTCGAAGATTCGAAATTGGATATTGGATACGTACATCTCAGAGTGGTAAAGGACTCATGACAGAAGCAGTTACCGCTATCGCCAATTTTGCTATTTTGCAACTGTCCGCCAACCGCCTAGAAATTCGCTGTGACTCTACGAATATACGAAGCAGTCGAATTGCGCAACGCCTTGGATTCACACTCGAAGGTATCCTACGCAGTGACCAGAGTAACGCAGCAGGGGAACTCCGGGATACGATGATATTTGCAAAGGTTCGCGGATACGAATTTTAGGGGAGGAAAACGAGCATGAGCAACCAGTGGACGAACAATGACTCCAACAAGTTCTTGGGCATGGCAGATGTCATTACTCCTTCCCGCGCTGAACAGATGATGATGTTGGCAAGCCTCATCCCTGCTACTGACAATGAATCATTTCAAGTCGTTGAACTTGGATGCGGCGGTGGGGAGTTAGCATCAGTGATGTTGGGAAAGTTCAAATCATCTCAGTACCTGGGTTTAGACGGTTCCACTGTCATGCTCGATACCGCCAGAGACCGTACACGTTCATTCGGAAACAGGGCACATTATCAGCAATTTGACTTAGCTGGTCATGAATGGAGACAGCAATTGCCGCGCTCCGTCCGCTGCTTTGTGTCGTCATTAGTGGTGCACCATCTCACCGATGAAGGTAAACAAACGCTCTATCGAGACCTGTACGATGCCTTAGAACCAGGAGGAGCGGTGCTGCTCATCGACATTGTGATGCCACAACACCCAATTGCCCAGCGTGCAGTGGGGGCTCTTTGGGATACTATCGTTAGAGAACAGTCCATGTTGATGACGGGGACAAACAAGATATTTGAAGAATTTATGACCGATGGGTGGAACTGCTATTCCCATCCCGATGAAATGGATAGGCCCGCCTCGCTGTTTCATCAACTCCAATGGATTACAGAAATTGGTTTTACGGACGTTGATTGTTTTTGGCAACGCGCTGGCCATGCGGTGTTTGGCGGTTACAAGTCAGTTTAAACATCAGGTGGTGAGTCGAGAGGCATGTTATAGCGTCCGTTTGGTTGCCACCAGGCGTGTGGAATACTCCGCGTTGACAGTTAAGTGGTACGTTTATACAATGGATCCATCTTCATAGAAAGGGTGTGAGCACAATGAAACGAATAGTGTTGCTGCCCACACCGTCTGTCCGTTAGAGGAACGTCTCACTTTGACACCTGCTAATTGAGCCATGGGCACACACTGCCCGTGGCTTTTCAGTTTTTTGGAGCCACGGAACAGAGATTCGTGGTTTTTTTCGTTGCCGCGCGACAAAATGGATTGCCAATGGAAGGTGAATTATAATGAAAATTTCCGACGTCCAACGCGTCGATGTGGTCGCTAAACTCCGCGACTCCGGATGTGTCTTTGCGGAGGAGGAGGCCGAGTTATTCATTTCCACAGCTAAGACGGTTGATGAACTGACTTACATGGTGGATAGACGTGTCGCTGGACTACCTGTTGAGTATATTCTCGGCTGGGCTGAATTTTGCGGGTTGCGAATCACGATTGAGTCCGGAGTATTCGTGCCACGTCATCGCACCGAGTTTCTCGTGCAACAGGCCATCGCTGTTGCACCTCCGAGTCGAAATATCATTGTTGACCTGTGCTGTGGTACTGGAGCGATAGGCATGGCGGTGGTTACGTTACTTGGTCACGGTGAATTGTACGCTGTAGACATTGATTCGGCGGCTATACGGTGTGCAAGGGACAATATTGGCAATCGAGGGCGGGTTTTTGAAGGTGATTTGTATGAACCCCTACCAAGGGAAGTTCTCGGACATGTGGATATTTTAATTGCGAATGCGCCTTATGTGCCTACTGATGCCGTTGCTATGCTGCCGCAGGAAGCGAGATTGTATGAATCAACCATTGCTCTTGACGGTGGTTATGATGGACTGGATGTGCAACGTCGGGTGATTGCGGAGGCACCGTTTTGGTTAGCCCCGGGTGGTAACTTAATTATAGAGACAAGCCGACGACAGTCGGAGAAAACCGCTGAATTACTCACACGCCAAGGATTGACAACACAAGTCAGGTGTTCAGAAGATATGGAAGCTACGGTTGTCATCGGAACCAAGCCGACTGTATAACTGCGTGATGTAAGCGAAATACGAGTCTTACATAAACCGACAGGCTCGTTCGACAACTTTTTCGGCATGAGCAATATATAATGGCTACTGTAATCAATTAGTTCATTAAACAAACCAAATGTTGAAAGCGCTTTATCGATAGGGGGGATAAAGTTAGCGGCTACGTTGATGTCATCAAATCCAATGTCAATTTTGAGGAGGAATGGATTTGAAAAGGACGGCAAAATTGGGCGTTTTTATTCTTTCAGCAGTAACGATACTGACGCCAGTCACCTCATTCGCCGACACGGCTTCGGGAGCGAGCCCCCACACACTCGGTAGTGGTGAACACCACCGGCAAGGTGAGGATTCACTCCACACCTACCCCAATTTGTTCAAACAAGCAGGATACACACAAACACAGATAAACCGGAAGTTAAACGCTGATTGGCAGCAATTCTTTCACGGGACTCCCGGCACAGGTCCAACTCGGTATAATGGTCAGACCGTGTATTATCAACTGACGCCGCACATGGCTTACATCGAAGATATCGGTGACCAAGATGTTCGCACAGAAGGTATGGGCTACGGAATGATGATTGCAGTACAGTTAAATCATAAGAAGGAATTCGATGCGTTATGGAACTACGCGAAGACCTATATGCAGATTAAGAGTGGACCGACGAAGGACTATTTTGCATGGCATACCACGCCAGACGGCAAAGTTCTAAGTTACAGCGTTGCACCCGATGGCGACCAGTGGATTGCGGCAGCACTTGCCTTTGCAGCGGGACGATGGGGAAACGGAACAGGAATCTACAACTACCGGCAACAATCGAAGCAAATTCTACATGCCATGTGGCACAATTCGGACACCGGTGGGGTCGATGAATTTAGCCATACGACGTACTTGCCAACATTCTCTCCGCCAAATGCGCTAAGCTATACGGACCCGTCCTACAGCTTGCCAGCGTTCTATAAAATTTTTGCATCGGTTGATGCGTCGGATGCAAAACTTTGGAACAAGGCATATGCTGCTGGAGAGAATTTGTTGAAACATTCATACCAACCGACGACAGGCTTAGCCCCTGATTACGCGAACTTTAATGGCACACCGTACATGGCAGCCGGAGAGACGACGTCGGATAACGCTTACGATCATAACTTCCAGTATGATGCGTGGCGTGCCATTGCGAATGCGAACGTTGACGCAGCGTGGTTTGGTGTGAAGCGATGGGAAACCCAGTACTCAAACACATTGGAAAACTTCTTTTGGAACCAGCCAGGGAGCGTCAACGGCTATGAGAGCCTCTACCATCTTGACGGTACCCCAATCAGCCAAGGGCAGCATTCACCGGGGCTTGTGGCTATGAATGCATCATCCGCCATTGCCGCTACCTACACCCACAAGATGGATTTTGTGGGTGCACTCTGGGATACTACGCTCCCATCGGGTCAATGGCGTTACTATGACGGAATGTTGTATATGCTTGGCATGTTGTATGATAGTGGGAACTTTAAAATGTGGTGGCATCCCGTTGAAAATCGCGACTATCCACACCAGATGTTGAAAAAGGTGCAGGCTCATCAGTAACAAAGGAATCGGCCCCTCTAAAATCAATCAGAGGGGCTCTACTCCCCTGGAATCTGGCCTAGCTCCTGACGCTTTGGTCTTACCAGCAGTCGGGAGGTCGTCAGAATCGTACCCGTCAGCCCGATGATCACAGCCATCGTGAACGCAAACGATGATGCCTGCGCAAATCCAGCGCTTGAATGCAGGTTGCTTCCAGCGGCCTGAAGAAATAGGACTGCGAGTGCCACCCCTGACACTCGGCCGAAATTTCTAACTGCTGCCATCAGGCTTCCTGTGAGTCCCGATTTCTCGACCGGAGCACTTTCAAGGACCGAGACATTATTCGGTGAAGTGAAAATTCCCATGCCAAGTCCGAAGACAGCCTGACATATGACAATATCAACGTACGAAGATGATGGACTTAAAAATGCCATGCTTCCCAATCCAGCCGTAGCAAGTGCCAAGCCAATTGTGGCTGGCCACTTGGGACCGTATTTATCGGCCATCCAACCGCCTACGGGTGAAAGTAACACCATGGTGATAGCTTGCGGTGTAAGGAGAAGACCAATGTGCGCCGTTGAAATGTGTAGTACGTTGTGCATATAAAGTGGCAGGAGGAAGCCCGGCATCATCATCATGATGAAAGACATGTATCCCGCTATGTTTCCTAACGCAAATGCTTTGGAACGAAAAAGGCTCAGCTCAATGACTGGATTTGTGGCGTGGAGTTCATGCTTAAAGAAAATCCCTAGTGCAATGACGCTCAACATAAACGCCGCGAGAATTCGCGCGCTCAGCCATCCCCAGGTCTGGCCTTCGGAAATCGCGATCATGAGGGCTGTGATACCCGTAAAGAACAAAATAGCCCCTATAGTGTCGAATTTTCTCCGAGGCATGTGATTGCGAATTGGCACGAGTAGTATAGTGGCAGCTATCACAGAGACGATACCAATCGGCACGTTCACCCAAAAGATAGATCGCCAGCCGTAGAGAGAAATGAAGATGCCGCCGAGTGATGGCCCGACAATGGTTCCTGCGGCGACCACGCTCCCAATCAAGCCAAGAGGGCGACCACGCTGACCGACAGGGAAGATGTAAGACACAATCGACATCACGTTCCCCATGATAATGGAACCTCCGACGGACTGCAGGACACGAAAGAAAATGAGTTCATCGATGCCATTTGCGAATGCGCACAGAATAGAGCCAACAGTAAACACTGTAACGCCAGCGATGAACACCAGTTTACGGTTCATAGTATCCGACAGTGTACCGACAACCGGAAGTATTCCGGTAATCACGAGCAAATAGGCGGAAATCACCCATTGTAAGACCTGTGGACCTGCATGAAATTCCCGTTCTAGTACTGGTATCGCCACATTCATGATGCTGCTATCAATATTAACCATAAAGGTGCCAGTAACAACCGTAGCGAACATCGTCCAACGGTACCAGGGTTCAGCTGAATGCCGGGATTGCCACGATTCATGATTCATCGGTCTGGCCCCGAAGTGTACCGCGAAGAGACTCATATTGTGCTAAAAAGTACTCTAAGTTTCTTTTTCTCCAGGAGATATCTTGATGCCACAATTCCAATTCTTCGATTCCTTGCGTCGTGATATGATACTGACGCTTTGCAGGTCCGCTTTCGTCCGTGGTCCAGTAAGATGTGACGCACCCTCGCAGTTCCAAGTCGCGCAGGACTCGATACACTGCAGCACTGTCAATGACCTGATTCCCTGACATCAGTTCCAAAAGCCGACTCAACACTGCACCTCCGTGAGCGTCGTGTTCGGCCAAAAATAGCAGAATGAATGCGGGAAGATGTCGGTTCCGCTTCCCAGGAACTCCGCCTTCTTTAGTCACGATTCGACTCAACCTCCAACAAAATTCGTCCCCAACAACGTTCAATGTTGCAACAGGTAGGGGTATAGTAACAGATTCGTAAGCCCATGCTATCTGACGACTTCGACATCGTACTCGAGTAAATTGACAGCACAAGATATACTGTATTATACAGTATGGTGTTATATACATAAATGGAGGTGTTTGACGATGGACGTTCAACAAGCCAAAAAGGAACTCATCGAAACGGCAGTGGCACTGCGAGACGCTGGCCTCATGTTTCGAGGGCATCATGCCAATTTATCAGCGCGCTTATCCATCAATACGAGCTCATGACGCGGGGCGGAAATGTTGCCAACCTCGATGAAGACAGCTTTGCGATAATTGGCACCGATGGCACCGTCCTTGAAGGGGAAGTCATGCCGACGCAAGCCGAGATCATCCAGATGCACGCGGCTGTTTACCGGGCAAGAGAGTCCGTCGGCGCCATCATTCATACACACGCACCGCATGCAACTGTATTCGCCCTTGCCCATCAACCCATTCCAGTAGTCTACGAGCCGTTAATGCGTTTTGGCGTCACGGAACCGACTCCTGTAATTCCTTGGGCCCCTCGTGGTTCGGAGGCATCGGTCCAAGGCATTGTGGACGCAGTCAAGGCAAACGACGGGGTGTCGGCTGTACTCCTCGCGAACCACGGTGTCTTGGCATTCGGGAAATCTCCGATGGATACTGCACAACTGTTGGCCACACTTGATGAGGCAGCGGAATTAATCTTGCAGGCTCGTCTGCTAGGCGGAGAAAAACCCCTGCCATCTCAGGCTTTTGAACAAATCGAGCAGCGGAAGCAGGCTTTTGCTAAAGTCACGCCGTAACATGTGATTCCACCACGCGCAATTCCCACGGTGGGCTGCGTACAAAGTGACCAAGCTTGGCTCATCAACATGACGCCAGCGGACCTAAATAAACCGAAACCGGGTCAAGGGCGTTAAGGAAACCACAAATCGTCGCAATAGAAACTGACAACAGGTTTCCTAAACGACATTTTTGCGCTGTATAATACCCTGTACGGTATTATGTTGGTGGGAGGAGGCGTGGGGATGCCACATTTATCAGCCGTTCAGATTTTCTTGTCGATTCTTTCTGGCGGCATTGTCGGGTTTACACTAGGTTTAATTGGCGGAGGCGGCTCGATTCTTGCTGTACCGCTGCTGTTGTACGTCGTAGGTCTCCATGACCCTCACGTAGTCATCGGTTCCACTGCCCTCGCTGTCGCTGTGAATGCGTTTATGAACCTCATTCCGCATTGGCGAGCTGGGAATATCAGGTGGAAGGCAGCGATTTTGTTTGCCATTCCAGGGGCTGTGGGTGCGTACGTGGGCTCCATCTTTGGAAAGATGGTTAACGACAGTGAGATATTGTTCCTGTTTGCAATTCTCATGATTGTCATCGCAGTGTTGATGTTGCGCCCACGTAAGGAAACCGGTCAAGAGCAGACCCACATCATGAAGGTTAAGCCTTCCCGTGTTGTACCTGTCGGATTCTCTACCGGAGCGGTAGCGGGGTTCTTTGGCATCGGCGGGGGGTTTCTTATTGTACCAGGACTTCTCTTCTCGACTGGCATGGGGCTCATCGAAGCGATTGCGAATTCGCTGTTTTCTGTAGGGACCTTTGGACTCACGACGGCAATATCGTATGCGGTTTCGGGTTTGGTCGATTGGTTCGTGGTGATTTTGTACATCGTTGGCGGATTAGCGGGCGGCGTCGTTGGAGCTCGTTTGGCGACACGAATGGCAAAAAACAAGCGTTACCTAAGCCTTGTCTTTTCACTGGTCATCATTCTCGTAGCCATCTACATGCTATACAAAAATCTAGCAGCGGTTCACATCCTCTAATCATCCTTACTGCATCATTCTCTCCGCAAGCCACTATGACTGCGTGAGTTCGTCACTGTTAATTCATCTACAGAGCTCCTGGTCGAACCAATATTAGGCCACCATCCCAGTCATGGGGTGGTGGCTTATCTTTATCTGCCATCCCCTACGACATAGGCGAATACAAGCTCAGGATTTCCCTTTACGCAAAATTAACGCCATCTTAACCAAACATAGACGGCAAATTCACTTCTGCTACGTACCATGGACCAGCGAGGATACAAATCGAGGACATGAATCGTATGTCAGGAGGGACGACGTTGCTGAATTTTGTCGGTTGTGGAAATTCCTTTAGCGGTTTCAACGGGAATAACAGTGCCTATCTCAGATTCAACAAAACTCTGTTTCTTATCGATTGCGGTAGTGCGAATTTTGGTCGGATGATACGGGCCAAATTGCTCGAAGGCATCGACAGGATTGACGTCCTCGTCACACACCTGCATCCTGACCACGTAGGCTCCCTCGGTTCACTTATCTTGTACACCGTTTATCAGATGGCTCCGATGAGTCAGGTAAAACTCACAGTGTTGGTCCCGGAAGAGTTGCGGTCAGATTTGGCTACCTTGCTTCGTCTTCAGGGAGTTACAGAAGACAAATACCACCTGACTACCATTCCAAGTGCCGGCTTTGAAACCGATTTTGGGTTTCAGGTTCATCCGGTCCCTGTAACGCACGCGAAGGAACTTATCTGCTTCGGCTATATCTTGAAGTTCCAAACTCAGAGCATGTACTACAGCGGCGACGCCGCAATGATTCCTCGTGAGGTCGTACATCAGTTAGCAGAGCTCGACTATGTCTATCAAGATACGTGTATCGAGGACTATCCGGGCAATGTTCACATGTCACTGCAGCGAATCTGCGAAATGATTCCGGTTCAATATCGGCACAAAGTGTACTGTATGCACCTGGACGACAATTTTCCCGTTCATCAGGCGGCTGAACTTGGATTTAAAGTCGCTTCCCCTGTTTCCGTGCTGTAGACGTTTGTAGTGACATACATCCGAAACTGCCATGCATCCCTAACACCCAAGTGAGATGCTTGTCTGTATTTTAACAATAGTTTAACACCCGCTACACGTATCTTTGTCGAAATTTCACACTTGGTTGTTATTCTATCGATGCTTCATCAGTGATTTATCGAACGCAGGGACTCGCTCGAACAGGAGGCATGGAATGGCTTCTATCCGTCTTGATTCTGTGACGAAACTCTTTGACAAAAATTCAAAGGCTCTATCCGATGTAAGCATTCACATTGAGGACGGCGAGCTAATGGTGCTCGTCGGCCCATCCGGGTGCGGTAAGAGCACATTGTTGCGGTCTATCGCCGGGCTGGAATTTGCAACTTCCGGCGAGATCTTTATCGGTGATACGTGTGTGAACACCCTTGCACCGCACAAGCGAAACGTAGCTATGGTGTTTCAAAGTTACGCCCTCTACCCCAACCTATCGGTGTTTGAAAACATCGCATTCCCGCTGCGGGCGATAAGGACAAATCAGCAGGCTGTGAAACAGCAGGTCACAGAAGTTGCAACGAGACTAGGTCTAGAATCGTACCTCACGCGCAAACCACGAGAACTGTCTGGAGGGCAGCGGCAGCGGGTAGCGATTGCGCGGGCGATTATCAGAAATCCTCAGGCATTTCTCATGGACGAGCCGTTATCGAATCTGGATGCGAAACTGCGTCACCAAATGAGAGCTGAAATCATGCGTCTGCAACGGCAACTCGGCACTACCACCGTGTTTGTGACCCACGACCAAGTCGAAGCCATGACGATGGGGGACCGTATTACCGTCATGAACGCCGGAGAAGTTCAGCAGATTGGGACGCCCTATGAAGTCTATAACAGGCCGGCAAATACATTTGTCGCGAGTTTCATCGGAGCCCCTCCGATGAATCTTGTGCCGGTGCTTCTTTCGTTCACACAAGAGACAAAACAAGAGACGTCACATGTGACGCTGGTGGAAGACGTTCTGCAGGTTCCTTCCAGTATCGGCAACATTCCTCGAGATGGACGGTTTATTTTGGGGATTCGTCCTGAAGACCTGAAATTGACCCATCCAGGTGATGCGATGGTATCGGGGAGTATCGATCTCGTTGAATACACCGGATCGGAGACGATATTGACGACCTTAATTGGCAACACACAATGGACCGTTAAGGTGAATGATAGGCGTCCGTTTGGCATTCACGAAGAGGTTCATCTTCGCACTGACCTGAGTCGCATCTACTTGTTTGACTACGAAAGCAAGGAGTTACAGGGGACGTTAGAAGAGTTCTTACAGGCCAAAGTCCCCGTACATTTAGGAGGCAGATGATGAGAAAACCGTTGATAGCATTGTCTTCTATCGCAACTGTAAGCCTACTCGCAGCAGGATGCGGCAGTCCCGCAAGTACGGGGGCGGCCACGACGACGAAAACCTCGACCAACAGCACAAATACCTCAGGCGCCACCACAGACGCGAAGAGTCCAATACAACTGACGTACGACTATCCGGTTGGTGTTGCAGGGCCGCTAGCGAAAATCATGTCGAGCATGGTTGACCAGTTCAATCAGACGCATCCAAGCATTCATGTGACGCCGGTATTTTCAGGCAATTACCAGCAGACACTGGCGAAGGTAGAGACTGCCATTCAGGGAGGGAATCCACCTGACGTGGCCGTTCTCAACAGCACTGCTGTGTATGACCTCTTGCATCTTCAGGCCATTGCTCCTCTTGACGATGTTGTAAACGCAGGCAACTTCTATCCCGCTTTCATTCAACCTCAAGTTAACGGTCATTATTGGGGTGTTCCATTCCAACGGTCGACCGTGGTCCTCTATTACAACAAGGACATGTTTAAAAAAGCTGGTCTTGATGCAAATCACGGCCCGAATACCTGGTCTGAACTGGTTTCCGACGCTAGCGCCATTAAATCAAAATTAGGTGTGAACGGCATCGAAATTCCGTCAGACGGCACCACCTATTGGACCTTTGAGCCGTGGGCCACGGAGGCAGGACAGAACCTCGGTGGCAATGACGGCAAACACGTCTACTTCAACTCGCAAGCCGCGAAAAAAGCATTGAACTTTTGGCTGGATTTGTCGAACAAATACCACGTGATGCCTGCGGGTATTTTGCAATGGAACACCGTTCCGACAGATTTCGAACAGCAAAAGACGGCGATGATTACACATTCCAGCGGCAGTATGACGTCGATTCTCAAACAGTCCAACTTTAACGTCGGTGTGGCTTTCTTACCGATGGAAACGGGAACTCAACGGACTGGCCTTGGCGGTGGAGATATGTTCGTGATGCAGGGGATATCAAAGCAAAAACATGATGCGGCCGTGACCTTCGTTCAGTGGATGACATCTCCAGCACAAGCAGCCGCCTGGACGATGCAAACAGGGTACATCGGAGATTCGCCGGACGTCTACAAACAAGCAGCCATGGTGTCCTATTTGAAGCAATATCCACAGGCACAAGTGGCGGCGGACCAGTTAAAATACGCACAGCCTGAACTTTCAACCTATAGCTTAAACCAAGTTTACGACGTCATTGACAGCGCTCTGCAATCTGTTATGGATGGCCAAGCTTCGACAAACAGCGCTTTAGACAAGGCTCAAAAGCAGGCGAATTCCATTCTGGCACAGTTTCAATAGGAGGGCTCCGGCACGATATGAGTGTGTTGGGTACGTCAACGTCAAATTTGATAAAGAGAGGTTCACCTGCGCGTAGTAGTGCGCAGGTGGTACTCTCTCATACCTTGCGATATGCGATGATTCTTTTGCCAATCGCTTTCGTGCTCACATTTGTCATCTGGCCCATGGTACAAACGTTTGTTCATAGTTTTGAGCTCCTGAATGCGCGTGGCGAAGCTACACATTTTGGCAGCCTCAAGAACTACCATGATCTCTTCAAGTCCTCATTGTTTCACCAGGTGATGCGAAACACTTTCATTTACGCCATTCTGGCAGTGAGCTTGTGTGTGCTTATCGCATTTGGCTTGTCCCTGCTCCTCAGCGCCAAAGCGAATTCAGCGTCTCGATTGTTATTGGTGGGACTGTTTTCGCCGACCATCACACCGATGATTGCTGCGGCCAACATTTGGTTGTATTTTTTAACACCAAGTTTCGGGATTGTGGACAAACTTCTTCGGCCCTTTGGACTGGCGAATGAGAACTGGCTTGGACATCCAGGGACAGCGATGATTGTCTTGATTCTTCTGTTTGTCTGGAAATATGCCCCGTACTTCACATTGTTTTTGCTGGCCGGATTACAGGCCATTCCGCCAGACGTGCGCGAATCTTTAAGGACGGAAGACCCTCGCAAATTCTACGGCTTTCGAAAGGTCATCTTGCCCATCCTCGGCCCCATGATTGGCTTCGTGACGACGATGGCTGTGCTCTATGCCGTCGAAACGGTCGATCCGGTCTATGTATTGACCCAAGGCGGACCTGACAACGCAACCAGCTTGGTCATGTTTTATCTTTATCAACTGGGCTTTAACTACTATTCGTGGGGTCAAGCTGCTGCGTTGTCCGCCGTGTTGCTCGTCGGCCTATCAACGTTATCCGGACTCTCTTTAATTGTCATGGAGAGGAGAGCGTTTCATTGGCGGTAAAGTGGAAGAGCACACTCAACTGGATGATTCTTAGTGCCATTGCCGTGATTTGGGGATATCCAACTCTTTGGGTCCTGTTCGAGACGTTTTTTGGCGGAAACAAGAAACTTGAATTCACCTTCTCCAATCTGACCCAGGCATTCGATTCTGCGCCGTTTGCACGTTATGCGCAAAATACGGTCGTGATTGTACTGGGACTCTTGTGTGTGCAACTCGTCTTTGGTGCTATGGTGGGATTCATTCTGGCACGGTACGATTTTCCGTTCAAGTCACTCATTACCTTGGTTTTTATTCTGCAGATAGTGATACCGGTGTATGCAGTCCTGATTCAGGACTACCAAATCTTGCGTTCCCTGCATCTGTTGGATACGAAAATCGGAATCATGCTTCCTTATGCGGTGTCGGGGATAGCTGTGCTGTCTTTTCGACAAGCGTTTAAGTCCGTCCCTCCGGAGCTTGAGGAAGCTGCCAGACTCGATGGATACAACACCTGGGGCGTCTTCCGACGTGTGTATCTGCCGCAGGCAATTCCGGCGTCATTGGCGTTTGCTGTCATCTCACTGACGTATCACTGGACGGATTTTTTGTGGCCCATGATTGTAACGAACACAGCGCATTCAAGACCCATTGTCGTTGGCTTGGCGATGTTGGCTCAATCTACAGAATCGGGTACGCAGTGGAATCTGCTGGCGGCAGGGACCGCAATTGTCATCATACCTGTCGTGATTGCATTCACCCTGGCGACAAGAAAAATTCTTTCAGCTTTCTCGTCGACCTTTAACTGGTGATGGGAAGCAGACCCGTGCAACAGCGTTTCGACAAATCCTAGATGATACAGGAGTCCTTAAAAATGACCCTCAGAATTGCACTGATTGGCGACATTCACTACCCCACGTTGGCATCACAACCGAAACACATCCAGGCACGAGATGAGTTTTTCCGTCACGTGTTTCAAGAATTCTTCTCTCTAGACGCAGATGTCTATATTTGTGTCGGAGACGTCACGCACACGGGGCACGCAGACGAGTGGAACGGTATTGCCAATTTGCTAGAGCCATACGAAGGCAAGCCATTTCGATTTGTACTCGGGAATCACGACACTCTGGTGGAAACGAAAGCGTCCGTGCTCTCCAGAATGCATCAATCTCGCTACTTTACCGAGGACTTTGGAGACGTTCGATTGATGTTTATCGATACGACACACGAGCGTCGCCGCGACAATTGGGGTGGGGTTGTTGATACACATCAACTGGATTGGATTCGCTCTGAGGAAAACCACATGGATACGCCGCTCCTGCTCTTTGGACACCACCCACTGTACAATACGACCGCACATTCTAGCGATAGGATGATGTACATTGAAAACTCCGCTGAACTGGAGGCGGCGGTCGATAGAGCGCATCGGCCGGTGATTTACTTTAATGGCCATAACCATGCCCAAAGCATTGTGAAGCATCCCGGACGAGAAAATTGGACGTGCATCCAAACCGCTTCAATCCTGTCCGGGTTATGTTTTCGCACGATTGATGTGAACGTCCACAGGGATGCGACGTCCATTAAAATTGAGACCCGAAGTATCGACACCATGGCGGTTAAATCTAGTCGCTCAGTACTTTATGAGGCTATCACAGATTATTGGCATAATCCGTTAGCGATGGGCGAACCAGCCGACCAATCGATGACGCAAACATATGAGGCACCTCGGCTTCGCTAAGGTACTTGTTTGTTTTTAATGACAACAGGTAAAAAGTCGGCCACTTTACCAACAGGACGGCGAGAAGACAAGCGCTTGTCCTGTTTTGGTGTGTGAAAGACCGCGATTCTATGGACACAGGAGGCGTGACGGTTTACCATAGGTGGAACCAGGCATACTAGCAAGAGGTGGCTTTGGAGGTCGTTTTCCGGGTAAACTGGGAGTCGAACGGAAACCAGTTGAATTCCGTGCAGATGCACAGTGTTATATGACAGAAGGACGGTGCACGTTACAATTGGTTATAATGGGGTCATCCACAACATCGAGTCTGGGAGTTTGCGAAGCGAACAAGGAGGTCGGACCCATGCAGCCGGGGGATTTAATTTTTATCCGTGGGACTGAGGGGATTGCGGGCCCGATCAAAAAAATTACTCGAAGTCCGTACACTCATATCGCAGGGATAGTTTTGGACGGCCATGTGTTGGAGTCCCAAGCATTGCGTCGAACTGGGCATCTCACCCTTGACACCTATAAGGGTGTGTCTGACGTGTATACTTGTCCTGTGTTGTCCTCGGACCAACGTCATGAAATTGTACAAGCTGCTACTAGGTGGCTCGGTGCAAGGTACGATTATCTGCTGTTCGGGTTTTTGGCGTTCAAGCATTTGCTTCGCCTTGATGTTCCGGTGTACGGAGGGAAGAAACGTCAGATTTGCACCACGTTGTGGACAGACGCCTACCGATCCGTTGGCATCGAGCTATGCCCGGGGATAGACTACCCCACTCCCGGGGAATTGGCGGAGTCGGCGCTGCTGAAAAAGGTGGGGTCATTTTAGTCAAGACTGCATCGACATAACCTCATCACGATGTCTTCAGAGGTTCTTAACAATTTCCTCTTAGAATGGTGAAGTTGATGCCGTAGTACCTAAGAGGAGGACAAGCTCAGAAAATGAAAGCGAAGATTATCACTGCCGTTATCGTGGTCTTGCTCATCGCAGTGCCTGTCGCGCTGTATATGAGGCCTTTGCCAAATCAAACCGTCGCACTCAGTGTTCCTGAAAAGTCAGTGGTTAAAGGAGCACTATCGCTCCCTCTTCCTAGTACAGGTGAGTCTGGCGTTGCGGTACAGGGCGTCGGCATCATGTCTGATACGTCAAATGAGACACAAATTCCAATTGGCAGTGTTGCAAAAGTGATGACGGCATACTTGGTCCTGCAACATCACCCTTTGCAGCCCTATCAGTCTGGTCCAAGCTACACCATTACACAGACGGATGTCGCCAAGTATGTTCACGACAAAGCGATTGGTGACTCATATGTAAAAGTCGTCGCAGGCCAGAAGTGGACCGAAAAGCAAATGCTTGAAGGGTTATTGCTTCCGTCCGGTGACAATATGGCTTACACGCTCGGGGTATGGACCGATGGCAGTGAACAAGCGTTTGTCAATGAAATGAATCAGACAGCCAAAAAATTGGGTATGACCCATACAACATACGCGGACTCATCAGGAGTTAGTCCAAATACCGCAAGTACTGCGGTTGATGAACTCAAGTTGGCCCGGGTCGCGATGCAAAATCCGGTATTTCGCAGCATTGTGGACATGGCTCAGGCTACCTTGCCCGGGGGGAGTCAACCCGTGTACAACGTTGACTATTACGTTGGACATTACGGTATTGTGGGAATTAAAACCGGTAGTACACCTCAGGCGGGCGGCTGCTTTGTTTCGGCTACGTATGATAAGGTTGGCAATCAGCAAGTGTTACTACTCGGAGCAGTGCTAGGCCAACAAGGGACTCCGATGTTGGATACGGCGCTAAACAATAGCAGGTCGTTGTTGCAAGACGCAAAAAAGGATGTCACTGTAAGCTCAGTGCCGCAAGGTACGGTAGTGGCTGACATCAATGTTCCGTGGCAGGGCAAGGTCGCGCTTGAAACCTCGCAACCGATATCATATTTGAGTTTTCCAGGCTTGCCAATCACAAGGCAGCTGGTTGTGACAAAAACCAAGAGTGGTACAAACTATGCACTGGAATTCCAAGCGGGTGAGCAACAGCGAACTGTGCCGCTGCAGCAGTCTGAAGCGATTGTGAAACCGTCGCTGAAATGGCGAATCCTACGAGGCATGAAATTGCCCTCGAAGCTGTGATAAAGGGACCGGCTCAGTCGCGTATTGAGCCGGTTCAGCCAGCTAAAAAGACGATTTCATAATACATATTGAGCAGTATTGTCCGAATAATAACACACTTACATAATTTGTGGATTTGTGGAGACCCATTTGAAGTCTGCTCGATAGGGGAAGTCTGCATATCTCCACCCATTCAATCCGTTGGTCGAGAATTGTCGGTAAGGGGTTCTTAAGGATTGCCTGCATGAGAATAGGCTTGTCTCTGCTGACGAACAATAGCTGTGCTTACATCGTTCGGGACAATCAGCAGATACGGGTAAAATCAGCAGATACAGAGGGGAGAAACGCTGCATGAATCAACTTCAGCCGCCCATCCACGCCGGCTGGGCTTGGCATTTTGACTGGCTCAATCTGTCAGCCGCTGACCTCATCGTTGTCATTCTCATGGTTGTCGTGTTTATTTTGGCGCTTGTCATTCCTTTTCCGAAGGGGCGAGATGATTGAAGAGGAACCTAACACGCAGTATCCGGGATTGGGTGAATCACAACATCCCCATGGAGCATCTTCTTCCCGATACGCTCCCGACATATGTGAATTCCTACGTCTATATGTTTGGCATTCTCACTTTAGGGTCATTTGTTTGGCTCATCGTAACAGGAACCATTCTGGCGATTTTCGGCCCAGAGTGGTGGCATGTGTCTCCGATTGGCCACTTCTTTAACAGTATGCACTTCTGGTGTGTCCAAGCATTCTTTTTCTTCATGGTATTACACTTGTGGGCACAGTTCATGATGGCAGCCTGGCGTGGTGGTCGCCACTGGACGTGGATTGGGGGCTGGGTGTTGTTTCTTGTTTCCATCGTGGCTGGACTCACCGGTTATCTGTCACAGAACAACTTTGACGCGCAATGGATTGGGGTTCAAGGGAAAGATGCAATCAACGCAACCGGCTTAGGTGGGTTCTTTAATTTGTTGAATTTCGGTCAAATGTACGGATTACATATCTTTGTGATTCCGTTTGTGCTTGTCATGTTACTTGTCGTTCACGTCTTGCTGGTTCGAAAACATGGCGTCGTCGAGCCGTTGCCACTGAAGAAAGGGGCTGACGTTCTGCATGAAACCCAGCCGTGACTATGTGAACGACCGCTATCCGCAACAGCCGTACGATCTCGTTCGTGAAATGTTGATAGCTCTAGGCATCATCGGTGCTTTGATTGTGATACTGGCTGCCATCTTTTCCACGCCGGATGTTCCTGCCCTAACAGCAAGGCAAGTCACAAATCAGGACCCAAAGTTGCTGGTGCAGACAGCACTTGACGATCTCTCCCAGCAAGACCCGATTTCTACATACGGACCGCCGTACAACAACACGCCGGGAGCAGCTCAAAGTTGGGGGTTCTTCTCTCCGCAGGCTTGGAGCGGGGTACAGATTCCTGTCAATTCCGCTCAAGCTGAAGTCATTAAACCGCTCGAAAAAATTTTGTCGTTCGACCCGGTCTTAAAATCTGCGCTTGACACATGGAACGCTTCATCACCGAAACAGCAAGGTGCCTGGACAGATGCGGCGACAAAAGCCCTGAGTAAAGCCACAGTTACATCAACCGCAATTCGCTTACCAGGAAACCAGGCGCCATATGGTCCATTACCTGAAATTATGAACGCATACCTGTCTCTCGCGAACAGCGGGTTGCTCGAATCGGCAATCGACGGTGCGGGAGGCCCTATGCCGTCAACGGATCGTACAAAATCCCTTTTACTGCTTCAAGATGCAGCGGACGCACAGTATGCGGATAAGTTAGACATGACAGGCGATGAATGGGGCATTATCAAGGAAACAGGAAACTACCCGGGCGCTGTGTGGCTGTGGTACTACACATTGCTGTATCAAATCCCGCCATTCAACAATGCTGACTCCGCTGACCTGTTAGTCGTTATCACCGTCTTCTTGGTGACACTGATTTTGATACTGACACCGTTTATCCCTGGGCTGCGGTCCTTACCACGGCTCTTCGGACTGTATCGACTCATCTGGCGGAGATTTTACAGGGAGACAGGCAAAGGGGATATGGCCAAATGAAGCGGGACGTGCATGACGAAGCGCATGGGCGAGTGGATGACCAAGTGAAGCGCCAGTTCGTGTTTGTTCCCCCGATGTGGCTTGCCCTCAGCCTTTCGGTTGTAGGGATAGTGGGGATGAATTTGGTCTATCAAAGTTTGATTCACGGCGGACTTTGGAGCGGTTTGATTGGCGGCTTGTTGTTGGCCATTGCGGTCGTGACAGTGGGAACTCCGCTGGCCTTTGCACGAATGCAAAGGAAGAAGTTTCGCGAACGTCCTACAACACAGTAAAGTTGTTCTGCCGCATTGTTTCTTTGTAGGTTTTAGCCCGCTACGGGATACGGTAAGAGGCTGTCGAGTTGCCCGACAGTCTCTTATTGTGTTATTTCTGCCTGTACCACGTTGCGTGCGCAAATTAGCACGTTGGAGCGCTATAAGTAAAATATACCTATTGACATCCTGCCGTCTGTCCTCGAGAAGTGTGCAGGAAATCGATTACTACTTCCCACTCGAATACCCCAGGTGGTATATTATACACACATCAGTGGTAACGATGCGAAAGCGTCTGGTTGGCAAACGTCATGAATGCGCTTTCGGGTTGTATCTGCATGCGTGTCCGCCTTTCGCTTTTATACAGGATGAACTCGCGAGATACAACGAAGCCATGAGATAAAGAGAATCATCAATATGAAGGAGATGACAATGTGGGAGAGGAACTGCGGTACAAAGTTGTGATTGTTGGCGGCGGGACCGGTGGAATTACGGTGGCAGCGAGGCTGCTGAGGAAGTCAAAGGCCTTTCACGGTCAAGTTGTAATTCTCGATGCGGCTGAGAAACATTATTATCAACCGCTCTGGACATTGGTCGGTGCAGGCGAGGTCAAACGTGAAACGACCGAACGCGACGAATCGTCAGTCATTCCCGATGGAGCTGTTTGGCGAAAGGAAGCCATTGCCGAGTTTCAGCCAGAAGAAAACTATGTAGTGACTGAGGCAGGGACCAAGATTCGTTACGAATATTTAGTGGTGGCAGCAGGAATTCAAATCGACTGGGGAAAAGTCAAGGGTCTGCCAGAAACCATTGGGAAAAACGGAGTCGTCAGCAACTACTCATACGACTACGCAGAGAGCACGTGGGACGCCATTCGCAATTTCAAGGGTGGAACGGCCATCTTCACAGCACCGAACACTCCAATCAAGTGTGGAGGTGCGCCGCAAAAAATCATGTACCTGGCTGAAGACTATTTCCGCAAAGCAGGTCTTCGCGACCGAAGCAAAGTGGTCTTTGCATCCGGAGGAACCATCATCTTTGGCGTCAAGAAGTATGCGAATGCGCTCAGTAATATTGTCCAGGAGCGCGACATTGATACAGAGTTTTTTCACAATCTGGTGGAAATCGATGGCGAGAAGCATGAAGCAGTGTTTGAGCATCTGAAGACCCATGAGCGTGTATCTATGCATTTTGACATGATTCACGTCGTACCGCCGATGAGTGCGCCTGATTTCATCAAGAGAAGCGCACTCGCCGATGCAAACGGTTGGCTTGATGTCAACAAGCATACGTTGCAGCATCCGAAGTTTGCAAACGTCTTTGGCATTGGAGACTGCACGAATGCACCAACAGCCAAAACTGGAGCGGCGATTCGGAAACAAGCTCCCGTCCTGGTCGACAATCTCGTCGCCGCGATGAACAATAAGCCTCTTCAAGAAGGTTACCATGGGTACTCTTCCTGTCCGCTGATTACAGGTTACGGTCGCCTTGTATTGGCAGAGTTTGACTATGACAACAACCCACAGGAGACGTTCCCGTTTGACCAGTCGAAAGAACGGTTCTCCATGTATCTGTTGAAGAAAGAAGTATTGCCTGTCGTTTACTGGGACGGAATGTTGAAAGGCTTGATGTGATGCGCCCGTGTCGGGAAACACAGCTGCAAAAATCGGAGGAGGGAATCCGATGTCGTTAAACTCCAATTCTGTCACGATGAATGAGACGTTGTCACAGGTTTTGTCCGAGCCAGATGTGCAAAGCGCATTGGTTACCGCCTTGCAAAAACTTCCTGCTGCAATGGAGACGCTCACGGAGCTAGAAAACCTGTCTCTGTTTGCGAAGAACGTCCTGACTGATAAGGAATCACTTCAGTCCGTTGTGAGTGGGTTGCAATCGGACTTGCCTCAACTCAATTTTGATAAAGAGTCATTAGACGCCCTGTTTGCCTTGGTAAACAAGCTGCCCAAGTTCGTAGAACTGCTGACAGCAGTTGAGCCGATGATTGAATTTGTACGTGCTGTCCTTGATGACCGAACATCACTCGAGAACCTGGTGCACGGTGCACAAAGCGTTGTTCATCCTGTAACGGCCACCATTCAAAGCGGTACCGAGTTGTTGCAAGCAGCGAAGCAGCGCGCAGGCGCTGACCGCTCACCTGTAAATGTGTTCTCGTTAATGAAATTGCTGCGAGACCCAAATGTGCAATACGGTGTACATTTTGTGCAGGCGGTACTCGGCATTCTCCAGGAACATCAGGAGAAGGCAACTCGTTCAGATGGTTGATTTACTGACTGACCCGTTTCTTGCCACGGCCTCTTAAGGTCGTGGCTCTTTACTGTGCCGGGTGACAGACAATTTTACATGTAATCGAAATTCACGGTATAATCGTGAGCACCGTCTTCATGCATGGAGGGAATAGTCTTGAAATTGGAATCAAACCGCATCTATATTCGACGGTTGATGCAGGATGACCTCAGTGCGTTACTCAGCGTCAGGATACGAAATCGCGAATTTCTTCAGCCCTTCGAACCCACACACTTAGATGAACACTTTACCCTTGCAGGTCAAATCGAGCTTTTTGAACGTGCTCTGCACAATTGGAGCAATGGGCTTGCTTACGGATTTGGCATTTTCTTAAAGGACGAGGACAAGTTCATTGGAAGAGTAAATCTGAGTAACGTCGTACGCGGGGCTTGGGAGAGTTGCTCTCTTGGGTACTTTCTCGACGAAGCCTACAACGGACTTGGCTTAATGACAGAGGCCGTGAGACTCGCAGTTCGATTTGCATTCCACGAGGCAAAGTTACACCGGGTACAAGCAGCGGTGATGCCGCGCAATCTCGGTTCCATCCGAGTGCTGGAAAAAGCAGGTTTTCTCTACGATGGAATGTCGACGTATTACCTTCAAATTAACGGACGATGGGAAGACCACAATCTCTATAGTCTCACTGTAGAAAACTGGGACGGAGATGAATTATCGAGATAGAAATTGGCCTCACCAGAACAGGTTTAGAAGAAACGCCTGTCATCCGAATCGACAGGTGTTTCTATTTTTAGGACTTCGCAGTAGCCTCTGCGTGAGAATTCTCGGTTCAAGTCAAAATTTTCGTATTGTCAGGGGCGACTTACCGCGTTAGACTGTTTCTTGTTTATCGCAGCAAAACATAAATGTTCGTGGGCCATCATCCATCGCCCGCATCGGGGGAACAAAAGAGTGCCTCTGCCTACCGCCCTTAGACGAGTTTTATGGATGTCATCCACGTTTCTCATTGTGTCCACCTATATGGGCATCTTTGTCAACCTGTATATTTGGCAGAAGCACACGAGTATTGCCGAGTTGTGCTGGTACAACATCGTCATGTTTGTCGCCTGGGGAGTGGGCTTTACCGTCGGTGCGAGCAGCGTAACGAGGCATGCGACGCGTCTGCCGATGCGTTTGTCCGCATTGTCCGGGATGGCTGCATTCATCTTGTTGTCAACGCTGCACCTGTCGAATGACTATCTGTGGATAGCGATTGTCGCCGTTCCAGCAGGCCTCTTTGGTGGGTTCTATTACGCCGGGCAAAACCTCACCATTGGGCGGCTTGGGCGTGGAGAGGAATTTTCAGCATTTTACTTCTACCAAAACCTCATTAATCAGGTGATTGGACTTGTGAATCCCATTGTCTCGGCACTCGTCATTCACTGGTTTGGTTATATGAGTTCCTTTGTACTCATGTTCCTGCTTGTATGCGTAATGTTTGGAATATCATTTGCGGTGCCGAAGATTACATATCAGGATGCAGTCGAAGCAGAAGGGTCATTTTATAGCCGCATTCGCTGGCGAGATGTCTTTCCGAGTGCCAGTTTGCGCGTTATGCATGCAGGGCTTTTCGTTGGTGGATTATTTTTTCAGTTTCAGGCGGCACTGGCCCTGCTGCTGACCTTTAGTGTGACCGGAAACAAGATATTTATCGGCGTCCTGAGCATGGGGTATACACTTGCATGCGTGATTGGACTGCGCGTTTATCAGCGCGTTCAACTGGACAAAAGGCTTTGGCTGAATATTGGCGTAGGTATGATTATTGTTGGGTTTCTGCTCGCGATTTTTCCGAATCCCGTAACTCGAATTGTATCAAACTTTTTTACCACGGTCGGGATGTTCTATTTCGGGTCGGTCTGGAACGGTCAGCAGTATGCCATGTTCAGCGAATTATCTCCGATTCATATGGCGCGGTTGTTTACGTGGCGGGAGAACACGTTCAATGTTGCGCGCATCGCGGTCTACGCCGCATTGTTCCCGTTACACCAGTTGACAGGTGTCCCTTTTTACATCATTCTCGCTGCCATCGTGGTTACCTCTGTATTCGTTCCCTATCTTCAGTCCAAATCGCTATCTCTAGCGCTGGCGGCACGTCATCGGCAAACCCAAGGTCCTTTTACCGAACATATCAATCGCACCTAAAAATGGATGTGGAACCAAACAATCCAGGTGATAAAGCCATTGGAAGCAGTGTTGCGGAATTTCCATTCCATTTCTCCGCTACTACTGACTCCCAGTTTTGTGTTGCAATTTGATTGTGTCACACACAAAATCCACTATTCTGTGTTGCACAAATATATGTTATATACGAAAAATTGTGCAGGAACTTTCTCAGATGCATAGAATAGTTTCTGAACATCGGAATTTTCATGCCATTTTCGTGCGCTGATTCCGCGATGACGAGGACTCCTACGAACTGCATCCGTATCAAGGCCTCTCTGCTGTTCATTCTTTGCTGTTTGCGTTTGCTCTCATGCTATCGACAACTTCATCAAGGGGGGATACACCACTTTAGATGACTGAATTCACAAACTATTAGGTGGTGTGAGCACGCCAAAACACCACAGCTGGCGCAAGAGTGAGTGCGTTTCAAACACTGTAGCGCGTCGAATCGTATCCCTTGTTGGGGAAAGGAGACAGAACATGTCGGGAACCTATCAAAAAACAAGCAGTGTGTCCAAGGGATATCGGAAAGAGTTGGGCTTCTGGACAGTGGTATTTCTCGCCACAGGTGCCATTCTGGGTCCTGCCGTAGGTTTTACGCCGGCGTCTGTCGTGGCCCTTGCAGGGCCCTCTGGCATATTGTCCTGGGTGATTGCTTTTGTGTTGATGTTGACAGTGGCCATGGCATACGTGGAACTTGGCACCATGTGGCCTCGCGCGGGTGGCGTCGCGTATTACGCAGCTCGCAGCAACGGACCGATTGTGGGCGTGATGAATGCTTGGGGAGCCTTGATTGGGTACGCACTGGCGGTGCCGTCGATTGTGGTCGGGTTCGTTCAATATCTTAGCTACTGGTTTCCTGCACTATTCCAAAAAGGAAGCCTTACAGCAGCCGGGATTGTGACCAGCATTGTTGTGCTGATTGTCATCGCTGGTATCAACCTCATGCGTATCCGCTACCTCGGTGAGATCAATAATGTCCTTACAGTACTGACGATTGTCGGATTACTCGTCATGTGTATTGCATTGTTTGGCCACTTCCATCCACAAAACTTCAATCAGTATCACGGCTTCATGTCCTTTGGGACAAACGGTCTGTTTCTTGCCATCTCTGCAACCATCTTCGGCTATGGTGGTTTTCGCCAGCCAATTGATTATGCAGAGGAGGTTAAGGATCCGGGGAGGACCATTCCAAAGGCGGTTGCAGTGACCATGGTCATTACTCTCGTCGTGTACTTCATCGAGAGTACGGCTTTTGTCGGAGCCGTGAATTGGTCTGGCATGGGGCTAAAAACCGGTGACTGGTCCGGAATCACTTCCCTTGCATATCCATTCCTGTCACTGGCTAAAGGTGCGGGCCTGCCCTTTATTGGAATGGTCGCGATGCTCACGACTCTGGTCGCGGCATTTAAGGATGGATACATCTATTTTGGCGGAGCAAGCCGCGTGGGATACAGTATGGGACGCTACGATGGATATCTACCGAGCATGTTCACGCGCATGACCGACAATGGTATTCCGGTCGCGGCCGCCGTACTGACCTTTGTGATTTCCTGTGTCTATATCATTCTCCTGCCGTCGTTCTCCTCATTGTTTCCGCTTGTCGTCGCAGCACTGCTTTTGTCGTATGCACCAGGACCGCTGAGTCTGGCAATCTTCCGGGTAAAGAACCCTGATGAACCGAGGCCTTATCGGATGCCCTTGCAACCCGTGTTTGGTCCTATCGCATTTGCGGTCAGCAGCCTGATGATTTACTGGGCGGGATGGGCGTCTGTACGTGTCTTGATACCGTCTGTTTTCATTGGATTGTTGCTTCTGCTGTTCTACGTCCGGCGAGCCAAGATAACTGCGAGCGACGTGTTGAAGTCCATCTGGTTCGTCGCGTACCAGTTGTGTATCTTGTTGTTGTCGTATCTCGGGAGTTCCAATTTTGGCGGGGCAAACAAGATTCCATCACCGTGGGACAGCATCCTCTTTGTCGTCGTATCTGTTGCGTTTTATTACTGGGGCTACGCATCCGGAATGTCCTATCAGGGGCAGGCCGTGTTTGATGACGAACCGGTAGCTGACGTATCTCTCAATGCGTAATGGGGATGTGGGTCAAGCAACGAGGGCGCGATTGCCCAGGAAGAGGTAACTGAGCTGAGCATCAGTGCACGTCTTCTGCGTAGGATGCCAAAGTTGGCATCCTACGGCTCTCCTAGCTGCTCGCCGCATCGGTTACTTGCCGTGAGACTGTCTAACCCTCCTGTTTGCCTGACTCAGAATCTGGCGTCGGATGCCCGGCCTTGTTCTCTGACGAGACAGCGCCCTTATATGACCGAACCCAACGGCTCCACGTCGTATGCAGCGTAGACCAATCAAAACCCAGCGTGAGCAAATTCAGGTTCAGGGTTGACCACGTAGACATCGACACCTCATCATGAGCGAAAATTCCTGCGCTCAAACCTGCGCGTAGAATCACGCTGCGGGCCTGAGAGATGGTTCGCAGCACGGATTCATGGTGAATCTGTGCCGGAACGCCGAGGTCGACCGACAGGTCGTAGGGGCCGAAAAAAACCCCATCCAAGCCGGGAATCGTACAGACTTCGGTCATTTCACTGAGGAATCGCTGACTCTCTGCCAACAGCCAGATTGTCGTCTCATCGTTTTGCGCTTGCATAAACAGTTCCCGATTCGCAGAACCGTATGCCGCAGTTGGAACAAACGGATTCAGTCCGCGGTGCCCAAGGGGCGGGTATTTGAGCTGAGAAATGATATGTTGTGCATCGACAGCGGATTGTGCACCGGCTACAATCACACCGTCTAGGCCGTGGTCGAAGAGTGCTGGAAGGTCTCCGAGTCGTTCCGTCGTACACCGCAGCATGATTGCGATGTCGAGACCTTTTCCAGCATCAATGAACTGGGATATCAACTCGTCTGAAAACAACCCGTGTTCACCATCAATCAGCAGAAAGTCGAGCCCGGCGCTGGCAGCAACGCGAACGATGGAAGGGTCATGGCCCAGCACGAACGATCCGATGGCTTGTTGTCCGCGCTGAATCGCTTCCATAAGAGGGTTCGTGCGAGGACTCGTGTGAGGACTCATACCAGGTCTCATATCGCGGTTTGGCCCGGTCATAGGGCATAGACCGTCCTTGACGGAACTCGAAGGATGGCTTCAGCACGCGGGAACACGGATTGAAACACATAGTCATCACCGCTGTGCAAAGCGGTTGTCACAAACCTTGCTCCGTCGATGGTAAAGGTATAGACGGCGTTGTCGTGGTGGCCAGCGTAAAAAAACAGGGAGCCGTCAGCACGCATCACGCCAATGTTGGCGTCACCGCCGAGTTCGCTGTGCGTCACGGTTAGTGCTTCTGAGGCATCCATTCCGTTTGCAAGCTGGTGTGCATAATACTGGAAACCCACTTCACTGTCGGAGGTGCCAATGATTTCTGGCTGGTAGGTGCTGCGAAACTCGCGATGTCTGGCAAAAAAACCATTGTGGGCGAACGCGAGCTCTCCGTCTTGGCTAAGATATGGTTGCGCATTGACGAAGGAGATTGTGCTCATCAAGCTTGGACGTCGCAAGTGGACTAAGAACTGCGTCGAGGAAACACCCGTCAAGGCTCGATGTACGAGGGAATCCCGTCGGATACCTTCAACGGCTCGGTAACGTTTGATGGAGCCGGATTCGGAGCGCCAAGTGATTCCCCAACTGAAACCTGCGACACCGTATTCATCGAGTAAAGTAGCGTATCGCAATACCTCTTCGACGGATATCGGCTGCTCTGATGTTATTGCCATCATTTCGCACACGGTATAATGCCCCTCTCTCATTGGAATGCACAGTTATCACAGGTAATCGCTTTGCAACCATTTTTGGAATATCGATTCCACTATGAATAACGATAATTCGGCTGAGTGAAACAAAATTCCTTCTGCAAATTGTGAAAAGTCGAACTTTTGAGCAGGAATCAACTCAATAATATTGAATAATTCCACAATGCGGAATTGGCAACCCACTCTATGCCGATTGTCGATTGGCACGCGTGAGACTCCTGACCAACCATGGTGGGAATATGAAGGGAGAGACCAAATGAACAACGTCAATAATGAGGACATTCGCAAAGTCATACGCGATGAGGGGATTGAAGTTGTACGTGTGGTATTCAACGACATTGTAAATGTGGGTAGAGCACGAAATATTCCGGCTAAGGTATTCCTTGACGACGTCTTGGAAAATGGTGTCCAGTACCCGTCCGCAATGTTTTCCGTGGATACCTCTGCGAACTTTGTTCTTGCAGCAGGGGCCGGATTTGCAGGTGGTTACGGCAGCTGGATGCTGAGGATTGACCCGGCGACGTTTACGGTCTTGCCATGGGTGCAAAAGACTGCGAGAGTCATCGCGGACGTGTATACCCTCGATGGTGAGCCTGTCAGTGTGTATCCGCGAGGTGTCATGCAGCGGGTCATCAATGAACTGGAGACAGAAGGATATTCTACCTATGGCGCTGCAGAGCTGGAATTCTATGTCTTCAAAGAACTTGGTGATTCCGGCTATCAGCCATCTTGGACAGGACTGCAGTGCTATTCCGAAGTGAAGCAATCCGAGGTCGACGAGCTCTTGTGGGACATGGTGGTACCGTTCCAATCTCTCGGTATCGAGGTTGAAGCGGCAAACACAGAATATGGCCCAGGGCAGTTTGAGATTTCGATGAAGCCGCAGAGCGGGCTCGCTCAAGCAGATGCAGCCTTCTACTATAAAAATTCTGTCAAAGAGTTGATGAAGAAAAGGGGCTTGCTCGCGACTTTCATGACGAAGCCTTTAAGTGGAAAGAGCGGGAGCGGAGCACATTTTCATCATTCGCTGTACCATCTCGACACAGGGAAAAATGCGTTTTATGACCCGAATGACAAATACGGGATGAGCGACATCTTTAAACACTTCATTGCCGGCCAACTCGCGCATAGCAAGGCCATTTGTGCACTAGCTAATCCTTCGATTAACAGTTACCGTCGAATTCGTCCCTACACGTTTGCTCCCTCGAACATCACCTGGGGATTGGAGAACCGGATGTGCTTAATTCGTGTACCTCATGCCCGTGGGCAGGGGACTCACCTTGAGAACCGCATGCCAGGTGCAGATAACAACCCGTATCTGATGATGGCAGCCATGTACGCAGCGGGTCTAGATGGGATTCGCAATAAGACCCCATTACCAGACCCAGTTTTGGATGAGGACGCATACGCCATCCGCGGGGAAGGACAACTTCCGACGAGTCTCGAACAGGCGCTCGAAGCATTGAAGCAGGATGAAGCCCTGCATAAATACCTCGGCTCCGACGTTATCAACGCTTTTGTCGCCCTGAAGACGAATGAACTTTCCCGCTTCAGTGATTACGTGACGCCATGGGAAGTAGAGGAGTACTCAGAGCTGTTCTAAGGCTTGACCGTAGAGAGGTGAGTCATCATCGACAAGTCGATTGTGCGGTCCCTTGACCGAGGACTGCTCATCATGGATACCTTCATTGGCCGTCGGCATCAGTCACTTGGCGAAGTTGCTGATGCGGTGCAGTTACCGAAGTCAACGACGCACCGCTTGCTGATGACTCTTGAGTCCCGCGGCTATATCAGCTCAATTAGCGGCGAAAGTGGCATGTATAAGATTGGCTTAAAGGGGTTGTGGTTCACAACTGCCCGTACGCGTATCCATCTCCAACTCGAGGAGTTGCGGGGTTTGACCGGAGAAACCGTTAATCTTGGCGCAGTCACGGGGATGGAGATTGAATATGTCGATCGCGTTTTATCGGAACATGCTCTGCGTTGGGGCGTCGACATCGGATCGAGAATACCGCTTCACTGTTCCGCACTCGGGAAGTGTGTCTTGGCGTACAGGACCGACCTCTTCCCTAACGTTGTCGATTTGCCGCGGCGTACAGCCAAAACGATTACAGACCCTGTGGAGTTAAAAGCGCATCTCGAGGTGATTCGCCACCGAGGCTACGCTTTTGAGGACGAGGAGTTCATTGAAGGTGTTGTCTGCATTGCGGCGCCCGTGCGTGATGACGGCGGAGAAGTGATTGGAGCTGTATCGGTCTCAGGACCGTGTGTTCGTTTTACAAAAGAGATTGCCATTGGATTTGCCGAGCAAGTCATGGCAATCGCCGATTCTGTCTCTTACAGCATCGGCTACGACAACCAATCGATGAAGGAGGATGCCTGATGGAGGAAGACAAGAAGAGTGCAGAAGGTACTAGAGGGTACTTCAAGGTTACGGAAAGCGTGATTGAAGTCAAAGGAGATTTTCAACCGCAGTTTGTCAATATCAAGGATGTTCCATTACTAAGCGTGGTTGAGGGTTTGGGGCTGAAACCTGTCTTTGGCGAGAACATCCTGCTTAGTTTTGTTCATATGGAACCAAACAGCGTGGCTCCGATGCACTCGCATCCGGAAGAGCAAATCGGTACGATGATTGAAGGCGAATATGAGTTCGAACTCAACGGGGAAAAACGAATGATTCGCAAAGGAGACGTCTATATTGTGCCGCCGAATGTTCCTCACGCCGCAAGGACCTACGATAAGCCCTGCTTAGCACTCGACATCTTTTCTCCACCACGCAGCGGCTATCGTGAGATGATGGATGCAGCGCTGAAAAAACAAGCTGAAGAGGGGAATCAGGAGTGACTGACATGACAACAGGTGCATCTGCAAACGGACCGTCACCACGGCAGGAAATTCACGGAGGTTACTGTTTCTTCCACGGCGAAATTATGCCGCTTGACGATGCCAACGTGAACATTTCAACCCATGCCCTAAACTACGGCACAGGATGCTTTGAAGGAATTCGCGCGTACTGGAACGACGAAAGTGAACAGCTGTACCTCCTCAAAGGCATCGAGCATTACAAGCGATTTCTCAACTCCTGTAGAATCCTGAAGATAGAGTGCCCGTATACTGCAGAGGAACTGCTTGACTGGACTGTGCAGATTTTGAAGAAGAACGCTTACCGTGAGGGCGTGTACATCCGACCGCTCGCATTCAAGGCGTCGCGTGTCATGAAGGTAACCTTGTCCGGCTTGCGTGATGAAGTGGCCATTTTCACAGTTCCGATGGGCGATTACGTGAAAACAGAAAATCTGTCTGCTGTCGTCTCCAACTGGCAGCGAATTGCAGATAACATCATACCGTCCCGCGCCAAAGTGACTGGCGCCTATATCAACGCGGCGCTTGCGAATGACGCGGCCACTGCTGATGGCTACGACGAAGCCTTGATGCTTTCTGTGGATGGTCAAGTGTCTGAAGCAAGCTCTTCAAACTTCTTCATTGTTCGTGACGGTACCCTGATTACGACACCGATCACTGCAGACATTCTCGAGGGGGTCACCCGCCGCGCCATCTTACAACTCGCGCAGGACCACGGCATCCCATCTGAAGTCAGAGCGATTGACAGGACCGAGTTGTACATTTCCGATGAGATTTTCCTCGCCGGTACAGGTGCTCAGATTGCATCTATCACATCAGTAGATCACCGGCAGATTGGCAACGGATTAACAGGGCCGATTACCAAAACCTTGCAGGATGTCTACTATCGTGCAGTCCGCGGTCAGGAAGAACGCTATCTCGACTGGGTCACACCCATCTACTAAACCGGATGACTTTTCGGATGACTTTTGATGCACCCAGCAGGGCGACTGCAAAGGCGGTGGGACTTTGGAACTTGGACTCGGAGGCAAAGTAGCAATTGTTACCGGCGGTTCGCGCGGAATTGGCCGCGCCATCTGCGACGAGTTGCTGTCAGAAGGGTGCCTCGTCGCGACTTGCAGTCGCCATATTGAAGATTTCGCCGATATCAAGGCAAAAACGGGCCCGCAGCGGTTTTACGCAGAGTTTGCGGATGTCACTGATGCTGACTCAATTCGCGATTTTGTCACGGCGGTAAAAGAGCACTTTGGCCAAGTCGATATCCTCGTGAACAATGCCGGGAAAGCTTATCCAGGAACCTTTAAAACCTTGACGGATGAAGATTGGCAGGACGATATAAGCGTCAAGCTGATGGCTTATATCCGGTTTTCCCGGGCTGTTTTGCCGCTGATGCAACGAGGCGGAAGGATTATCAACATGACAGCCGTAGTTGGCAAGCAGCCTGATGCCCGCTTCTTCGCGTCGAGCACGAACCGTGCCGCCTGCATTGCGATGACCAAGGCGCTTGCGAAGGAGCTGGCGGCAGACGGGATTCTCGTAAATGGTATCAACATTGGGTTTGTTCACTCCGGGCAATGGGAAAGTCGTCCCAGGGAGTTTTTTGATGAGATGATTCACAAGTTTGAAGTGCCACTTGAACGATTTGGGAACCCCGAGGAAGTGGCAGCTGTCGCGGCCTTCCTCGCGTCGCAGCGTGCGTCGTACGTGACGGGAGCAATTATCGACGTCGATGGGGGCATGGCCAAGTATCTTTAAGGGAGGCGGCAAAGGATGGCTATCGTCGGGTCGGTTGAAGAACACGAAGCAACGGGTTTGGTCAAGGAGATTTATGAAGAGATGAAGCAGGTCCGAGGATGGGATAAAGTCCCCGTCGTCTGGCGCGTGATGGCGCTTCAGCCAGAGTATCTGAAGGCGAACTGGGAACGCTACAAGGCCATCATGCTGAACGGATCGCTCGATGTACTGACCAAGGAAATGATTGCTTTGACTGTTTCGATGGTCAACCGCTGCAGTTACTGCATTGACAGCCATTCCCTTGCGGTCAAAAAGCTCGGGCTGACGGACGAGCAGCTTGTCGAAATGGTGTCGGTGATTGACTTTTTTTCCGGGACGAACGTCCTGTCGAGCGGCCTTAAAATTGAGTTTGAGCAGCCGAATCAGTAGGGGAGGCGAGGACAGTTGAGTGTGAACAAGGACTACTTTCGTGAAGGTGTCAGTTGGGACGGAACTGCGGATTATGAACCGTTCTTTGCACATGCGCCTGAGCTGGATTTTCTGGAGGCTGCAGAGGGCATCAAGTTGCGCCCGATGTTTGGCAAAGACCTGATGATAAGTTACGTGACGTTTGCTCCAAACTCTATTGCACCGGCTCACCAGCACCCGCAGGAGCAAATGACATTGGTTCTCTCAGGTTCATGCGAATTTACCGTTGGAAATCTAAAACAAGTCATCAAAGCTGGCGATGCCGTCGCAATCCCGGGCAATGTGCCGCACTCGGCAGCCGCATCGGCAGAGGGCTGCGTTTGTGTCGATGTTTTTGCGCCGCCGCGTGAAGCCTTCAAGGAACTCATGCAGATGCAAAAGGAGGACCACAAGTGAAGTATCTTGCGATGCTCACAATTGTAAATCAAGAGCGGAACCAGGAGACTCGACCGGAACACTTAAAGTACGTGAATGACCTGTTTTTGCAAGCGAAGGTCTTTGCTGCAGGACCTTTTCCAGACGGCAAAGGTGGCTTAGTCATTTATGACTGTGAGTCTGATGAGGAGGCTATCCGTCTTGCAAACGCCGATCCGGCGGTTACGTCAGGAGCCCGAACGGTGGAAGTCAGGGCCTGGACAACACTCGAACTGCCGCTTGAACGATAGAGATTCCAGTGCGCTGACGCTGGCCCTATTGTTTTAGGCTGACGGTGTAAAGATGTAACGCAATCTGTTTCGGCGGATATCGAATGATGTCCGCCGTCATTGCATTTCACGATTTGACAGGAGGAGTGTGTGACGTGGACCTTGGCCTCAAAGGAAAACGAGCCCTGGTGACAGCGGCATCCCAGGGGCTCGGACTGGCGATTGCGACAGAACTCGCGCGTGAGGGCTGTGAAGTGGTCATCTCCAGTCGCCGTTTAGACAAGCTCACTGAGGTTGCTGCAGACGTCAATGCAGCACTTGGCACCGAAACGATTGTGCACCCCGTGAAGGCGGATGTCATGGACAGCGAAGAAATTCGTTATCTCGTGGCCCGCACCACACAACTGCTCGGGGGCGTCGATCTGTTAGTGACCAATGCTGGGGGGCCGGTGGCAGGGAACTTCGACGAGGTTACAGACGAAGATTGGCAAAGGGCATTTGATTTAAATATGATGAGCGTTGTCCGTCTGATTCGTGAGACCTTGCCGCACATGCGGCGTCAAGGAGGCGGTAAGATTCTCAACATCTCCTCGCTGTACGTCCGTCAGCCGAATGTGAATCTTATCCTGTCCAACGCGATTCGCACAGGGACGATGGCACTCCTAAAAACACTTGCACTGCAGGTGGCGCACGAAAACATTGCCGTTTTGAACTTTGCCCCGGGCAGAATCAACACGGACCGGGTTCAGTGGCTGGACGAACAGCGTGCAGTTCGGGAAGGCAAGACCGCAATGGACGTGGCCATGGAAGAGGCCGCGAACATCCCGATGGGGCGGTATGGTGAACCTGAAGAAGTTGGGCGCCTTGTGACAATGCTTCTGTCTTCGGCAAACAGTTATATGACGGGGCAGACAATTTTAGTGGACGGTGGGGTTATCAACGCATTGTAAGGAGGGTTCTCTGTGAGCGTTCAAAAACTATCTCTCTTAAAAGCAGGCTACTGCCTCGTTGATGCTTCGTCACTCGATACTACGCGACCCGCAGGCGACATGGCCAGGCTGCCTATTTGGTCATACCTCATTGAAACAACCGACGGGCCCATTCTGATTGACACTGGTATGCCGGAGTCCTGTATCCATGACCCGGAAGGATTTTTTCGCGGCACAGAAGACGAGGGCCTGATTGTGCCGCAAATGCAGGAGCAAGACCTCATCACGAATGTCCTTGCACGTTGCGGCTATGCCCCAAGGGACCTTGTCTGTGTCATCAGTACGCACTTACACTTCGATCACGCTGGTGGCAATCTCCTCTTTCCCCATACGGACGTGGTCTTGCAGAAAGCTGAATATGAAGCGGCACTTACGCAGGACAATTACTTTGACGTCTGCAAGGACCCTACTCTTTCGTATCACTTGGTCGAAGGAGATAGAGAGTTTCTACCTGGTGTCCATCTCATCTTTACACCGGGACATACACCGGGTCATCAATCTGTCCTCGTGCACACCCCGAATGACACGATAATACTTGCCATAGATGCTGCGTATCATCGACCCAATTATGAAGATGGGGTTCCCTTTGCTGTTCGCGACGCGGAGCAAGCCCGAGAGTCCATTGCCAAGCTGAAGAGACTCGCCAAGGAGGCATCTGCCAAAGTTTTTTTTGGGCACGATGCAGGTCAAGCAGAAGCATGGAAGGTCTATCCTGAATTCTACTAGAAGACCTTTGCGACAGCTTCAGAACGTTGCCATACAGTCCTCTCGTCACATCGTGCTCTGGTCTGTTTGCTATGATTGTGAGGTAGATGTGGGGACTGAAGCGAGGAGATGACGATATGAAGATTGAAGATATCTTTGGTATCGCGACGTGGGGACAATTGACCTTCGACCCCTTCCAGCCGCGGCTTTATTTCACCGAGTCCCGCCCGGACAAACGGAGCAACAGGATGCAAAGTCGCATCATGGTGCTAGATACATTGGCCCAGGGGGCGGAACCAATCCCCCTGACCTCGGGACCAAGTGACCAGCGGGCTATACCGTCGCCTGACGGGAAGTGGCTTGGTTTTCTGTCGCGTCGGTCAGGGACTGCTCAGGTTTGGCGCTTGCCCCTTTCTGGCGGTGAGTCCATGCAGGTAACGTCGATTCATGGTGGGGTCAAAGATTTTTCCTGGTCTCCGGACGGACAAGGCATGATTGTCGTTGCTCATATCAAGGATGGTGAGCTGAAGCGGGAACATGCACCAGTCGAGCCTGCTTCCGACGCCGCGGATACGGATTTAGACGAGTACTACAACCGCGATGTCAAACATATCAAGCACCAGTATTACAAGCTTGACGGTGAGGGTTTTTTTGACGACGGTCGCGACCAACTGGTTTTTGTTTCCCTCACTGGAGAGATGGAACTGTTGACAAACGGAAAAGACCAGTACACGAATCCGGTATTCTCACCGGACTCTGAGCGGCTCTACTGTCTCTACCGTGCATATGACCCAGAGGGGTCTCACCCAGGCATTATCCGGGTGAAGGAATTTACCCTCGTTACGCGCGAGTGGGTCGACCTCCCGCTGCCCGATTGGTCCATCGGCGGATTGCAGGTGTCCGCGGACGGGGAGCAACTTGCCTTCTATGCAACAAAGCCAGAAGACCTCGGATATGGACTCACCACGCTCTATCGCTGGGAAATATCAAAGGGTATTTTAACTGACCTCTCGAGTGCAACCAATCGGTCAGTCGGGGATGAGAGTTCGTCTGACGTCCCTGTGAGTTCGACCGCAACACCGACCTTTGTTGGTGAACGCGTGCTGATGCTTCTTTCGGACGAAGGGCGAGTTACACTGACCACCTTTAGTGATGAAGAAAGTGCCAGGCTCTGGGACAAGAAACGTGTGGTCTATGATTTTGCGGTGCAAGGTAACCAGGCAGCGCTGGCTCTGTCGGATGCGACGCATCCTTCGGGGATTACTCTTTGTACGTTCACTGGCGACGATGAGGAAATGGTCATCTGGGCACCCACACCGTGGGGGCAAGCGAAAGACGCTCGGGACTCCTTGTCTACACAGACTACAGAGAGTTCTACAGAGAGTTCTACACAGACTACAGAGAGTTCTACAGAGAGATCTACAGAGAGTACACCATCACCGTTCCCTGTCCCGGTGGAACCCATTGATTTTTTTGCAACAGAATCCGATGGTACCGAGGTACATACGTGGTGCATGCGTCCGGTGGGAGATGGTCCTCATCCAACCATACTCGAAATTCACGGTGGGCCCATGGCGATGTACGGGCATCGCTATTTCCACGAGTTCCAATGTCTAGTTGCAGCGGGTTACGCCGTTGTTTACACAAACCCACGTGGTTCGCAGGGATATGGCAAACAGTTCTGTGACGCAATCATCGGCCAGTGGGGCGATAAGGATTACCGGGACGTGATGGCCGGGCTTGACGCTGCACTCGCACGTTTCCCCGACCTCGACCAAGACCGTCTCGGGACAGCGGGCGGAAGCTACGGCGGGTTCATGGTGAACTGGCTTGTGTCACATACGGACAGATTCAAGGCGGCTGTCACGATGCGCTCAGTGGTGAACCGATTTAGCGCGATGGGGTCGAGCGACATGGGGTGGCTGCGCGTTCCCCAATACGGAACTGAGCCCTGGTGGGAAAACCCGGAACCATATTGGCAGCAGTCGCCGCTCAAGTACGCGTCAAATATCCATACTCCACTTCTGATTGAACATCAGGAGAAGGACTTCCGTTTGCCGATTGAACAGGGGGAACAACTGTACAGCGCGCTGAAGTATCTCGGCCGTACGGTCGAGATGGTGCTCTATCCGGACGAGTCTCACGGCATGAGCCGCAACGGCAAGCCGTGGCACAGGGTGCATCGATTGCACACCAATACAGCCTGGTTTGACCGCTACCTGAAAAACAGCTCACAAGTTTGATGCTTGCGCTTGCGGCATCCATGATGTTTGACATGATTACACCTCCCGCTGCAAACGCGGGAGGTGTAATCATGTTGCTTGGTGTGTTTGCATCCCCTATGATGGGGTGTATTATCGTGACGGATTTGTCCTGGGTTTCAGGAAGGAGACAGAGAGATGGTTTCACGAGCAAGGATTGTCGTGACGGGGATGGGCAGTGTCACTCCGTTTGGTGTAGGCGTAGATACTTTTTGGAATGGCATTGTCAAAGGCGAGTCAGCGGTAAGGGAGATTACGGATGCCGCACTTGCCGACTGGGTACCTGTAGGTGCACAGGCGAAAGATTTTCAGGCCGCCCACCACTTATCTCGCAAATTGGTCATGGACACAGACAGGTTTACGCAAATGGCGCTGGTTGCTGCAAAGGAAGCCCTAAGTGACGCTGGCTTTGATGGCGAATCAGAATACCCGTTTGACGCCGGTGACCAGATGGGTAGGGTGGGGATTGCGATGGGGTCGGCTTTCGGCGGTGTGCAGTCCTTAGACGCAGGGGCAGTTAAATTGACGACTTCTTCGCGCGTCAGCCCGAGACTGGTGTCGAAATCGATGCCGAATGCGGCGGCGGGTGCGATAGCGATGCGTTATCACATCCAAGGGCCCTCCATGACATACGCAACAGCGTGCGCATCATCCGCCAATGCGATTGGCGAAGCAGCGTATTGGCTCCGGAGTGGTGAGGTGGACATGGTCCTTGCCGGGGGTGCCGAGTGTTTGTTCACGCCCGTCATTGCCGCTGGATTGAAATCCGCTGGCGCGTTGTGTCTAACTGGACCGGACGACAAATCGCAGTGGTCCAAGCCATTCGACATCGAGCGGCAAGGCATGGTCATGGGAGAAGGGGCTGCCATTCTGGTTCTTGAGGACCTGGAACACGCGCTTGCGAGAGGCGCCCGCATTTATGCAGAGCTCACGGGATACGGTGCTTCCAACGATGCCTATCATGAAACGGCACCGCATCCAGAGGGTGAGGGTGCGGCGATAGCAATGACACGGGCGCTTAACTCGGCCGGACTCGTCCCATCAGACATCGACTATATCAATGCGCACGCCACTTCGACACCAGCCGGTGATGCAGCAGAATGCCAAGCACTGATGCGTGTCTTTGGTTCGCATCTGACAAACATTCCGGTGAGTTCCATCAAGGGAGCAACCGGCCACCTGCTGGGAACGGCAGGAGCGATTGAGAGTATTGCTTGTATCAAGGCAATTGAGACTGATGTGCTGCCACCAACAGCCAATTGTGACAATCCCGATGAATGGGCACCACCAGCCCTCATCCGAAACCAGGCTTTGCGGCAGCGGGCCAATCGTGTGCTGACCAACTCCTTTGGGTTTGGAGGCCAAAACGGAGTCTTAATCTGGGAACGGTTTTCGTAAGAAGCTGTAAGTAAGGATGCCGCCAATCGTCGAATGACGAGTTGGCGGCAACACATGGTTTGATTTTCGAGGGTTTTCGCTATCCGGAAATCGCAGAAGTGACTCTTTCGAGCAACATATGCTCGGGGGCTGCGCCCTCTAAGGAGTAGTCGTCCGCGTCATTAATCACCGTTTTAGGTACTCCGTACACACTGAACTTGTTGGCAAGTTCCATAAACTCGGACGCCTCCACCATCACACCGGTAACCGATGGAGACTCGTAAGCAAATTGATGTGCAAGCCGCACCGCGGCTGGACAGTAAGGTCAGGTGGGGGTAACGAAAACCTTGAGGTTCACGGATTGCTGTAAGTTTGCCAAGGCGTTCCTGGTCTCGTCGGACAGCCCAGAATCCCCTTCTGACACCATGATGATATCTTCGAGCAATGTTGCGAACTCGTACCCGCTCGGTGCACCATAGAAACGGATCCCAAAATCAACGCGCGTGTCATCCGTCAAGACAATCACTGGAGCTTCGGTGATACCGAGGGCTTTGGCTTTCTCCTCGTCGGCATACACATTGTAGACCTCGAGTGTAAGGAGGTCTGACAACTCCGTAAGTTCCCGTAACAGTTGATTGATTTCAGGACATGACGCGCAATTCAGGGAAGACTCGAAGAATTGGATGACCACAGGACTCTTGAGTTCCTTGAAACGTTCCTCTATAGCCCTGCGGTTCTTTTCTGAGATAAGCACCTAATCTTCGCCTCCTTTGTTAAGTGGTCGGACATCAATACTGTACCACTCTTGGCACAGAAAAAAACGGGCCAAGTGTCACATGGCGGGCAGTCGGGGATTTTACTGTTGCCTTGTTCTCACGTATGATTAGTAGGACAAGGTGTGATAAGGAGGATAATATGGACAAGGTCGTTATTTTTGGACACAAGAATCCGGATACGGACTCCATTTGTTCTGCGCTCGCATACGCAGATTTGAAGACGCAACTTGGGGTGTCGGTCGAGGCACTCCGTCTTGGTGACATCAACCCAGAAACCGAATTCGTCCTAAAACACTTCCAGATGGACGCACCTCGGCTTGTGAGTGGCGTTGCCACGGAAGCGAAGGACGTCATTTTGGTAGATCACAATGAACGCCAACAAAGCGCCTCTGATATCGAAGCCGTGCGTGTGACTGAGGTGATAGATCATCACCGGATCGCCAATTTCGAGACCAGCCAACCGCTATATTATCGTGCAGAACCGGTGGGATGTACGGCTACCATACTGCGCAAAATGTATATTGAAAACGGACGCTCCATCCCACAGCCCATTGCGGGTTTGATGTTGTCTGCCATCATTTCAGACACACTCCTCTTGAAGTCACCAACGTGTACAGAGGAAGATGTGTTGGCGGTACAGGCTCTTGCCGAGATTGCCGACGTCAACTATGAAGAATACGGTCTGCAGATGTTGAAAGCAGGAGCGGACCTCCGTGACAAGACGGTTCCCGAGCTTATTTCCCTAGATGCCAAAGAGTTTTCGATGGGAAGCTACAAAGTCGAAATTGCGCAGGTAAATACTGTGGACACAAATGATGTCATGGTGAAGCAGGGTGAACTTGAGCAAGTTCTCAGTACGGTGATTGCTGACAAGGGGTTGGACTTGTTTCTCTTCGTTGTTACGGACATCTTGAACAGCAACTCTGTCGCTTTGGTGCTCGGACGAGCGAGCCGTGCAGTGGAGCAAGCCTATAGCGTAAAACTGAACAATAACACAGCAGTGCTGAACGGTGTTGTATCGCGTAAAAAACAAGTTGTTCCCATCTTGACCGAGACCCTTGAAAAGTTTTCATTGTAACTGCTGGCAGGAGGGGTAGCCATGTCAAAAACACCGCTTTTAAACGGACAACCTGCCGTGGCGACGTTTTCTATTGTCGCTGTGGACACAAGCACGGGTGAAATTGGCGTGGCTGTCCAGTCAAAGTTCCTTGCCGTCGGAGCGGTCGTTCCATGGGTGAGAGCTGGCAGCGGTGCCGTCGCCACACAAAGCTTTGCAAACACAACCTATGGACCGAAAGGTCTGGACTTGCTGGAGCAAGGTCTGCATCCTGAGCAGGTGGTTTCACGCCTTGTTGCCGATGATCCCGATAGGGAATCTCGGCAGGTGGGCATCGTCGACATGACTGGCCGCAGTGCGACGTTCACAGGCAAGGACTGTTTCGACTACGCAGGGGGCATTGCTGGACCTGGATTCGCTGCGCAAGGGAACATTTTGGCCAACGCGGCCGTTGTAGAGGGTCTCGTCAAAGGGATTCAATCTGTGGGCTCGCTCCCGGATAGACTGCTTGCTGCGCTGTCACTGGCACAGGAGGCTGGCGGTGACAAACGCGGCATGCAGGGAGCTGCTTTGTATGTAGCGAAAGCGGGCGCTGGGTACGGAGGATTTAACGACAGGTACATCGACCTCCGGGTCGATGACCACCCCTCGCCGATTGAGGAACTGAAGCGCTTGCTATCCCTACAGCGGTTGTACTTCGGGCGTACCGCGAAGGAGGATAGGGTTCCCATTATGGGTGCAACTTTGCGCGAAATCCGGGAGTTGCTGACTGCCCATGGATATCAACCGGGCAGTGGAGATTCGTATGATGCACAGACTAAATCGCAACTTCGGTCGTATTTTTTGACTGAGAACTTTGATGACCGCTGGACGGATGAACCCATTGTCGACCGTCTGGTGCTTGAGTTCATGCGTCGGGGCTAGGCGAGCCTTTGTCATGACCCGTAAGCCAGCCTTCCTCCTCAAGCAGACTTGCTAGCGAAACCGGATCGTATCCACGTACAAAACGTTTTCCGACAATGACTACTGGCGCAGTGAACGATCCGGTCAGACGGATAAGGTCATCAATTGCGTGCGCTTGGCGAAATAGATGAACCTCGCGAAACGGAATGTGTCGACGCGAAAGAAACTCTTTCGCAAGGAAGCATTTTCCTCAGTTGCTGGTTGTGTAAACAACGACTTCATTGTTCATCCGATTTCACCTCTCTGCTCCTTGTCGTTCTTTAACTGTACTGGAAGTGATGACGGATTCCAAGTACAACGGGCAGCGAGAGGGCGTGGCATGACACTTTGCGTGACTTCGCGTGACAGCACCGTCTTGTCTATGGCTGCCTTTACATGGGAACTTAATATAGAGCTTAATATAGAGCTTAATATAGAGCTTAATATAGAGCTTCGTCGATGCGGTCATTTCTTCGTTATACAAATTTCAACGTGTATCCGGGGTAGTACATGCGGAGTATACTCTCAAAAGGCAATTTTGCCTTGCTGCCCCAGTACTCTGAACCCCATTGGGACATCATATAAGTATTAAGATACGCTCGATTTTCTCTGTACGGAGCCCCAGCGCGATAATTCAACTGTGCGATGACTCCGTCAGCGGGTACATACACCATATTCCACGTTTCCTGTGTGGCAACATCTGTTTCGAGACGTCCGCTCAGGTATTTGAACTCTTGAAAATTCGTAGTGTTGTCAACGTCGTATGTAAAGCCGCTTTCCGTGGTCGGATGTAACGTGCAGTACCATGCGAACATCTTGATGGCAATGGCACCTGCTTTCAAGGATTGAAGGTTCCAACTCGGACCCCATTCATTGGGCAAGACGTCTTTGCAGTATTCCTGAAACCCAAGTGTTTGTACGTACAAAATCGGACTTACAGGGTTGTTGTTGCCGCGGATGGCGACGCGGATGGTTTTGGGATAGGACGTGTTGAAAATGGTGTGTATTTGCGCTTCGGCCCGATAAGGGCAGAGCGTGTATGTGATGCTTGCGAGCATGACAGTAAGGTTGATTTTCCAAAACGCACGCATGTTATCCTCCTCCTATTTGGTGTCCGGGCCCCACGGAGCATATTCAGGGTCTCCAGGGATAGGGGATTGTTTCTTAAGTTTGAGTTCATCTGCGTAATGGTCGACGTACATTCTAAGGTCGTGTTTGCTAAAGGCACCGAGGGACGAAGACGGGAGGTTTTGGCGCTGCGGATTGATTGGCTGCAACACTACGGGTTGAATCGTGTGTTCCGTAATTGGCACGATAAACACAGCTTGTTCATTAAAACCGTTAGCAATAACAATCGCATTGACAATCCCCTTCGTGGTAAATTTCTGGTTCCAGTCCACTTTATAGAGCAAAACGGAAGCGTTGAATGTTCCACGTGAGTCCGTCAACCCCGATGCGACGATTTCTCCGTCGTGATTAATGACTATCACGCGTGCCCCTGCGACGACGGACGATGTCGACGAACCAACGCGAAACTCAATCTGCCCCTTGCCAGAGCTGGATAAATTTGCGCCCGATGCACCTGGGGCGACAGAACCCGAATTGACTGAGGTGGGCTTGGATGAATCGGCGTTGACTGTACCTGCGTTGGTCAGTTTGGACAAAACAGACGTCGGCAGATTGGCAGCGTCAACAGTCGGAATCATGCCGAAATACCCAGTTGTCAGCAGACCACAGATGAGGCGTACAAAGGGTTTCATCTCGTTCCTCCTCGTATCAGACGAATTTGTGAAGAGGATTCCCGACCTGATAGCATTTATGTGCGTGAGATGTCACTATCAAATACGGCCCATCACGTAGAGGTTGGAGATGAAAGTTTCTCACGAATATTCCTTTACGGGAATATTCGTTTTAGTGTATATTATGTTTGTAAGGACCGTGGCGCCATGTCGTACGAGCTGATGAAGGAACTAAGACAGTACCAATCACCACTCCTTTCATCGTTCCTTAACGAGGTGAATGATATGTCAGGGCAGCAACACGAAATGGGCCTGACGACAACGCTGAACGCCCTAGCTGAACCGAATCGTAAGGCAATCGTTGAACTCTTACGGGACGGGCCACTGACCGTTGGTGAAATTGCCCAGCGACTGGGACTGCGCCAACCCCAAGCATCGAAGCATCTGAAGGTGTTGAGCGAGAGCGGAATTTTGGAAGTGAAGGCTGAAGCAAATCGTCGGATCTACAAGCTTAAACCAGAACCATTTGAGTCGTTGGATTTCTGGGTGAAGTCGTTCCGGCGCGTCATGGAAGAAAGATTTGATAATTTGGATGACTACTTACGGGAACTGCAAGACAAACAAAAACCATGATATTTTATCTGGCTGAGGAGGAATTTTTGCGATGTCAAACAACGTCATGTACTCCAATGTCGAGAATGAGAGGGTGCTGGTGCTCGAGCGCATTTTCGACGCCCCGCGTCATCTCGTGTTTCAGATGTTTAAAGAGGCTGAGCACCTAAAACATTGGTGGGGTCCGAAAGGCTGGGAATTGCCTGTCTGCAATGTCGATTTTCGCTTTGGGGGCGTTTGGCATTACTGCATGAAGTGTGTGGATAAGAGTCTCGGGGAATTTTACGGCATGGAATCTTGGGGCAAAGCCGTTTATGGGGAAATTGTCGAGCCAGAGAGCATCGAGTACACGGATTACTTTTCAGATGCAGAAGGCAATGCCAACGAGGCGATGCCATCGACCAAGATAGTGTTGTCATTTATCGACCTCGGGGACAAGACGAAATTAGTAAATCGCGCTGAATACGCGTCTGCTGAAGCACTCAAGACTGTATTGGACATGGGCATGCTTCAGGGCATCACTGAAACGTGGAACCGACTGGAAGCATATCTGAACGAGATGAAGTAAGGAGATGCACAGCCCGGGACGGGGCCGGTGCAGCCCCGTCTGGTTGGTCCATTTTATCTAAATGAGTGAGGGTGTTTTAGGTACCGCCGTTGTTACGAGTTAAGAAGACTTTGTCACCGTTTGTACGGCAGGAGCGGAGACAGTGGGCAGCTTCATGATTGGTGTTGTGGCCACTGACACCGCCACGGAAGACGCTGTTACGGGTGCACCCGGAACATGACCGGCCTTAATCTGGGATATTTCTAAATTCACACCTTTTATCTCAGCCGCAATCGTAGCTGTGTTCTTTTGTTCTGACTGTAACTGCTTTTCAAGCGAAATGAGCTGTGTTTCTTTCTGCTGCAGCGTCGCGGCAAGTGCTTTGTCCTCAGAAACGATTTGCTGCTCTTGTTTCAAAACTTCCTGGTTATGTAGTTGCGTTTGGTAAGTCACTGTGTAGAGAAATCCTGCGTATACAGTTCCGCCGGCCATTACGGAAAGAGTAGCCTTCTGCCATGGCTTCACGCTCATTGCTTAATCATCTCCGCCGCCGTCGTCGCCTTCGTGTCCAGATGCCCTTGTCGTGGTCTGGACCTGAGGCTGGCTGTTACGCTGCGCAGCAAGAGACTGTGCCAATGCAGCAGCCTGAGCCAGTGCGGCAGCCTGGGCTCTTTCTTGTGCAGCAAGAGCTTGCTGCTCTGCGGCGGCGATGGCTTTCGCTTTCAGGCTTTGTTCCTCGGACTGTAGTTGCCTCAGATGGTTTGTTTGTGACTTTGCTTTGACTGACTCCTCTTGCACCTTTTGCTGCAGTTGCTGAATCTGACTGTTCACCGTATGTAAGTCAGTTTTCAGTGCAGTGTCATGGGCCTGAACCGGCTTTGTCGGCGTGCTTGGACTCGGGGGCGGCAAAACCTCGCCCTTTGCATAAGCAACTCCAGCCACAAGTATCGTGGATGCACCCAATAGAAAACGCTTAATTTTGTGGTTCAATGGCATTTCCTCCTTTCATATTTTCCTCTTTAATTTCCTGCACTTGGGGTATGCTTTTCATCCGCTTGTTGTTTGTCCAATGGCGCCAGAAAAAGCCGCCAATGACAAGCAACGCTGCCGCCTCGTAAAGCGGTTCTAACGTCAGTGAATCCGTTCCGCCGTAGAATCCGTGCAAGGAAAGAAAGGCCCAAAGGATGATGGATATGCGATGTGTTGGCAGCCACAACTTAATCCATTTTCTAAGACCAGCTGTCATACCGACCACAAGGAGCAAATAAAATCCAGCCACTCCGACGGTCATTGCTAGAGGATGGTACTTGGAGTTCATGGGATTGAGCAAGGTATGTAAGGTAACGCCGGACTTACTGTCAACTACGCTAAAAATCAGATGGACAAATACCAGAGCGAATAGGATACCAACCAGCGCTTGGTGCCAAGGCAGTAATTTCGGAGTGAGTCGCCAGGTGTCCTTATTTCGTGGATGGCTTAAAATGATACCGAGCAAGACGATCAAAGTGAGTACGACGTAAGCCGCGATAGCGGCGGCTCGGCTAATTAGCCACAGCTTCTGTAATTGAACCCATGTGTCCTGTTGGAGGAGCACTAGACTGCCAATGGCAATGACCACAATACTGCTCACAAGCAAAATGAGGAAGGTTGCAGCAGGGCTCGCTTCTTGCTGAGCCTTTGGGGTCTGCTTTTTCACAATACGTCACCTACGTTCCAGCGAATGGTTCACTTCCTTACACAAAAACCCGTATCCGTTATCGGACGCGGGTTTCAGTCGTCGTAACGGCAACTGGCTGGCTTAGCAGGTTGTGCGGTAGCCCCTGTAGTTTTGCGTCCCTACTTTTCAATAGGTTTGCCTTTTTCGATTGCTTGTGATTTGAGTGTATTATACAAAAACCGACATATTCTCGCAACAAGTTATTCACTCTGATAGTTTACACTGCGATGCTGTCGATACATTTCATGAATATTGACATTCCCTGTCGGTGTTTTGTGTCGATTATGTGACGACTCTGTTTTCAAACCCATAGACCACGATTTTGTCAGTTCCCCATTGTACTATCAATGTAGGTAGGTAATCAGTTGGACGTCAACTGCTCTCCCCCATCCCTTGTGTAATGAAATGTTGCCTTTTAAGTCAAAATACAGGCGTGAACCGTCTGCGGCACGCAGGAGTTGTGCAAGTGTCGCAGCACGCTGCAGGAGGGGATACCGTGGCTCATCGAGAAGAACATTTTGAAGCACCCGACAGTATCAGGGACATCGTTATTGGTATGTCGGATGGTCTAACCGTCCCATTTGCCTTGGCAGCCGGGCTTTCCGGTGCCGTATCGACAACCACCCTCGTTGTCGTCGCCGGCTTGGCTGAGGTCGCTGCGGGTTCGATTGCCATGGGACTTGGCGGATTTCTCGCTGCAAAGACGGATGAAGAACATTACACATCTGAACTCGCACGTGAGCACACGGAAGTTGTCGAATTACCGGACAAGGAACGGGAAGAAGTCGTTGGAATCCTGAAGGAATGGGGCGTTGATGACACAGACGTCAACAAGGTGACCGATTCCATTTGTGCTGATAGGAACCGTTGGGTCGACTTCATGATGAAATTTGAGCTCGGCCTGGAGAGACCGGAACCAAAGCGGGCGAGAAACAGCTCGTTCACGATAGGCGTATCATATATCGCCGGCGGCCTGATTCCGCTGTTTCCGTATATGATTATCCACCGCCCGTTCTACGCACAAATTTTGTCTGTAGTCGTTACGTTGATAGCCCTCTTTGTCTTTGGGTACGTGAAGGGGCGTTTTACGGGACAGAAGCCCTTCCAAAGTGCCACTCAAACGACTGTCGTCGGGGGCCTCGCGGCCGCCTTTGCGTTTGGGGTCGCCAAACTCATACAGTGAATGGGTTTGAAGTCGAATGAAGGTCTAAGCCGCCGCCAGGGCCCTCGGTATGGCCCTGGCATTTTTATTTGATGCCGGTGTTAGCTTGATGGCGGTGTTTATTCGAGTGCTCGTTAATAACAGGCTTAGTTGGTGAGGTCGTCGAACCATGCCGCGTCTGAAGTGATGTGCATTGCCAGAAACCGACCGACATTTCGTTCGTCCCGAGCCTGATGATACCTGAGGTAAATGTTGTTACCTTCGACAGCCAATACTTCGATTTTGCCTGTTGAGTGACTCATGACAAATCTAATTCGTTTTCCAAGGCCCGAAGTTATCGCCTTTGCCTCCTCGATGACTTGAAACGCTTTCTGCAAGGGCACAACAAACCCGTAGTTACCAGCTACAGGTCGATTTTGGAAAATGTAGTAAGGTATGACCCCTGCATAGGACAGTTTACTGAGTAATTCTGAAAGAACGAGCGGGTCGTCGTTGACTCCGCGCAGCAGGGGAGTCTGATTGCTCATCACGACTCCTGATGATTGCAATGCCTCAATGGCCCGGTAGGCCTCTGATGTCAGTTCACGCGGGTGATTGAAGTGACTCATGACATAGATTCTGGATTCTGGGCCTGAGTACTGTTTCAGTCTCGCAAGCAGGGCCTGGTCTTCATAGATTCTCATCGGGTTGAATGCAGGGAGTTTAGACCCCATTCGAATGATGCGAACGTGCGGGATCCGACGAAGCTGCTGAAGAATATCCGCAATCTTAGCCGTAGATAACATCAGGGAGTCACCGCCGGTGAGCAGAACATTATCAATCTCCCGATGTTCACGAATGTACTCGAGCCCCTCAGAGATATCCAGCGAGGCCTCATGAATATCAGTATTTCGAAAGAGTCGCTTCCGGAAGCAAAACCTGCAATAAGCTCCACAAACATTAGACACGAGGAGGACAGCCGTCGATTTGTATTTATGCTGACACCCTTTTGCTACGTAATTTTCAATTTCTTCGGATGCATCTAGGCTTCCGTATTCCTGCAGTTCACTTTCCGATGGAATAATTAGCCTTCGAATCGCGTCAGTTGGGTTGTCCCAATCGATGAGATTTCGATAGTAGTTGTTGATACGAAATACGTAGTGGCCAGTGATGGTGCGCAGTTTGATTCGCTCGTCAGGGGAAAGTTCGCCAAGTTCTTCAATTCGCGTTACATATTTTGGCTGCAAGCGGATTCCCTCCTTGTTGGATGGAAGGAGGTGCAGGCGGGGTCACATTAGCAATCTCACTAAACAGTTTATACGAAGTTTATTAATGAATCAAATTATTAACCAACGGCCAAGAGCCACGGTTAGGGGCGGTTTACGGTCAAGGGCGGCGGATCGGGATCACGGATAGGGGATAAGGGGATAAGGGGATAAGGGGATCGGGAGCACGGATACAGTTACGGATAAGGGTCACGGTAGGGTCACGGTAGGGTCACGGCCAGGGTCAGCACACCTGCTTTATTACGTTCCGTGACGAGGGATACACGTTGCGGCATGGGACAGAATACAAGCCATAGCCTTACGTGCTTAAGGCGATGACTCATCTTGGCACGGCTAAAAATGTTGAATTGGTTTGTTGTTGCTGCGGGAAATGACAACAAGGGAGTGTGACTCAGTAGTGGATACATTAACTTTGTCTGTACAGGGACTGAACGTCAATGCCGTGACCCGTGCGCTGAGGCAAACCCGTGGAGTTGAGGGGGTTGACGTAGACCTCGGAGAAAACCTGGCCGTAGTCACGTTTGACGAATCAGAGACAAATGCGGCGCATTTGCAGCAAGTTGTTGCGGGTACCCATCACCGATCGAACGCGAACTAGGGTCCCAATCGACGCGCAGACGTGTTGAATCGTCGACGTTATTCTTCAAACAGTCGCAGGTATTCTCCATAGCCTTCCTGCTCTAATTTGTCCTTCTCGATAAAGCGAAGTGCGGCCGAATTGATGCAATAGCGCAGGCCGCCAGCTTCGAGAGGGCCGTCCTCGAACACGTGCCCGAGATGGGAATTGGCGTTCGTGCTTCGCACCTCGGTTCGAACCATACCGTGGCTTGTGTCCAATCTTTCCTGCACGATACTCTCCCCGAGAGGTTTCGAAAAACTGGGCCATCCGCAGGCTGAGTCAAACTTATCCAGTGACGAGAACAGGGGTTTTCCAGAAACGATGTCTACATAAATCCCTTCTCGGTGATTGTCCCAGTATTCATTTGCAAATGGCGGCTCAGTTGCGCTGTTTTGTGTAACTTCGTACTGCATTGGTGTAAGTCGACGTTTTAGCTCTTCTTGGCTCATCAGCACGTTCCTCCCTTTTAAAGACCAGAAGTGTCCCAGTGGAAGCGGTACCCTATAGGGTGCCGCAAAGTGCGGTAGGGTCTGGCAGCGAGATGGTATCGTCTTGACACGGGTATAGATTACGCGCAGCCGTCATGGGAAGTCAAACCAAGTCTCTGAATTGCCGGAGGATGTCCACGGGACAATTCACTGCAAGCCCTGGTTGACACACGAATCTGAGACGGTAATCTAAAATGGTGACCACAGACCGGTCATCATACATGAAGTCAGCGGGGGTCAAAACCTTGTCAGACACAACAGCAATCCGTTCGTCGGTAGAGCCGATGAATCGTCGAGCAGTATTCACGTTTAGTGGTACCCACTTCTTGAACGATCTCGTTACCACAGGCATGGTGCCCGCACTTGTTGTCATGTACAAACATGCCCTCCATTTGAATTACACACAATCGACGCTGGTGGTGCTCGTTTCCTATCTTACTTCTTCGGTGATGCAGCCCATTTTTGGTACTCTTACGGACAAGAAACCTCGGGTTTGGCTTCTGGGTCTTGGTGCGTTCTTATCGGTCATTGGACTTGCTTTGACAGGGCTGGTGCACAATCTTGCGCTGCTGCTCGTCTGTATCGGGTTATCTGGGTTTGGGTCGGGTGCGTTTCATCCAGAAGCATCTCGTGGTACGCACCTAGCAGCTGGGTCGCGCCGGGGCTTGGCGCAGTCTGTGTTTCAAGTAGGCGGGAATGCAGGTCAGGCATTCGGACCGCTTATCATCTCGTTGTTCATAGGCAGAACAGGGCTCCACGGTCTACTGTGGTTGATTCCGGCGGCTATCCTCGCAGGTGGTCTGGGAGCACAAATTGTCCCGTGGTTGTCTGCGAAGGTCAGTCAAGCGAAGGGAAAACATCGCGAAATCGTAGGCGAAAATAACCTGCCAGGCGTTGCCCTTCTTGTCAGCATCATCATTCTGCGGTCATGGTGTCAAGTGGGAGTCGTCGTTTTTTTGCCGTTTTACTTTCATAACTTGTCGTTAGCCACATCAGAGATATTCAATTTTGTCTTCGTGGGTGCGGGGGCGCTCGGCACGTTTATCGGTGGGGTCATGTCTGACCGCATTGGACAGAAGCGGTTGCTGGTAGTGTCAATGCTTGCCGCAACTCCGTTTGCTCTCGTTTTTCCATATACACACGGCGTACTTGCGGTCATCGACCTTCTGTTCTTCGGATTTAGCGTACTCTCGTCATTTGCCGTAACGGTAGTTTTGATGCAGATGATGTTACCCAGAAACATTGCCTTGGCATCAGGATTATCCATTGGTTTTGGCGTTGGGGCCGGAGGAATCGGGGCTACATTCATGGGCGGTATTTCTGACTTGTTTGGCGTCCCAGCCGTATTTACGATTTTGTCAGTGTTACCGCTCCTTGGTTCCATCCTCGCCGCATTTTTGCCGCGAGATGTGAAGAGAGTGTAATCTTCCCAGAGACCGGCGGGTGACAGCACCGGATGGGCAGAAGAGGAACGTTGCTTACGCATCGTGGAAGCGCAAGGGAGTGCCGGATGGGAGAACGAGCGTTGCTACGCATGTGGAAGCGTAAGGGAGTGCCGTATCTGGGTCAGATGGTAGCGTCTGGTAGTGTTCCACGCTGTTCTCGATGGTTTGCCGGTAACCTCGAGGGGTTGCGATAAACGGACAGTGAACAAAACTCAGTGCAGAGCAAAAAATGGTTGAAGCGACTTGACTAGCAGGAATAGACTATTAAGATAATGACAAATCATTAGACAGGAGGGCGGCCGTTAGTGCTTTTGTGGCAAGTGACCTTAACAGCGTTCATCATCACATCAATCTTCGGACTCTATCTCTTCTCTGGATATACCTTTCGCATTAAGGTCTACTATCCGTTGGTGCTCGTTACTTGCCATGTGGTGGCGGCAAGTGTCACCACGATTTTATTCGGCGTCCTGATTGTAAGAATGCTGTCCTCCTACAGTCAGATTCCGGTATTCTCTGTGATTTTCTCAGTCATCTCCTTTGTATTGGTAGTACTTACCTTGACCTCTGGTCTGTACTTCTATTTTCGCTTCGAGGCGAGGCGAAGGCGGACAAAGTGGCGTTTGATTGGCTTTCATCTTGCCCTAGCTGGACTGTCTTTCATTTTCGCCATTTCAAGCATTTCCACGGTCGCTGCACCGAAACAAACGCACGACTACGCAGGGACAGCGTGGTACAAGTATCACATCCGACACAATAGTTAGGTAATGTAGCCCGACAATGCACGAGGACGTGAGGGATGGCTTCATAATGGGACCCAAGAACGGGACCCAAGAACGGGATGCAAGAATGGGACCCAAGAATGGGACCCAAGAACGGGATGCAAGAATGGGACCCAAGAATGGGACCCAAGAACGGGATGCAAGAATGGGACCCAAGAATGGGACCCAAGCCGTTTCTAGGAGACCTTCCGAATTGTCGGGGATGCGATGAGGTACTCCCAGTATTGGCAAACGGTGCGGAGTCGGGCACGAAGTAGGACGCCGAGATGAGATTGTTCGGTATCCAACCCTTTCCGCGCCGATTCATCGGATAACGCGCTCCCAGCGCGTTATTTCCACTGACTTCTCCCTCGTCAGCCTCAAATAGCGCGTTGTAGAAGCGTTACGATTTGGCCGTCGGCAAATAACGCCATGGCAACGCGCTATTCCCATCGACTGCAGCCCCTTCATCGGATAACGCGCTCCCAGCGCGTTATTTCCACTGAGTTCTTTCTCGTCAGCCTCAAATAGCGCGTTGTAGAAGCGTTACGATTCGGCCGTCGGCAAATAACGCCATGGCAACGCTCTATTCCCATCGACTGCAGCCCCTTCATCGGATAACGAATTCCCGGAAATTGTCGATCGACTCGACAAGGTTTCTAGCACCACACTTTTTCATCCTACACAAGGCGTGAGCGCCGCCTACTTAAGCAATTCAGGGCTCCCTTACGCACCCGCAGTGCTTAAGCAACGCCCGTTTTGCCGATTTGATGCTCCCTTGCGCACCCAGGGTGCGCAAGCGGCGCGCAGCCAACTGATCCAGGGCTTCCTTACGCACCCACGGTGCGTAAGCAGTGTTCAGCCGACCGGTCCGACACTCCATTACGCACCCGCAGTGCTTAAGCAACGCCCGTTTTGCCGATTTGATGCTCCCTTGCGCACCCAGGGTGCGCAAGCGGCGCGCAGCCAACTGATCCAGGGCTTCCTTACGCACCCGGGGTGCGTAAGCAGGGATCAGCCAACCACTCCGACGACCCCTTACGCACCCACAGTGCTTAAGCAACGCCCGTTTTGCCGATTTTGGTGCTTCCTTACGCACCCACGGTGCGTAAGCGGCGCGCAGCCAACCTATCCGGCACTCCCTTACGCACCCACAGTGCTTAAGCGCGGGCAGAACAGGTGAGTGGGGACCCCCTTCTGCGTCCACAGACAACCGGTTTACCATGTGACTTCCAAATTTCATCGCGCCCTCTGCGCTTTGGGTCCGTTCGATTGCCGATAGCGGGCCCGGAACGCGTTATTCACCCTACCAGAAACACGTTCATGTGGAAATAACGCGCTCGTGGCGCGTTATTACAAATTACTGAGCAAGACCAACTAGACGAAGGCCATATCCACGCAGAATTACATCCATGCATTCAGGATGCCGAAGCAACGCTCAGGCAGGCGACTTCGCACTCTCCTAGGCGTCCACGATGGTAAGGGGGTATTGACAAAGTTCATGGTGAGGTAAAGGAAATCATATAGCTACTGTTGTAATACAATTAAAATTATGATTATCTGTATATCAACAGTTTGACAACATACCGATGTAGGTTAAGGGGTGAGGACTTGTTGGCTCGTGTCTCTACGCGCTTGGCGAAATGGATAGAATGGCTCATCCGCGTATTTGAAATCATCCTGTCGATTTTCCTGATTGTCGGGGTGGTATCCGCGGGCTTGATGATGGTCTTCAGTCTCCACGGGGTCTTTGTGTCTGGAACAGATAGTTCGTTTCAGCGCTTTCTCGATGACGCATTGCTGTACATTATCGGTCTTGAAGTAGCTCTCATGCTCATAAAGCGTGACCCACATTTGGTAACGGATATTCTCATCTTTGCTATTGCTCGAAAAATGATTGTCACGATGCAAAGTGGCGTCGACTTCTTTCTTGGCGCATTAGCGATTTTGCTGCTTTATATCGTTAAGTGCTACGGAATTAGTTGCATTCTCCTCCCACGCCAGTTACTGTCCAACTTTACAAAGCACTACTACTCTGGCCCGCAGCCCGATGCAGCGTCGCCACAGGGCACCGCCCCGCAGCCCGATGTAGCGACAGAAGCTACTTCCGCTGCTGCTCACGCCAACTCTGGCGAATAAGCCCGGGTAAACAGTGCAAGTGCTTGGGCATCCGGTACCGAGGCGAATAGTTTGCGGGCTGAATCATCTACAAACTCTTAATGCTACGAAATAAAAAGTTTACGAAGACTCAATCATAAATTTACATTGCCTCTATAAGATTAGTTCGTAGTACGACAACGTAGTGACAGACGCGTAGTACCACACAGTAGCATCACAGAGCAGTACCACACAGCAGTACCACACAGTAGTATCAGAGCTGTACCACAAAGTAGCTTGGCAAGTGGTCCAACACAGCAGTACGAGAAAGCAGTCCAACAACGTGGTGAGACAGCGTCGGTCGTCCACACGTCCAATCCCTGAGGAGGTCAATTTATGCGGCGAAGTCAAAGATCCAAGATTTCTACTGCTGCGGCAGCAACGCTGGTTTTATCAACAGTAACGGTCTTGGCTAGCACAAGTGCAGCTCCACAGCACGCCAATCCTTCTGTGCATTCATCTACCATAGTTACTCCTTCTACGACAACTCCAATCAAACACGTGGTCGTCATTTTTCAAGAGAATGTTTCGTTTGATCACTACTTTGCTACATATCCCAAGGCTGCAAACCCAGCGGGATCGCCAGCATTTTACCCTGCGCCAGGAACTCCGACTGTGAATGGCTTGAACTCGACACTGTTGACGAACAACCCGAACTTGGCAAATCCGCAGCGCCTTGGCCGCAGTCAATCGATAACGGACGACATGGACCATGGCTACACGGCAGAACAAAAGGCTTACGACGGTGGCTTGGTGGACAAGTTTGTGCAGTACGCTGCAGGTACCAACTGGCCGTTTAAGAATGCCAATCCGAACATCGTGATGGATTACTACGACGGGAACACCGTTACAGCACTCTGGAACTACGCACAGCATTTCTCTCTCAATGACAATGCGTTTGGCACCAACTTCGGGCCATCAACCCCAGGTGCTTTGAACTTGATCGCCGGCACGACTCATGGTGCTGTTGGCTACAGTGCTCCCCAAAAAGAAGGTGGGACACAGCTGCAGCCAGACCCGACGACAGGTGCTATCATCCCTGGTACGCTCGACAAAAACAACACCCTGTTTAACGATATCGATCCGTACTATGACAGCGCTTCGAATGCAAAGAAACCTACCGTTGCGCTGACTGGACAAAACGTGGGCAACTTGATGAACACCAAAGGCATTACTTGGGGCTGGTTTGAAGGCGGCTTCAGCAACCCAACTCAACAACACCAGGCGGTTGGCAATGGTACGGAGACACCGGCTCCTGCGACTGCCGATTACATTCCGCACCACGACCCATTCCAGTATTACCAGTCAACTTCCAATCCGAACCACGTGCCACCGACTTCAGTTGCTATGATTGGTCACCAAGGAGATAAGGCCAATCACAATTACGGCATGAGTGACTTCTGGAAGGCCGTTGACGCTGGTAACATGCCCGCTGTGAGCTTTGTCAAGGCACCAGCATACCAGGATGGACACGCCGGGTATTCTGGTCCGCTCGACGAGCAGAAGTTCCTCGTTGACACGATTAACCGTCTGGAGAAGACTCCGGAGTGGAGCAGCACCGCCGTCATCATCAACTGGGATGACTCGGATGGATGGTACGACCACGTCATGCCGCCAATCGTGCGTCAGTCCAACGATCCGCTGGCAGATGCGCTGCTCGGTACTGGGAATGCAGGTTCCCCGGCTGCCGGTACGTACCTTGACCGCGCAGGTTTTGGCCCACGGATTCCCATCTTGGTGATTTCGCCTTATTCGAGACACAACTTTGTGGACAATTCACTCACTTCACAGTCATCCATTCTGCGCTTTATCGAGGACAACTGGAATCTTGGCCGCCTCGGAGACCAATCTGCAGATGGTCAAACGGGTTCGCTCATGAATATGTTTGACTTCAGTCATGGTCCGTCAAACGCAAAACTGTTCCTCAACCCGTCGACTGGCTTACCAATGCCGCAGTTGCAGCCGTTTACGATGCACAGTGTAACGTACATGAGCATCTATGATATCGCTCAGATGGCAGACTTCACATTTACACAGTCCAAACATCAACTGCAGTTTGTGTACAACAATCAAATTGTTACGGTTCCGATGGGTGGAAAGACGATTCAAGTGAACGGTCAAGACGTAAAACTTGATGCAAACATGGTCGCCAAAAACGGCCAGTTGGCCCTACCTGTGGCTTCGTTCGCAAAAGCTCTCGGTGCAAGCATCAATCAAAGCAACAGCTATGGTGTTACCTGGATTCCTCCGCAAAACTAATTGTTCCTGTTGAGGGATGATTGAACCGCACGCTGCGGAACGATTGAACTGCTTGCGGGATGATTGAACCGCACGCTGCGGAACGATTGAACTGCTTGCGGCGTGATTGAACCGCATGTTGCGGAATGATTGAACGGTTTGCAGCATGATTGAACTGCTCTGCACCGCGGCTGAACAGGAGATGTACCCGTCCTACATCACGAGTGTTCATACGCGGCAATCAGCAGACAGTTTTCGAACAAGTTTTCGAACAAGTTTTCGTGACAGCGGCCCCGGATTTTCCAGGGCCGCTGTTTTTTGCTATTCTCCATACAAAGACCATAACTCCGGGATGACCAGGACAAATGGTCCCGATAAACTGGTACAGTATCAAAGACTAGTCTTGTATCAAAATGACCGTGTATGAAAAAATCGACGAATTTTGCGAAAGGGGAAGCCCAGATGGGACAGAGTATCCTCATCGTCGATGACGAACCAAAGGTAATTGACGTCATCAAGCCCTTCCTTGAAAGTGAAGGTTTTACAGTCACGACTGCAGGTACCGGACAGGAAGCGTTACGGCGTGTCGACGAAGACAGTCCGGACATCGTAATTCTCGACTGGATGCTGCCTGAGCGCAGTGGACTCGATGTCTGCCGCGAAATCCGACAGACGTCTCGCCCCATTGGCATCATTATGCTGACCGCTCGGACGGAAGAGACAGACCGTGTTGTTGGACTTGAAATGGGCGCCGATGACTACATTCCAAAGCCATTCAGTCTTCGTGAATTGCTCGCACGGGTGCGTGCCGTCTTGCGCCGCATTCAGACACTTCCTGCGGTGGAAGAGGAGACAGGGGTCATTCGCAGGGGTGACCTGATTATTGATGAAACAAAGTATCGGGTCTGGAAGAAGGATGAAGAAATTATTCTCACGCCGGCAGAGTTTCAGATATTGCTGACGCTTGCTGCCCGGCCTGGTGTCGTGTACAGCAGACTGCAACTACTGAAAGCAACGCTCGGGGACGCGTATCTCAACTATGAGCGGACCATCGACAGCCACATTAGCCATTTGCGAAAGAAAATCGAAGACGACTCTGCGAACCCCAGGTACATTAAAACGGTGCACGGGATTGGGTACAGGTTTGGAGAGGATTCATGAGGGTTCGGCAAAAACTTTTTGCAGCCATGGCGACATTGGTGGTCATCACAAGCGTTGCATTCTTCACCTTGTCCCATGGCTATCTCTCAGGATTGTTTCGCCAATACGCGCAAGCAGCGCGAGAGGGCGATGCTGAAACCTGGGCAAGTTATCTCGAATACTATTATCAAGCGAATGGTGACTCGTGGATTGGCGTCGACAGCTTTATTCACCAACTTGGGCATGGTAACACGGGACAAGTCTCCTCGTTGATTCTTTACGATGCACGGGGGCAGGTAGTGGCCCAGATTGGTGCCGCGGGACCTGACGCATCAAATCCGGCGCCAGGGACGAGTGCACCCAGTACGGGGTTGGTAGAGGCGCCGATTGTGGTAAACGGCACCAAAGTCGGTGACTTGCAAATCCATGACAGAGGCATTGAAGCTCTGACGCGGATAGAACGTACTGTTCTTCGCTCTGCATTACTCGCTACGGTATCTGGAACACTTGTTACAGGACTCTTGGCTTTATTTATCGGTGCGTGGTTCTCCCGTTGGATAACGAGCCCAATGCAGCGAGTGATTCAAGGTCTCCGGCGGATTGCAGCGGGAGACCTCGATACCAAGGTGTCTGTAACCAGTAAGGATGAGTTTGGTGAGGTTGCGGATGCCTTTAACGACATGACCAGCAAACTCGCCCGGACGGAACAGGCGCGGAGGCACCTCGTCGCTGACGTTGCTCATGAACTTAGAATGCCGCTTACAGTAATGCAAGGGCAATTGGAATTAATTCAGCAAGGGTTAAAACCTGCTGTCCCGGAAACCCTGTTGCCGATTCAGGATGAGATTTTCCGCCTCACGAGACTGGTTCAGGATTTGCATCAGTTGAGTCTTGCTGAGGTGGGTAAGTTGTCGCTTGTAAAAACCACGGTGCAAGCCGGCCAGTTGTTAGCGCGCATCGTCGACAATTTTGAGATTGAGTTTGAGGACAAGGGCATCGCTTTTTCGTTCACAAATAACATTGCGCCAGAAGATACGATTACCGTTGACCCTGACCGCATCACCCAGGTGTTCGTCAACCTGCTCGGCAATGCGCTTCGTTATACGCCTGCTGAGGGGAGAGTCAAGGTGACAGTTGACAGAGATGGAGCGGATTTACGGGTGAGTATCGAAGACACTGGGCCAGGCATCCCCGGCCCTCATTTGACACACATTTTTGACCGCTTCTACCGGGCAGATGAAGACCGCTCGCGCGAAACCGGTGGTACAGGACTGGGCCTTGCCATTGCAAAAGAGTTCGTTGAAGCCCACAACGGGCGCATCGACGTCTCCAGTACCGTCGGTCAAGGCACGAAGTTTACGGTTTGGATCCCGCTCGATAAACCAGCCATCCCTTCTATACAAACGGTGCAAGACGTTAACGCTCATGGAGAGCCTGGCTGATTGGCCAGGCTTTTGTCTGCATTGTTTTGGTGTATTGTTTTGGTGTATTGTATTTGGCCCAATCGAACTGAACTATTTTGTAATCAAATTTTAATAAAAGCCCCCTGTTCGCTCCACGTTATCTCCACACCCCATACATAACCTTTCAACCAAAAAACAGGATTTTACACGTAGCATAGTATCGAACCACAAGAAATCACACATACTCTGCCTGAAAAGTTGACCTGAAAAGATGGCCTGAAAAGATGGAGACTGAATAAGGGGGTCTGCAAATTCTTCATTCTCAGGAACAGCTGGGCAGATGTTGTGAGAAGGGGGAGAATCGCAATCACGAACGTACCGAATCTGTTTCTTGTCGGCAGTGCAAAGGCCGGTACGAGTTCGCTGTATCACTATTTATCACAACATCCAGACGTGTACATGAGTACTATCAAGGAACCTCACTACCTTTGTAGCCACCATTTTCCACCGGAATTCACCGGACCAGGGGATGAGGGATTCAGCAGGAACATCGTCCGCACAAGAGAAGCCTATATGGAACTGTTCCGGGAGACAGGGGGGGCTTCTGTTGTTGGGGATGCATCGGTCTATTACTTGTATTTTCCTGACACGGCGAACCGCATCAAGGCTTTGAATCCTGATGCGAAAGTTATCATCATTTTGCGCAATCCGGTAGATAGAGCCTTTTCCGCCTATTCTCATACCGTACGGGACGGACGTGAATCGCTGCCTTTTGAAGCTGCTTTGCGTGCCGAAGACGAACGTCGAACATCTGGCTATCAGCCGCTCTGGTGGTATCGTGAAATCGGTATGTACAGTAAACAGGTCAGACGTTATCTCGAGACTTTCGACAGTCGGCACGTTCGTGTTTTCCTGTATGAAGACCTGAGCAACATGGAACATGTACTCGCTGAGATTTTCGCGTTCTTGAATATCAGTCAGGATGTCTCTATTGATACGTCCATTCGGCATAATGCCTCGGGTATGCCCCGCTCTCGCTGGCTATACAACTTTTTTGCGCGGCCGAATCCAATTAAAAACGCACTGAAACCGTTTCTGCCGCGACGCTTTCGACAACGGCTCGGCAGCAAAGCAAAGGGCATGACATTACGTCACCTCACTTTGGGAGTACAGACTCGTTATCGGTTGATGAAAGAGTATCAAGATGATATTGCGGCACTAGAGTCACTCATCGACCGCGACTTGTCTCATTGGCTCGTTCAAGATACAGCAGCAGTAGGAGTGAAATTATCGTGACAGCAGACGTGACTTGGCACCAACCGCAAGTAACTAAAATCGCTCGACAGACCCTCAAAGGACATGGAGGTCTCTGCATCTGGTTTACCGGGTTATCTGGCGCTGGCAAATCGACGCTGGCCAACAGAGTTGAAGAAGAACTGTATCGTCGGGGCATTCACACGTATCTCCTTGACGGAGACAACGTTCGGCACGGGTTGAGTGCAGATCTCGGATTCTCCGAGCGTGATCGGAAAGAACACATTCGACGCGTCGCGCACGTTGCAAGTTTGTTTGTGGATGCTGGCACGGTGGTCTTAACAGCGCTCATCTCCCCTTTTGAAGCAGATAGAGAACAGGCTCGCTCCCAGTTCACGGATGGTGAGTTCCTCGAGGTGTTTGTCGATTGTCCGGTAGACATCTGTGCTTCACGGGATCCAAAAGGATTGTATGACAAGGCAGAGCGTGGACTGATTCAAAATTTTACAGGAGTTTCAGCTCCGTATGAGGTCCCTCGTCGGGCGGATGTGACTGTCAATACGGCGCAAAAATCGATTGACGAGTGCGTTGGTCTGGTCCTGGCAACCATTGTTGAGGCGCTGGAGATGAACTTAGACAGGAGCGATAAAATACAAGCATGAAGACCCCAGCGAATCCAGAGACGCAGATGAACGAAGATGGGTACCTCAATTGTAGAGAGATTGTCTTAGATGATGTAGCTGCTTCCGATGTGTTGCAACTTGGAATCGGTGCTTTTGCGCCGCTCGACGGATTTCTCGAGGAAAGGGATTATCTCTCCGTTTGTCACTCAATGCACCTCGTGGACGGGCAACTGTGGCCGATACCCGTGACACTGCCTGTGTCTGAACAAACGGCTGCAGGCCTATGTACGGGAGAGAGAGTTAGGCTGGTCTCGAAAAATGGTCTGTTCATCGCAGGAATGCTTGTGACGGATGTATACCGACCTGACCTCAGACAGGAAGCAGAGACTGTGTACGGCACCACCGACACCAACCATCCCGGCGTACAGCGTTTGTTTGAACGCGGTCCCGTATACCTGGGAGGACCAGTAGAAGTCTACCAGACGGTTGTCAATGCAGAGTTCGAGGCGTATTTTCGGACGCCGCGCGAGTGTCGGGCTGAATTTCAAAAGCGGGGCTGGAAGACGATTGTCGGGTTTCAGACACGCAATCCTATTCACCGCGCTCACGAGTATATCCAAAAGTGTGCGCTCGAAATGGTCGACGCGCTGTTCGTCCACCCGCTCGTCGGGCCTACAAAAGCGGATGACGTACCTGCGTCTGTTCGCATGCGCGCCTATCGAGCAATTCTCGACAATTACTATCCACGAGAGCGCACATATTTTGGCGTGATGATGTCAGCCATGCGCTATGCCGGGCCGAGAGAAGCTGTGTTGCACGCTCTGGTCAGGAAAAATTATGGGTGCACGCACTTTATTGTCGGACGCGATCACGCTGGCGTCGGTAATTTTTACGGCACTTATGACGCGCAAAAGCTCTTGCTGAGCATTCCTGCGGACGAGTTGGGAATCACACCAATGTGTTTCGATCACGCTTTTTACTGCCGCTCTTGCGGCGGCATGGCGACAACCAAGACTTGCCCGCATCCGGACGAAGACCACATCATTTTGTCAGGAACCAAGGTCAGGCAGATGCTGGCGGAAGGCATTGCTCCTCCGCCGGAGTTCTCCCGTCCCGAGGTTGTCCGCGTGTTGATGGAACACTATCAGAATCAGTAATAGGTTTGCAGAATGCGGCGCACCATCCTGTCTGCACTGAGCTGTTTGCGAAGTGTTTGGGACGTGCCCCTTGCTTGACTCCGCAGTTGTTCGCGGTGTGACAAGGCACGCTCCAAGTCGCCTGACAGTCTTGCTATTGTCCATGGACGGATAGATCCATGGTCGCCAAAATTGGTTCCAATCATGTGCGAGAAGTTTCGGCGAGTGATAGGACCATGATAGCCGGCAGAACCGAGTGCGAGTGTCGGAACACCGCAACTGACTGATTCTGCGGCGACTCTTGCGGTCCCAATCATGACATCACACGCGTTGTAAAACATGCTCATGTTGTTGACGTGACCAAGTATTTTCACGCGTCTCCGAGGAGCCACCACTCGCTGTGAAGCGCGTCCTGCGACAACAACATACACGTTCGGTCGATGTTCCGTAAATTGATGCAGGGCAGAAACAACGCGCCTTCCAAGCTGCGCTTTTTCAATGGTGAATCGGCCAGCATAGCCGACAACGGACGCTTTTGCAGGTAATCGCAAATGCGCTCGCGCAAGATTTTTGGATACCGGCCGAAAAACGTCCGTACGGATGCCGTTCGGGATGACGACAACCCTGGCTCTGCCACCCCCGACTCGTTGGGCTCGACGCCCGAGCGACGGAGAGACGGCGATTATCGTGTTTGCGGTTTGTTTGGCCATGGAGAGCGGTAGCTGTCCGACATAGGGGCCATGCACCGTGAAAACCAAACGGGGACGCTGTAGGAGCGGCCGTAGTGCAAGAACGGCCACTCTGACGGTCGGTCCATCGTGTGCATGAATGACGTCGAACCTGTGTCGCCGGAGAAATCGGCGTAAGCGTAGCGCACTGCGCTTCGGAAAGTTGTGCATCGACGCGTCCACCATCACGGGAATCCCGAGAGCCCGCGCTTTGCCTACCCAAGGTCCGCCCGCTGTATACAGTGTTACATGCTGCCCCATCTGGCGCAGTACAGAGCAGAGGGTTAAAACATGGGTCTCGGTGCCGCCGCCCTGCCACAAACGATGAATCATAACTAGTACGCGCATGTTTTCACCCCTGTTCGACGGAATCGCGCCTTTGAATCACACCTTTGAATCATGCCTTCATATCGTGTAGAGCTCGCCTGCATCCGTGATAAAAATCTCTGACCAATGTCTCATCATGCGTGTACCGTAGCGTACGTGCAGTTCCTCGTCCGAGATGGGTTGCGAGAGCGCGAGCTTGATGCCGAGCCAAGGTAAATTCACACCGGCTGCGGTGCAGTGAACAGTTGTACCCTGAAGGCGGGGGTTCACTTCGAGAATACGCACTTCCCCTGCGGCGTTGCGCCGGACTTGCACACCAACGTTGCCATGCAAGCTAAGAGCTGAAACCACACGTTTCACATACAACACGACATCGGTGTGATTGACAATTACGCCTTTTGTTGTGATGCCGTTAACCATTTGTTCACGTAATCGCGGGATGGCAACGAGGGTTTCACCATTTCTGGCAAGGACGTCGACGCTGTATTCGTCACCAGGCAGGTATTCCATCACGACGAGCTCTGGCATGTGCTTCGCCCCGTGAATGACACGCAGTAGTTCGGATTTTGAAACGTACGTGGAATCCGGTTTGTCCTCAAACAACCGACGAGCCTCATCGGATCGTTCATCGATGATGTGGAAACCGCGGCTGCCATCCCCATAGATGGGTTTAAAACATACAGGCTGCCCATCACGGCTCAGGAGCTGAATCGCTTGTTGAAACTCTGTCACATTTTTTGCTGTGACGAAATTTGGAACCTTCACACTGTGTTGCAAAAGAGCGTTTAGCAACAGACCTTTATGGTTGGCAATTCGTAACGTCTCCTGTGTGGACAAAGCGAGATGAGTATGGCTGGATTGAAGCGCCAACTGCATTGCGGCAAGGACTTCAAGTTCCTTTGTCACCAGTGGCACAATGACATCAATAGACTGTTTTTGACAGAGTTGCAAGATGGTTTTCGGAAAGAGGGGTTCCAGAGCACGGGGGACGACGTGAAAGTCATCACACCATACAGCCCCAGTGGCGTTTGGATTGATGTCGACACCTGTAACTCGAATTTTCCAGTCAGGCACCCTGCGCAGTGACCGTATAACCCCTGATGCTGCCGGAGAGCCGACTCCGGTTACCAGTACATTTAGCGACTCACGACAAAGTGCAGGCATCACCCCTCACCACACCCCTCAATTTGACTTAGCTGCTTCCTCTAGCCACCTTAGTACTGTAGTCGCCTTGTCCGGGATTGGTGTTAGGCTTTCCCACATACTTTGGTTCATCTGGCCCCGTGCCCGACGCAATCAAGCCCCGCGTCCGTATATTGGAGGAGGACAAGAAATGGGGTGGACCTTGTGGAACTCATTCGCTACGACGAGCAGCGGGTGTTGGTACTTGCTCCTCATGCAGACGATGAGACCATCGGCTGTGGTGGTTTGATACAGAAGTTTGTTCAAAACGGGAGCCTGGTTCGAGTCGTCATTGCATCATTCGTTCGAGGCGTGAGCCGCCGGTTTAATAAAGACCTTGAGGTGTATAAACCGTACCGGGGTGAAGACCGTTATGTGGAACTCAAAGGGGCGATGGCCGTATTAGGCGTATCGGATTTCACCGTGTTGTACCACGAGGACGACGTAAACGTCCAGTATCACTCACTGCTCGATACAAGACCCCGAATCGAATTGGTCACTGCAATCGAAGACGAGCTTCGCGATTTTCACCCAACGGTGATATTGATTCCTTCCCGGACCAAGCACCAAGACCATTCTTCCATCCATGATGCAGCTGTTACGGCCGCGCGCCCGTACTTCTGGCAAGGTTCAGTGCTTGTCTACGAGACCGATGGTGAAATGGAATTCGAGCCGAATCTGTACGTTTCACTGAGCAAGGAGATGTTTGTCAACAAGTTGAAGGCGTTAGCGCGGTACCGGACACAGATGTCCTTGTACCCTCATCCTGTCAGTGAACGTGCATTAACTGCCAAGGCGGAGTTTCGTGGTCAACACATTTACACGACGTATGCAGAAGCATTCCAGGTTCTCCGTATTTACGCATAGTTCAATATGTACGCCTAGCCAAGTCCAAAACCGTCCTCTGTGCATATAGTGTAAGACTTCAGACTTGATGCAACATGGGGGTATGGGCGTGCTGATAGCCATCACCGGGTGGTCACCTGTTGCGAAATCGAATCGCAGACGCGAGCTCGCTTTCCGGGCTCTTGCGTCGGCGGCCATCAAGTATAACGTTCCCCTTGTCATTACCAGTCCTTCTAAACTGCTAGGTGGAAAGTATTTTTCCGGTTGGACCTGTTCGAAGCAAAATGGAAACATCATTTGGGGCAAATCGATGTGGTCGTTGACGCCGAAAGCGGTTGTCTATGACGCGATGTACTTGCGAGACCTGAAATCCCATCGAAGTTCCTATCGGCGCCTGCTCGTGAGGTTGCGTCAGGATAAGACCCTGATATTCAATCCTGTTCTACCTGCTAAAGACGAACTCTACCGAGTGCTCACAAAGAGTAAAATTGACGGCGGCCGGTTACCTCGGACGGTGACATCCATTTCCCCCGCGGGGGTTCTACGTATGTTAGATGGGAACAACAGACTCTGGCTCAAACCGGTATTCGGGTCTGGGGGCCGCAATATTGCTTTTATCGAGCGGCAACCATCTGGCAAGTATTTGGTTGTCGTGGAGCGACATCGGAATCGTCGGTTACAGGAAGAACTGGGGAGGGCGGGGCTGTTAGAACTTGTTCGCCAGTTGACGCGTCATCGAACGTATATGGCTCAGGAACACGTAGATCTTGCATCGACGCCCGATGGCCGGAAAATTGATTTCCGTATCACAGTCCAGCGGAAGGACACTGGCGCATGGGATGTCACAGCGACAACGGTCAGATTGGGCGCGCCCGGTTCTGTACTCACGAATTTTCACGCGGGTGGCAAGGTTCGTTCTCTAACTCGCGCCGATGAAAGTCGAGAATTTCTTGAGGGCCTCGGCGTCACGCCAACAGACATACATCAGATGAAACAGCTTGCGCTGCGAGTTGCGAGGCGTCTGCAATCATATTACCCATCTCTCGGTATTCTCGGTCTCGATGTCGGACACACCCAAGCTGGGGAATTTTTTGTGTATGACTTCAACGGCAGACCCGGACGCGACATTCTTACGGATGAAGAGGTCGTGAGATTTATGGATTCTGTCGCGGGCTATGCACGTTATTTGTCGGACCTGCGCAAACATAAAACGGATGCCGAATCTCGACGTTAATCCTCATATGTTGATGGATGTATGCAACACCTTTACCTGTACCATCCTAACCCTCAGGTGGAGGTGTATTTCCATGTTTCGTTCCGTTTCCCGGAGACGCACGGGACTACAACGTGAGTCGTTCATCAACCGATACAAGGTTACAATTCGAAGGATACCGAAGTGGCACCGCTTATCGCTTGTCGGAGTGGGCTTGTTCATCTTGACGACCGCGCAGATGTCAGTTCAGGCTCTGGCATCTTCACGGGGCGTTCAATCTGTAGTGACAACAGTGCATACAGCCCGTGATTCGCAGACACAAGGAAGGAACCCGTCCGTAGAAATTCGCATTGACACCAACAGACCCGTGTTAAAGCTCTACCGACGTGGAGTTTTATACAAGCGCTACGACGTCGCGCTCGGCAAACCTTCGACACCGTCGCCGATTGGAAAGTGGAAGGTTGTAGATAAGCAAAAAAACTGGGGAGGCGGCTTTGGGACGCGTTGGCTTGGGCTGAATGTACCGTGGGGTACGTACGGCATCCACGGGACCAATCGCCCCGAGTTGATTGGAAAATACGTCAGCAATGGTTGTATCCGGATGCGCAACGCAGATGTCGAGCAACTCTACGACCTCGTACCGGTAGGTACCCCAGTGATTATCTCTGGAAATCCTCTCCAAACCAGACGCACGCTTACCTTCGGGAACATTGGGGCGGACGTGTTGCTTGTACAGCATCGTCTTCAGGACGCCGGTTATTATACCGGGAAGTTTGACGGAAGGTTTTCTGGAGAAACACAATTCTGGCTAAGTCTGTATGAGCTGGCGCACCATCTGCCGATGGATGGTATGGTCGGTCCGGACGATTATCAAGCACTTGGGTTGATATAGCTATCGTCGACTTTTGATGAGGCCCCATGCTGCATCGAGTGCCTGTTCAATTGCCCTTTTATCTTCCCCTTGACACTCCTCACTTTTTGAGAACCGCAACAGCGCTTCATAGACCTTCGGGTGAGCAAAGATATCAAGCGTGGACAACAGATTAGGGATATCTGTACGGGCGGCTGCGATGAACTTGGCGTTGTCTTCATCAATCCATGATCCGATTCCATGCGCTGACTGATGTACTCCCACGATGGACTGTGGCCACTGAAGGCTCGGGTCCTCCCACGTCGTGGTGATGGAACGGTCGGTAACAAACTCGTCAATGATATGTTGGCGCACGACCCAGGGACCCTTCGAAGCCCGTCGCTCGCGTAAACGAATCTCATGCAATTGCTCTTGATTCAATTGCTCTTGATTCAATTGCTCTTGATTCAATTGCTCTTGATTCAATTGCTCGGTAGTCGGTGGAAGTTCAGGACTGGCCTCCAAATCATTCATCCGGCTCCACATGTGACGCCTTTCACTCATAGAATGACGTCCTCCCAAGTCTCTAAGTGGCATCTGTTAAGGCAGATAGGACACATTCCGACAAAAATCTAAATCTGCGATGTCCGAATTTGTCGATTCTTAGCGTATCTATTGTACTATTATATATATTAAAATCTGACAAGAGAAAATTTACAGGGGTGGTGAAGATATGCAACCAACCGAAGTAGACGGCGGTGTGCTGTCCGATAGCGAGCGTTTGCGCCAATTGGTGCAAAGCCATATCGCGAATGGCGGAACCGTCAAGGAAGCGTGTGAGCGGTTTGCATTTGAAACCCAAGGAGCCCACAGCGCTCGTGCAAGTATGCTCAGGTGGTACCTGTTTTTACGATACAGCAAAGGAGGTACTGAAAAAAGAGCGACGATGTCTGCGGAAGCACTCGCTGCACCTTCCGCACAATCATATCCTGAGTTGTCTGTAGCAAGTGGCAAAATCGAAATTACAGAGGAGGGCGCAAAGATGCCGCAATCATCGATTTATAATGTTCCTTCGGCCATGACAGAGGATGAAACCACCGTACGACTGTTGCAGGCGGTGTCGGCAATGGTGGACGACCGCAGGCAAATGAAAGAACTTTTGCAGGAGTATAAGAAACAGATAGAGGTAACACAAAGGCAGTTGCGAGACAGTGATGATGAGCGAAAAATGCTCGAATTCAAGCTGGAAAAGAAGGACAGTGAGATTGATAGGCAGCAAAGGATGATGCTTGACCATCAGTACAAGTACGAACACTTGCAGGAAGAGTTCGAGCAAATGCAAGTGAATCATCAGACAGAACACAACCGCCTTCAGGAGAAGGTCAATGAACTGACTGGGCACTATGAGGAACTCACGGTTGACTACACAAGATTGCGTAAGGAGAGTTCAAAGGAAATTGAACGTCTTGAAATGCAACTGCGTGGCGCAGAGCTGAAGAACGCACAGTTGAGTGCGAAGTACGAAGAGATCCGCAAAGACAATGCCAATCTCACGCGCAGGGTGACAGATTTTGCCCATCAGATTGCCGGATTCATGGACCCTACCGTGTTTGCACAGCCCCAGCTGGCGGCTGTGCCCATCAGAACGGTACTGGACAATTCAAAATCGGAGCCTGAAGACCGGGTTAAAGCCTAAAACGGGATGGAGACAGCTTTTGTGACTGCAGACGTTCTCGCGCTCAGTGCAGATGATGCGGGATGTTATGCCCGAGTTAAGGTGACCTTTGGCGGTTCGAAGACGGTTATTCGCTGGGGACTGGATGAGTTTACATACTTGAACCTGCAGCAGTGCTTGGACTCTTTCCATCGAGCCGAATGGTCGACTGTGAGTGGCACTGCAGAAGACGAGGGTGGTCGAGCGCTGCGGCTCGGATTTTCCAGGAAAACAGATGCATCCGTTGATAGGTATACCATTTCAGGTTTTTTTCTCGGGACACTTCAGGAAGTCACATTTTTGTGTTCTTCCGTGTTCGCGTCGAACCTCAATTGGTTGCATCAAATTCGTTCCATCCACGACTTGGATGAGCTTTGCATCGACGACTCGTGTATCGAGGGCTCTTCCAGCGGAGGCTCGTGCATCGAGAAATCTTTCATGGACGGCTCTTTCATCGACAACGCTTTGACGGACGTCTGTTCGCCGGACGGAGTTTCTGTGGTTGCCCTTCGGGATGCCAAAGTGTCAGCCAACACAGCCGCGTGGCGACTATCGAATTCGTCTGAAGTTGCGGTATCTAGCGATGCGGTGGAGCTTCTTGCTCGGGGTCGCCGCAAAGGGTTAAAAGCCCGCACAAAGTCATCCGTGTATCAACGCCGGCGGCGTGTCGCCATGCAGTACAGTGTCATGGTGGCCACTCTACTACTCGTCACTGCCGGTTACGCAAAGGTTCCGGAATACGTGACGCGCCTTAGTGCAGAGAACCTTCGACCGGCTTCAATCCCTGGAATCAGTACAACCGCAAACGCGGATGCTGCGAATACAGCTTCAGCGACGAATCATCTTGCAAATGTTCCTGCAAGTGCGAAGTCGACGAGTTCAGTAACGACATCCCGAACTGCACCCTATAAAAGTGGATTGGAACGGAAAGTAAGCGACGTAGCACCAATTGCCTTGAAGGAACAAAAGGCACCGCAGGTGTGGGAGGTCCCGCAAGGCGAAGTCGCCCTGACGATTGACGATGGGCCGTCACCGCTAACGAATGATTTTGTAAAAACGCTACAACGTTACGGCGTGCACGCGACCTTTTTCTTTGTCGGCCATCAGGTGGCGTACTGGCCTGAAAGTGTGCGTTTGGCTGCAGCAGCAGGGGACGAGATTGGCGACCACTCGATGACACATCCCGATTTGGCGACACTTTCCCCTGCAATGCAGGCTTATCAAATTCTGAACGACCGCGCGCTTCTCGAGGGCCTGACGCACCAGCCTGTGCAATTGTTTCGTCCGCCATACGGCGCGCATAGTTCAGTGACTGACGGTATTCTCATCGCTCACCATATGTCGTTGGCGTTGTGGAATCGGGATCCCAGGGATTGGGCGGCTAAGACTCCGCAGCAGATTGTTCACGCTGTACTGTCGAGCCATCCGTCTGGGGGTGTGTACGACCTGCATGAAAAAGACATCACTCTCGCGGCTTTGCCGGCAATTATCGAGGGGTTGCAAGCCATGCACTTGAAATTTGTGACACTCCCGTCCGGAGTTCAACTTGGGAAGGCTGGTCAACCGGTGTATGTGCAACCTACAGAGGTTCACCCGACACTTGGAAATAGCCCTGGATAATTAGTCGCAAGGGTCTGATGTACAGCTTTGCAACAGAGACTCCAGGGCGGCGCTGAACCTGTCCGCATCGGCAGTGGTACGTGCGGCAGGTCCCCTCGTCCGACCCGTCCTCCGCCGTTCTCTAGCGCTGATATCTCGTTCCATCAGCAGTCTATCCATGTTGTCGTTCGTGTAAATTAAGCCTTTTGGAGAGATAGCGAAAGCCCCCTGTCCGAGGGCTAGTGCTGCCAGACCATAGTCCTGCGTGACGACGACATACGGGCGCTTTCTGTTTAACATCGATAAAATCGCCATGTCGACAGCCTGGGGATGGGCATCGACTGTGATGTGACCGGGTCGGTCGTACTCGTGATTGATGCTGCTTACGGTCACAACCTCGGCGTTAAATCTTAGGGCGAGAACATCCGCTGTTACAAGCGCATCCCGTGGTGTAGCATCCGCGTCAATGAGAATGACGGTTGTCTGCCGAAAAGCATGCATCATGCGTACGCCTGCATCAAGATGGTGCGGTAGTCCTCGCGGGAGATGGTTCGTACATTACTCGGGGTCGATCCGTTGTTGTACGCAAGCTCCACAAGTTCGTCAAAGTCCTCCGGACGGACTCCCGGTAGCTCACGCAGATTTGGAATCCCAAGGCTTGTCACCCAGTTGCTAATGCCCGTGACAAGGCTGTCGACAGCATCGCGAGTGTTTGTATCTTCCTTGGCAAACCCCATGATGCGGCTGAGTTCGGCATGTATTTCGTCGTGTCCGATGACGTTAAATCGAAGCACGTGAGGAAGAAACACGGCATTTGCCAGTCCGTGCGGGGTATCATAGAGACCGCCGAGTGCTTCGGCAAGGCAGTGTACAGCGGCAACGTCCGATGCACCAAAGCAAAGTCCTGCCAGCAGGCTCCCTTGCAACATATCTGACCGTGCGTTAATGTCACCAGGGTGCTCCATGACGGTTGGCAGGGCAGGGATGATGACTTTCATTGCAGCCGCTCCAAATGCCCGGGTCACTGGAGACGAGCGCTTACACGTGTAGCCCTCAATCGCATGCACCAATGCGTCGACACCCGTGGCGGTTGTTACGGAGTGAGGAACGCTCAGTGTCAAAGCGGGATCGAGCAGGGCCAAAGCTGGACGCAGAAGCGCGTGTTTGAGGGTCATTTTGCGATGAGTCTTCGACTCTGTGATGACGGCGGACCGGGTGACCTCGGACCCTGTCCCGGCCGTAGTCGGGATGCACACGAGCGGTGCGACACGTTCATAAATTCTGTGTCCGTCTACATACTCCGCGACTTTTCCTCCCGTTTCACCGAGCAGCGCAATGGCTTTTGCCGTATCCATTGCACTGCCGCCGCCAATGCCGATGACGCTGTCTGCAGCAATGTTTTGAAATACCTCTGCACCTGCTTCGCAATCACTATCCCGCGGGTTTTGCGCGACATGGTTAAACAGAGTGACTTCGGCTCCGGTCGCTTTTAGCTGCGCTAGGACAGGGTCAACAAGCCCTGCATGTTCGACACCAGGGTCTGTGACGAGCAAAACACGTTTTCCATAACCGCTTTCCTGCAACAACTCGGATAGATGATGAATGCGCCCAATGCCAAATTCGATGCGAGTGCCCATTTGGTACGAAAACATGGATGGCTGCCCCTTTCATAGTCGCGTTAACACATTGTCGGTTGGGTTCAAATTCCTTCGATTCAAGTGCTTTAATGCAAATATTTCGAGTCAAATGCTTTGACGTCTCGTCATGGTTGCCTCTACATTACCACGGAAGTGACGCGTTTGCTGAGATACGGAGAGCGTAGACAGCATGTTGGTGTTGGCACGATGATATCTCGTCGCTGTTCGTAGTCTTTGTGTACCGGAAAGATGGTCCGAATGAAGCAGGCAGTCATTCAAAAAGACCGTCTTGGCAGACCTGCAAAATTCCTATGACTCGAATGATAATGGGTGAGTGATAGGAGGCGGCCCCATGGGACAGGTAAACTTTGAAGAACGACCGATGCTTGTGTTTTGGGAGACGACAAAAGCGTGTCTACTGGAATGTAAGCACTGCCGTGCTGAAGCGATTCATACACCGATGGAGAGTGAACTTACAAATAACGAAGCGTTTGACTTTGTGCGCAGTTTGCTATCATTCGGCCGACCATATCCGGTTCTCATTATGACAGGCGGAGACGTTCTGATGCGTCCAGATGTCTTTCCAATTGTAGAGTATGCACGAAGTCTTGGGATTCCGGTCGGGCTTGCACCGAGCGTGACTCCGCATTTAACCGACGCCAATATTTCACACATGAAAGAGCTGGGAGTCAAGGTGGTTTCCATTAGTCTTGACGGATCGACCGCAGGAACCCACGAAGGAATTCGCGGCGTTACCGGCCATTTCGACCAAACGGTAGATGCCCTTCGCCGACTGGTTGCGGCGGGATTTGAAGTTCAGGTGAACACTGCGGTGATGAATGACAATGCCTCCGAATTGCCTGCACTTGCACAACTGCTTAAGGAGACAGGGGTTCACATTTGGGAGGTATTTTTTCTGATCCACGTTGGACGGGGAAAGACGTCACACGAGTTGTCGGCTGCAGAGTGCGAGGACGTATGTCATTTTCTCTACGACGCGTCAAAGTACGACATCACAGTCCGTACTGTGGAAGCCCCTTTCTTCCGGCGCGTTGTCGCTTCGAGAAAAGCAGAAGACCGAGATTTCGAGACCAGGCTTTCGGGTATCACGGACAAAGGACCGTTGGCAGCTTATTTTGGAGGTAGTCTCTACCAGCAACTGTCGACGGAGTTGTCAACCCGCCTGGGGGTTCCCACATCCGTGCCACGAGCTCAGACCAGCGGAACGCGGGATGGAAAGGGTATCATATTCGTAGCTCATGATGGCACTGTCTATCCAGCCGGTTTTCTACCTGTCACTCTCGGAAATATTCGGCAAACGCCGCTGGCCGTTATCTATAGGGAAAATGTGGTTCTCAAAAACATTAGAGCAGGCGACTTCGAAGGCAAATGTGGGAGTTGTGAATACAGGGATGCATGTGGAGGGTCGCGGTCACGCGCCTTTGCAAACACGGGAAATCCGCTGTCTTCGGACCCCGCTTGCGATTATCAACCCGCGTAACAGCGAAACAAAACTTATCAACTTGTTGTGGCATGCATTTCCTTCCTGAATGCATGCCTATTTGTGTTTGTCGTCAAGACTCTTACCTTCACGTGCACTCTCGGTATATGATAGCAAATAAAAATATACTGACAGCGAATGGGGATGCGCGAGTGAAAACGAAATTCAAGTGGACAAACTCGATGGGGTTTGTCATCGCGGTTGCAGTGATTCTCTTAATCGGTGCGCTCATTGTGCCTATGAGGACGTCACTAGGTCAGGGGATTGATGAACGTGTGATTGATGCTTGGTACGGTGTCTACAATATCGATACAGGAAAATACTATTTTCACGTGTCGTTCGGTGACGGTTCTTATCGAGAAACACCGATGAATCCGATTGCAAAGAGCTATTTTGTGACAAAGACAGACAATAATACGCTCATGACCGAGCAGAACCTGATACCCGTCATTGAGGCTGCGTATGCAAAAGATAAGATTGCTGTGCAAACAGACCTTGGAACATACAACAATGCACCAGGCATGTTCCACCCTTTTTCTGACGAACCCGTCGCATACTCTGTAGGCTTACTGAAGGCGATGACGGATGCCCATTTTAATCCGAAATCAGTAGGGGGGCCGGATGTCGCTCCTGGCAGTGTACCACTTGCAAAGCTTGGCGGAGCCTCACTTCAGATTGATACACAGTCGAATGGCAACACGATTCGACAATGTAAACCAGGGCAAGTTCCATTTCAACTTGCACAGCTCGAACGCAATAGTTAACTTGGTTAATAAATTAGGTATCTTCCTACTATTGACAACCAAAATTTATACCCTCGTAGGTGTTTGACGTAGAGAACAAATGTGTCTAAAATGTGATAAGACACACAAATGCAACATATCTATCACGATACTGTCACAAAAAGAGAGAGAACGATGAGGGGAGGATAGCTGTCTCTTTGGCAAGAGTGGTACATGTAGAGACACATCTAAGATAAGTGTCTTGATTTCGAGAGACCGACATCATGATCTTTCCTCGAAGTATGTCCACTCCCGACGATTAAAGTCGAATACGACAAACTTTTGCAAAAAAGCACAGCTGTTTGCATGTTTATTTCGTACTGGGAAATTGCCACATGCGTCGGGCCCCTCAACGAAGCCATCTAATCACAACCAGAGCAGTTCAATCAGTAATTCCGGTTTTTCGTATTTTCTTCGCAACCTGAACAAAGACGATGTTTGTGATTCACACGATGAAGGTGGGTGATCGCGTGAGCAACGCGTTTCGCGCAGTGCCAGGTCGTTGGGTCACTTTGGCTGCCGCATCTACGATGCTTGTCACGCTCGTGTCCGGCTGTGGGCAGACGCAAGACCTGACCAAGCAGTTCATGACTGTCGATAACAGCACGAAGACGGTAACCATCAAAGTGATTGGCGGATACAACGCGATCAACGATCGAATGAATTTTAACGGGTACGCCAACGGCCAGATGAAAATTACGGTTCCAGTTGGGTACACGGTTAATCTCGATTTTCAGAACTCAGGCGGAATTCCGGCTGACGTCGGTATTTACGATTCACACCAACAGCTCGCATTTAAGAAGGCTGGCGAATCTGTGCTGAACATCGATGAAAACGCCGAACTCGGTGTGCATCCCGGTGATTCGCAAAAGTACTCCTTCGTTGCCGACCGCACGGGCACGTTTGAACTGGAAAACCTAATCAATTTCTTCCCTGAGTTTGCTCAAGGGAAACAGAATCGAAACGTAGGCATGTGGGACGTCTTTCAGGTAGTTCAGAACGGCACCCCGCAGATTACGGCGCAGAACTGAGGAGGGATAGACGTGAGCAACGACCTCGAAAAGAGCCAACAGCCCCTGGGAGAAAGAGAGTGGAGTCGCCGCGAATTTCTGCTGGGCGCCGGTGGACTGGCGGTCGTTGGAGTTGGTGCGTTATTCGCCAAATCCCCCATTGCGAGTGCTTTTCAATCACTCCGACCGCAACAGGCTGAACAAGGACACATCAAGTTGTATCAAGGAGATTACTATTTTGACCCCAATCACATGACGTGGCGGGTTGGCGATCAGGTGACGATTCACCTGCAAAACCAGAGCCCCAATCGACCGCACGAGATGTGGATTGGGCGCGGGTTTGACACGGTACCGACAGAGTACGGCCCGGTTGCCACAGGGTTCCACACAGATTTTTGGGACGGCGTTGATGTTTACATTTCGGAAGCCTATCACGTCAGTAACTGGCCGACGAATAAGGCAAAAGTCAAGTCCATCGTTTCTCCGCATCCCTGGTGGTCGAATGACCCAGCGGACGGAAACTTCAGTCCGGCTCTTGAACCGGGCGGCTATGTCACCTGGTCATTTACCGTGCCGAATAAGCCTGGCAGATGGATGTATGGCTGCTTCGTGCAAACCTTTATCCACTACGAAGAAGGTATGCGCGGTACCATCGATATTCTTCCGGCACAGGCGTAAGACGGTTCAGCTTGGAAATGTGCATTTTGTTTGAAAGCGGTTTAATGAATATTCAGATGGTTTACTGGCACGGATGGAGGTGTAGCATGTGAGTGACTTCTGGGGATTTGGCATCATCTGGGTTGTCCTGAGTGCTTTGGCAGATTGGGTTGCGTCAATTGTGGGGCGTCACTTTTACTTCTTTACTGCTTCAGAGCAGGCCCAGGAGGGACAGGCGGCATCGGCGTTTGTTTTGATGACCGTCGTGCCGATCTTCGTGTTTGTCGTAATGATGTTGTTCTACGCCGTCATCCGGTTTCGACGGAGACAGGGAGATACAAGTAGTGCAACTTCGCAAGCGAAGTTTAACAAGGCTTACGTGAGTATCTGGGTGACGCTCAGTTTGGTGATTAACCTCTTTTTGTTCGTTCATCCAACGGCGTCTGCGATGCAGGTGTACTGGCAACAGGGTCAAGCCTACGACAAGAGTAAAAATGAGCTTGTCGTCGATGTGACCGCGATGCAGTGGGGCTGGATGTTTAGTTATCCGCAATACGGCATTGATGAGTCCGTAAACGCAAATGGGAACGATGTGCTTTACCTGCCAGTTAATAGGCCGGTGAAGTTTGTTATTAACTCCTTTGGTACGGGTGACGGTCTGTCCGAGCAAATTGACGTCATCCACAGCTTCTGGATCCCTGCATTTGGCATCAAGACGGATGCTGTTCCAGGAGAGACGCGTTACGAGTACATCATGCCGACAAAGATTTCCTCCACCGAACAGAACGGCATGCTCCGCGTTCAGTGTGCGGAGGTCTGCGGTCCTGGACATCCGTACATGGAGTCCAATTTGCATGTGGTGTCACAGTCTGACTTTGCAACGTGGGTTCAGCAACAACTGAAACTGCAAAACGGCTGATAGATTTATTTATCAATCAAGTTGCAGTTATCGATAGTCGAGTCTGACTTTGCGAATCTACCGTAAGGGAACGGGGGAAGGCAGCGTGAGCGTAACACCGGGCAATAGCCCATTACAAGCAACAGGGGAGTTGCCGATAGCGCCCCGGCGAAGAATGTCTCCGCCGATGCGAGGGGTCATTTGGGCTGCCGTTGGCTTCCTGTTGTTGAATTCAATTGTTGCAGGCATCGATCCTGATCCCCTGCACGCGTATGTCAATCAGGTATCGGTCGTCTTCGGCTGGATGGGTGCCGTGATTGGCTGGCTGTTTGGAATTGGCGGCTGGGAAGCCGTTGTCAAACCGGCTTTCGGCTTTCCGTTAAAGTGGAAGGAAACAACGGGCTGGCGCCGTTACTTTGAGTACAGCACGGACCACAAGGTGATTGGTATTCAATACATGGTCAACTCGGGTCTTGGCTTTCTCATCGCCGGCATTGCGGCGATGATGATGCGCTTGCAACTGATGTCTGACCACATGTGGTTGTTTCAGTACTCGAAGGGTTATCTGACTACCGTAGGTATCCATGGAACCATCATGATGTTCTCCGTTGGCACGGTGTTCATGGTTGGTGGACTTGGGAATTACCTGATTCCGATGATGGTCGGCTCGAATACGAGTGCTTTCTCACGACTTTCGGGCATCTCGGTGTGGATGGTGCCGGCGGGTATCATGACGGTCGCGTTCAGCCCGCTGCTTGGCGACTGGACGACTGGCTGGCGCGGGTATCAACCGCTTGCTTCCCAGGATGGCAACGGGATTGTCTTTTATTACCTCGGTGTCTTCATCCTGCTTCTGTCGTCGCTGATTGTTGCTCTGAATCTGGTGGCAACGATTGTCTTCCGACGGGCACCAGGACTCACCTGGAACCGCTTGCCGATGTACGCTTGGGGGATGCTTGCCGTCAGCTTCCTGAATCTCATCTGGATTCCGGAAATCATGATGACGTTCATCTTGGCACTGCTTGCGAAGATAGTGCCATTGCCGCTCTTTACTGCAGTCGGCGATCCGATGGTTTACCTGCAGATGTTCTGGCTGTTTGGCCATCCTGAAGTCTACATCGTGGTTGTGCCCGCGCTGGCACTGTGGATGGAAATTCTGCCGGTGCTCAGCAAAAAGACCTTGTTTGCAAGACAGTGGGGCGTCATTGGTCTCGTGTTCGTGATGCTCTTGTCAGGCATGGTTTGGGCGCACCATTTGTTCCCGACCCAGCAGAATGCGACGATTCTTCCATTCTCGTTCTTTACTGAGATGATCTCGATTCCGACCGGTTTTGCCTTCATGGTGGCCATCGGAACGCTCTGGAAGTCAAAGTTTACGCTCAACACGCCGTCACTGCTCGTGCTGATGAGTATGTTTAACTTCCTGATTGGTGGTTTGACAGGTGTATTCGTTGCTGACCCGATGGTTAACATGCAGTTGCACGACACGTTCTTCGTCGTCGGTCACTTCCATTACACCATCATCGGTGGCATGGTGTTCTCGACCTTTGCAGCGATGTACTACTACTTGCCGAAGTTTTCCGGACGCACATTCAACGACAAGTGGGGTCAGTTCGGCGCATACTGGATCTTCATCGCGTTTAACGCGACTTTCTTCCAGTTCTTTATCGTGGGCCTTCGCGGCATGAATCGCTGGGTTCCAGTATATCCGCACTACCTGATGTGGCAGAACTTCGAGATTTCTATCTGCGCATTCCTGCTCGGATTCGGGTTCTTGTATAACATGGGCTATATCATCTGGGCGTGGGTCAAGGGACCAGCAGCCGAAGAGAACCCATGGAAGGCAAAGACGCTCGAGTGGTACACGCCGTCTCCGGCCGTGGGAACAAACTTCGAGAAAACGCCGCAGGTTGTCAACGGTTTTTACGACTACAGCGAGGGCGCTGGCGAACCGGTTGTGTTTCAGTCTTGAGTTAGACTGTGCGAACGTCAACTGACGCTGGACGGTGCAAACCTTTCGAAGTCTGAGATTGAAGTCTTCTTGCAGCGTTTGCCAAAGCTTTTCAAATGACTTTCACAAGCGAGGTGAACATCTTGGCAGCATCCTCGAATGGAAATAATGACGTGCTCTATCCGATGCAACATCCCTTGTCCAAAACTGACTTGTTCAAGCTGAAAGGAGGCTTGACGCTGTTTTTGATGGGGTTGGCTGTACCCATTTTGCTACTATTCGAAATGAGGTATATCGTTGCAGGAGGATATGTCGCACCCCAAGTAACACAGTGGCCTGCGATTGCTGCTACGGTTGTTCTGCTTTTAACTGGGGTGCTTACCCTGGCAGGAAGCCGCAGTGCTAAAAGTGGCAACCAGCAAAGTATCATTCGCAACTATAACTGGGCCCTGTTGCTCGGACTCGTTGCAATTGTCCTGATTGGGATACCAGCGTTCAATGGTACGCTCGATCCGGTGACCCATTATGGTGAGACTTTCATTCCGACGATGGGAACTGTGGACGTTTACCTGTTCTTCACTTGGATTGGAATGCTGGCCACCAGGTCGCGCGTGAAGCGCCTCGGCAGCAAGATTGAAAATTACTGGGGCGTCTATGCCACCAACATTGTCCTTTGGTTTGTGTTCGTGTGCTGGGTCGTGACCTGGATTCAGTTGTACTATCTGTAAGGAAATTGGCGGTGCTTCAGCAGGACATGAAGTACCTTCGTACAGAAATGAGGTGCTCTTATGGATCACTTCTGGCCGACGTTGCCCCTTATCGTTCCTAAATCCGAAGGCATCGCTCTTTGGTGGCCGATTGCATGGTGGGTCTTCCAGATTGTCGTCATGGTCTTCCTGTTGGTGATGGTAGCGCGGTGGGCACAACAAATGGACCGGAATATGGATGTAGACCAGAAAGAATCCGTCAGCGACAAGAGCCAACACCCGCCCATTCAGGGTTAGTCACAGTCTTCTTCCGTACAGGACCGTAAGGTTGTGAGCAGGGTCAGTAGGTGTTTGATTGAGAAGACGGTTCCGACTTGTTCGGAGCCGTCGCTCAATATCTGGTATTTGTGTACCGATAGCGGGGGATGGCCATGAATATGAAAGGACTGGAAGTTGCGCAGGAGACGGCAGTCGCCGTTATGCCGCGACGCTTCTTGCAGCTAGCGAGCGGATACTGGTCGCTCACGAAGCCGGGCATTATGGTGATGCTGCTATATACAGCTGTGACGGGGATGTTGCTCGCAAGGCATGGGATACCTTCCGTTCGCGCAGTCGTCTTCACTCTCCTTGGGCTCGCGCTCTCTACAGGTGGGTCTGCTGCACTTAATATGTGGTACGACAGAGATATTGACGCTGTGATGAAGCGGACGGGCTCAAGACCCATCCCGTCTGGACTGATTAAGCCGAAGCAAGCACTCATCTTCGGAATTGTGTTGATTGCCCTATCATTTGTTCTGATGTCTGTTTTTTTGAATCTTGTCGCGGCGCTGTTGTCTTTTGCAGGAGCCTTCTATTACGTGGTCATCTACACGTTCTGGCTAAAACGCAGAACACCACAAAACATTGTCATTGGCGGTGGAGCAGGAGCCATGCCACCACTCGTCGGATGGGCTGGTGTCACTGGCCATGTCAGCCTGACTGCAGTCGTGTTGTTTCTCATTATTTTTCTGTGGACTCCGCCACATTTTTGGTCGCTCGCTCTCTATAAGAACTCTGACTACCAGCGTGCGGGTGTACCGATGATGCCCGTAGTGCGCGGAGGCCGGGTTACGAAGTGGCAGAGTTTCTTTTATGCCATCGCGCTCCTCATCGGATCGCTGGCACTGCCACTGGTAACGAAATTGAACGCACTGTACCCAATTATGGCCGTTTTACTCGGATGTGGTTTCCTTTACTTCCTGTTTCGGACGCTGCGCGAGGACGAGGGGTCGTTTGTTTGGGCACGGCGCACATTTCTCTTCTCTCTTGCGTATTTGTTGCTGTTGTTCATTGCTATCGATTTGAGCATCCTCTGAAGAAGCCAGCAACTACATCCTAGAAAAGGACCAGGTGATGGAAGTGAAGTGGATTGGATTCGCCATCGGTTTGGCAGGTACCATAGTGGGCGGAATCACAGCGTATCTTGAAACGGGGAATTTCTTTCAAGGTATTGCGGCCGGATCGCCGTATTGGACGATAGCCGTCATCACCGTGGGCTGCCTCGCTTCATTGTTGTTGCTGTGGAAGACGCGTCTCGCCGCCTGGATATTGCTTTGTGTCGCGGTCCTTGGCGTGTTTGGCAATTATGTAATGTGGGAGGGACCAGGAAGCTTCTTTCTGGTCAGTGCACTCATCGGGCTCACCCATTCAAAAGCGAAGCCCAAGACTGCGGAGGCTGCAGCAAGCGTAAGGAAGTGAAGACATGCCGGGCCGTATCGAAACAATTCACAGTTACTACCTTAGTCTGTTTGAATTGCTCATATTTATCGTGTTCGTGATTGTACTGAAAATCGTGATGCTCCTGCTCATGGCGAAGTTTTCAGTCATTTTGAGTGATGATCCGAAAGCAGCGCAGCAACAGAGAGACCAACGTAAAAAACGAAATACCTTCGATAAGAGTCTGCCGCAGAAGTGGCTGCGCTTGGGATTGGGTGTTCTCTTTACGGCTTCAGGGCTGTTACAGATTCAGCCACGAATGGTCGGGATTTCGGCACAAGCCCTGAGTCGCGATTTTCACGGATCACTTCGACTGAACGCCACTCATTCCTTGGCAGCTCCGTTTGCAAATCTTTGGCTCCATCACTCGATGTGGATGAATGTTGTATCTTGCGGCCTTCAATTGACGATTGGCTTGCTGCTGTTAACGACGTCACATCGACTGGCGGTCATCATCACGGCGGTCGTCGCCGCAGCGATGGGTCTGGCAGACTTCGTCATCATGACGGGGTTTGGAGGTCTGTTTTCTGCGGGTGGGTCGATTCTCGGTGCCACGTCGGTCCGTGGACTCGTATATTTCGGTCTGTCTATGTTATGCCTTGTGCCGGAACATTACTGGCGTGGAGAAAATGTCTTTCGGTTCATCCGCTTTGGAATTGCTGGGTTTTGGCTGCTGGGTGTCATTTTGCAAGTGGTCCCGGGTGAGGGATATTGGCAGTCCATTGGTTGGAGCCGACTGCTGCAATCTGGTACGAGTTCTACCGAACCAGGCCTTATTGCAGCAATGACGCGTTCCGTGGCGGGCTTTGTCACACCTCACGCCGCAGTCCTGAACACAGTTGTCATCATCCTGATGGTGCTGTTTGCAGCGTCAGTCGTGTTTGTCAGGTGGAGGTATTCTCAGGTCGTACAAATCTCGAGCATGGTCTACCTTGTGCTCGTTTGGGCCGTGTTTGAACATTTTGGTTTTCAAACGGTTTTTCTGTTTCCCATGGATGCAGGTACTGCGGTCATTTTGGCACTCTTGTTGGTCCGCGTTGGCGAACACGGCCAGACCAAGGTCAGCGTTATCAGCGAAAGGTCAAAAGCATCCGCTGAAGCTACCGTAAGGTCCTAAGTTCTTGAGTTCGTCAGTTCTTGAGTTCCTAAGTTCTTGAGTTCGTAAGGTCTAGAGTTCCTAAGTTCTGGAGTTCCTAAGTTCCTCAAGTTAGATATCATCAGGCCAGCTGTTCAACCACTCGGGCAATTCCTGATGCCCACTGGTTGATTTGGGACGCGTTGTTGGTCGGGTCTGCAAGCGCCTGTTCCTGTCCGGTCTTGTCAATAAAGTACATCACGGAGGAGTGTACGACGTCACCCGTTGGATTTGGCTTCACGTAGATGTCGTACGCCTTCCATATCTTTTGTAGTTCATTTGTCCCTCCAGTCAGGAAGTACCAGTTGTCGAGATTGCTCAGGCCATGTTGGTCAGAAAACTTCTTCACATCAGCTACAGACTCATGATATTGATTCACGTTCACTGAGACAAACACCACCTGTTTCGAACGAGCACCGAGCAGCTTGTCCGCCTGCACAAGTTCCGCGGATACGATGGGACAGATGTCCGTGCATACAGGGTCCATGAACTCAAGTACGACAATCTTCCCGCGAAAATCAGCCAACGAAACGTGTTTTCCGTTCTGGTCTATCAGGCTAATGCCAGGTGCCTGCCCTCTTATTTGAGTGAGTCCCATCAATTGTGCAGACGCTTGAAACGCAGCCACATTTTGCTGGTGTCTCCGATTCAACCACGTTACTACAGAAGCTATTCCGCCTATCCCCACAACCGCAATGATACTCCACAAAATCGTCCTGCGCCGCGCAGTTGCCCCCATTAATTGGCCGCTCCTCTTGTTCTCTTATGTGCAATATATTCAGTATATCCAATCCTGCCCGTGATACGATAGCGGGTATTGCAGGCCCGCTACCCAGTCCCTCGTTCCAGCCCTTCCATCCAGTCCCGCTACCCAGTCCCGCTACCCAGTCCTGCAAGTCTGTAGCACAAGTTATCGCCACCACCCACACCCGCTAAGCAATGCACAAAATGAGCATATTCTCAGTCGAAGGAGGCGGGGTGGTTCATCCACTCTTTGAACGGGACCTTGCCCTGAACACTGAGCAAGAGATTGAGGTAGCGATACAGTGGGCGTACGAGTGTCAGGTCAGGAAAGTCTCGCAGCTGTTGGTAACCTGACTGAAAGGCTCTTGCACGCGGTTTATCAAGTAAATACTCAAGTGCAATTAGGTCGAGGTGCGGTGGTGCGAAGGCATAAGCCTCGGTATCAATCAGGCCAGTAATTCGGGTCCCTTGGCTGAGAAATTGTGTCGCATCCATGTCGAGTAACACGGGAACCCCGTAAGAAGAGGCTTCCGTCTGTTCGCACGCGGTCAGAAACATTGGCAAAGCAGCGTTAATTTCCTCGTTATTCGCATGAAACCGACGCACGAGTTGTGACATGACCAAAGCTGCATGCTGATGGAAGTCGCTGGCGGGATACGTTTTTGTACCGCGGAAGTTACCGCAGGTCGGTCGCTCCAACTGATGAATGGAAGCAATCCCTTGACCGAGTTGGTAGCTCGTTTCTTCCGGCAAATCCCGAAAAGAACGAATGGGCAAACCGTCGAGTACTTCCACGACCAAAAACTGACTATCCGCAACAGTGGCGCTGCGCAGCACGTGAGGGACAGGAATCAGCGAATGAGGACGCAGGGTCCGATTCACGAGTTCCATGGCAAACACGTCCGTCGGGTTTATGCCAAACAGATGATAGCAGCCGAACCAGAAATCCTCTGTTGGCTCGCTGGTCATTCTTGTGGTTCTTACAATGGCCCGTTCGGTGGCGGTGGTGACAAGCCAGACATCACTGGCTTGACCTGGGTGGAGGTCGCCGAAGTGGTGAACGTGTTGTATGGTATCCGAAAAAAGAGGCTGAAGGTTCACAGTTACTCCTCTAGTCTACTCTTGCGAACCGCAAGACATTGTTGATTCCTATTATCAGATTCATTTTACCTGAGCAAATGCGTGAATGGTATCACCGATGAGAGTCGGGTCTATGCTAGTCCAATCGGTGCCAGTCCAACCGGCGCACGTGAGCTTTCACCCAGTTGTGATAAACTGACAGGTGAAACGTAACGGACGGTGCACATCATCGAGCTGAACAGACGTCACCCCTTGCCAAGAGGCGGGGCCGCTCGCCCCTGAAAGCAAGCCATGGAGAGGATATTCGAAGATGATACCGGGAACGTCAATTGGAAAACGGGTTCGACACCTTGGGCGGTATCGAGAAATTGCCCAAATCTTGGTGGCTAACGGGTTCGGTTGGTTCATTGCGGAAATTGGGCTCTCGGAACTACTGGACTATCCGCGACGGTGGTTCCGAAAGGCGGAGCCAGAGCGGGTCACTCTTTCCACCTACGAACGGGTTCGTCACGTGATGGAGCAACTGGGACCTACATTCGTCAAGCTTGGTCAACTAGCCAGTGTTCGCCGGGACATGTTTCCTGCGGGGTTAATTGACGAGTTATCGAGACTGCAAGATGACGTCGCACCAATCTCAATTCAGCAAGTGAGGGCCGCGATTGAGACCGAATTCGCGATGCCGATTGACGAGGTTTTCCTGGAACTCGATGAAACCCCTGTTGGCGCAGCGTCAATCGGGCAAGTGCACCGAGGCGTGCTTGTGACAGGAGAAGAAGTCGCGATAAAGGTTCAGCGGCCGGATATATCTCGACAGATTCACATTGACCTTGAGATTCTGATGGACCTTGCACACATGGCTGAGCGACACTTCGATTGGGCGCGACATTACGTCATCTCTGATGTTGTTGAAGAGTTTCGAACCACCATTCTCCGGGAACTTGATTATCAAATTGAGGGCCGTAACGCGGACAAGTTGCGCGACATTCATGAAAAGGACGATAACATCCGCGTTCCTCTGGTGCATTGGGACTTGACGACACAGAAGGTTCTCGTCATGGAATACGTTGAAGGCATCAAGTTTGCAAACCGCGACTTGCTCGTCGAAATGGGCTACGATTGCCGCGATGTTGCAGAACAAACGGTCAGTGCGATTTTGACCGAACTATTGCTGCACGGTTTTTTTCACGCGGACCCGCATCCAGGTAACCTTGCGGTATTGCCGGACGGCGGATTGGTGCTGATGGACTTTGGCATGGTTGGCAAACTGTCTCCGGAAATGAAGGGACATCTCGCGTCGCTCGTCGTTGCACTCATGCGTCGCGATAGTGAGGCAATTTTACGCACTTTGTACCGGATGGGTATCGTGCCTGCGGACGTCGACAACCTTAAACTGCGCCACGATGTAGAAGGACTTCGCTCTAAGTACTACGATGTCTCGTTTCACGAAATCAGTCTTGCGCAGGCCACATCCGACTTGTTTACGGTCGCCTATAAGCACCAAATTAAGATTCCCTCAGAGTTAACGCTTGTCGGCAAGACACTGATGACACTCGAGGGAGTCCTCGAACACCTGGCCCCGGACTTCCGCATTCTTGACATCGCGGAGCCCTTCGGCAGGAGGTTGCTGCGGGAGCGATTAAACCCGAAGAATGTAACCCGTGACACCGTCCGCGGAGCTTTCGACGTGTTTGATATCCTGATGGACGTCCCGCGTCAGGTACGGTCATTGTTTCAGGGGCTTCAGCGGGGTCGAGTTAAAGTGGAACTCGATTTCGGCGAGTTTGACAGGATTGTCCGGCAAATGACCCGCATCAGCAATCGCTGGACACTGTCCATCATGCTTCTGTCGCTGAGTATTTTCCTTGCAGGATTGATGATTGCGTCATCGCTCGCAAAATCGCCGAGTCAATTGTGGTCGTTTCCGTTTAACGACGTGGTTCTCGCGGTAGGGGTCATCCTTGGCGGCTTGGTCATGTGGTCCATTTTTAGGTCGGGAAAGTCTTAGTCCCAACCTTTAAATGGGCGCCCTGTGAAGAATACAGTACCTCTGGCAGATGCAACGAGTTTCCCATCCTCACGTTCCACTCTGATGTCATAAAGTCCTGTCTTTTTGGTGAGGTTCATCTCAGTGGCAGTTGCGTAAAGCACACTGCCTTCTGCTGCAGGACGACAATACGTGATTGACACGTCCAGAGCGACGGCTTCAAGGCCTCGGGAATTGCTCGCGAGAGCGAGGGCACTGTCGGCTAGAGAGAAGATGGCGCCGCCGTGCGGCGTGCCATGTGGATTCATTAACTTCGGTGATACGCTCATCTCTACGGTCGCCACACCTGCATCAAGGGCAACGAGTCGCATGCCGAGCAGTTGTGAGAACGGATCGAGTTGCGAGGGACGTGCTACGGCAAAAGCTAAATCTTCGTCCAGACGCTTGAAACCAGCTTGTCGGTTGTCTTGTTCAGGCATGATTCTTTCCCCTCCGAATTGTCAACGTCCACCACATTGTACACATCCTTAGCACGACAACGTAACTCGGATTGGAATTTCGTGTCGAATGCGTGAAATCACTAGGTTCTTGGTGCATTGCCCCGGCTGCATCAGCTCTAACTAACTCGGGTCCTGCCGCATGGGCTTGTCAGTGCGCTGATGCGACCTCAGAGGTCCATCAAAATTGATGACAAGTGTCATCAATTCCAGCCTATCGACAATTGACGACCGCACGATATAATGGTGAAAGTGCCCGATTTTGGGGACTGCGGCGTGCGGTGAAATTTAAGACTGTACGTACATAGAAACAGGTTGGGGGCAAGAGAATACATGAACCGTCAGACGAACCGGCCTATGGTCACGGTGGCCATGATGGTCGCCATCCTGTTGGTTGCAATTGACGTGACAGTTGTCAGTACAGCGATGCCTCGCATCGTTGCTGATTTGAGCGGAATTGCCTTATTTAGTTGGGTGTTTGCGATATACACCCTGACAGCGTCAGTAACGACACCTATCTATGGGAAATTGGCGGATCTTTACGGGCGTAAAATCATTTTCACTATTGGGGTTGTTCTATTCCTGCTCGGCTCCATCCTCTCCGGTGCATCGCAGACAATGATGCAGTTAATCATATTTCGAGCTCTACAGGGTGTAGGTGCAGGAGCTGTCATGCCTATTACCTTTACTATCATCGGAGACTTGTTTACTGGGGAAGAACGGGCCAAGATGCAAGGGGTATTCAGCTCGGTATGGGGAATTGCCGGGATTTTAGGGCCTTTGGTTGGTGGCTTTTTTGTCGACTACGGGTCATGGCGATGGATCTTTTATATCAATGTCCCGGTCGGTATCGTCTCTCTGATTTTGGTGTGGATGAACCTTCACGAGCGGTTTGAGCGCCGTCAACACAAAGTCGACTATCTCGGCGCGACCCTGTTTACGGTCTCAATCTCTTCACTTCTGTATGCCTTACTAAACGGTGGACAGCCAAACTACGCGTGGACATCCGCGACGATTTTGACGTTGTTTGCTGTAGCCGTGATAGGTACTGTACTGTTTTTCGTGGTGGAGGCAAGGGCTTCAGAGCCGATGCTGCCATTGACCCTGTTTAAAATGCGCGTCATTGCCATCTCGAACCTGGCCAGTTTCCTCGCCAGTGCAGTGCTGATTGCGACCAACGTATATCTGCCGATGTGGATCCAGTCAATTCTCGGACACAGTGCGACCAGTTCCGGGTTGACATTGATGCCGATGTCGATTGGCTGGCCACTTGCAGCCACCATCGGCGGTCGATTGATGTACAAGGTGGGGTCCAAGTCCATTTCCGTCCTTGGTGGAATTCTCATTGTCGCTGGTTGCGTCTGGCTTAGCTTGCTTGGCGTGAATACGCCGTTTTGGCATCTGGTCGCCATCATGGTGGTCATTGGTTTGGGGATGGGTTTCTCGATGACACCTTTTACCGTTTTGATTCAGGCCTCCGTACCCTGGCGTTTGCGCGGATCTGCCACCGCATCAAACACATTTATGCGGTCCTTAGGTCAGACGATGGGTGTTGCAATCTACGGAACGTGGTTCAATCAGGCCGTGACGACAAATGTTAAAGCGCAGTTTGGCACGGGGCAGCCGCCCGCTGACTTCAGTAAGTTGCTCAGCCCCGGTGCCACGACACTGCACGTGCCAAAACAAGTGCTTGAAGCTGTTCAGACCGTGCTCTCTCACTCACTGCACACGGTCTTTATGGTGGTGCTTGGTACCTCAATACTGACGCTGCTGTCCATCTTCCTGCTGCCGCTTCACAAGACGGTGATGCAACATCAAGTGACAGAGGCACGCCCGACTGAGTCATAGTCTTAAGCAGCTTCCGGCTTTCTGGCTGTGAACGAAGCGGCAAAAATAGTGCGTGTGTGCGGGCTATAACATCTTGCACTTGTCGGTTGAATTCGGTAAAATTAAATTTCTTTCCGATGAAACAAGGCACCATCGATCCAGGCATCAGCCAACTGGCTTCTGGTCGATGGCGCTTTTCTATGCACATAGGGAGGGATGCCAATGAGTCTCACAGACAGTGTGTCACAGCCACATAGTCCTGAACGCGAGGAAAAGGAGCGACTTGCTCGGGTACTCACGAAGGTCCATGAAATGCTCAGCCGTTTAAGTTCGATACCGCGCCGATTCAGCGATGACGACTCCGAGCCGCAGACAGCAGATGAAGTTGCCCAGCAGACCGTGGAGCGCCTCCGAGATGAACAGGTCGATGCGCTGCGGCGCAGTCAGTCTGAACCTTATTTCGGCCGACTCGACATGGTTCCGGACGGGGAACAAGACCAGCTTCGTTTGTACATCGGAAAACGGGGCGTTGAGGACAGTGAGACAGGAGACCGACTGGTAATTGACTGGCGAGCCCCCATCGCAAGTGTCTTTTATTCATTCAACGGTCAAGGATTAGCGACCTATGAAGCGCCGGACGGAAGCATTGAAGCGGACGTATTTCTGAAGAGAAATCTTGCCGTGAGGGATGGTCAACTTGTGCGCCTTGTCGACAGCTACGTCAAAGGACAGGACAACCTCAACGTAACGGATGAATTTTTGCTCTACAGGTTGTCTGAGCACAAGGAGAGCCGGCTGCGAGATATTGTGTCGACGATACAGGCAGAGCAGGACAAAATCATTCGCGCTGACCGAAACCTGGCGATTGTTATTCAGGGTGTGGCCGGAAGTGGTAAGACAACAGTGGCGCTGCACCGTTTGGCATATCTCTTGTATCAGCACTCGGAGCGCATGCGGACGCACCGAATGGTTATTTTTGCCCCGAATGCGATGTTTGTCGACTATATTTCTGAGGTGTTACCTGAACTCGGGGTCGGTGGTATTCGCCAGACGACGTTTGCACAGTGGGCCCTGCAGGTGTTAGACCAGAAAGTCGCATTGGCCGATCCGATGAGTCGCTACGAACGTTGGTTTTCAGTCAGGACAAGCGAATCCGTCGAGAACGAGTTTCGTGTCACCCGTTACAAGGGATCGATGCAGTTTCAGGGGCAGATAGAGAATCATCTCGCTGTTCTGGAACAAAAGCTTGTACCGCCTGGACATTTTGAACCTTGGGACGGAGCAGTGCTGAAGGAAGCGGATATCCGCCCTTGGTTCTTTGAAGAATACCGTCACTATCCCCTCGCAGCACGTCGTGATAGGGTTCTTGCCAGAGTCAAGCGCTGGATGGATATGCAGTATCGCATGGTGAAGGCGGATGACAAAAATGGCGCCTGGAAAAAGCAAGGTGCAACACGGTATCGCTCTTATGCGAAAAAGTGGGCGGATATCAGTGCATACAGCGTCTATGAGGACGTTCTCGAAACTTCGCTGGCACTCCAAGGTTGGGATGGTGCGGGAAACAGCAGTGCCAAAGGCGAGCCGCCGAAGTTGCCGCGGCGTCAAGCTGTGGGTTCGACCAAAAGCAAAGCTGCGAGCAGCAGAAGGTCTGGTAGACCGGTTGTGAACCTGGAAGACCTGGCACCACTCCTATATATTCATGTAAAGCTAAACGGGCTTTCTGGAGACGACCATTTTGACCACGTCGTGATTGACGAAGCACAGGACTTTTCTCCCTTTCAGATTGCGGTGTTGCGCGAATATTGTCCAAGCGGGTCTTTCACGATTCTTGGCGACTTATCCCAAAGTATTTACGGTTACCAAGGCATCAGTGCTTGGTCAGCGTTTCTCGACAGGTTTCCTCAGGACAGACGCGCATTCTTTCAACTCGATGTCAGTTATCGGTCGACGACGGAAATTATCGAGTTTGCAAACAATGTCATTCGTCGTTTCCAGCAGTTTACGTTAGCAAAGCCAGTCTTTCGAAGTGGCCAGCCCGTCATGGTCACGGACGTCGCCGGTGGGCGACGACTGTCTGCACTGCTGGAAAGTGTGCGCGTGTTTACCGCCAACGGGGCCAACACCATCGCCGTGGTCTGCCGCACAGAAGATGACTGTGATGCCGTGTTTCAAGCTCTGGCCAATGCGGGAATTGAGGCTCATCTGATTACGTCAAGACAGCAGTCTTACGCAGGCGGAATTTCGGTTGTGCCTGTCTACTTAACAAAAGGTCTTGAGTTTGACGCAGTCCTCTTGCTCGATGTCAATCGAAACAATTATGAAGAGACTCCTGAAAGCGCAAAACTATTGTATGTGGGTTGCACGCGCGCGCTGCATCAACTTCACGTGCACTACACGGAGTACGCCTCGCCGCTCATTGAGGGCGGTGAGGATTCAGATACCAAGTCCGCTATGTAATGCCATCTAGTCTATTTGCCTCAAAAAGTAGTCAATTCGTACCTTGTGTAGGCTGTTACCTAGTGTCAAAATGAGTGCCGATCAGTGAACGCAGTGAGGAGGGACTCGAATGGACTTTGCGGTTGACCATTTACTTCATGCTGTTAATGATCCATATGAGGTCCGCAGAGCCTTCGAGGACCGATATGGCTGGACAGGTACTCTCGGCGGAGAGCACCCGGACTGGGGTACGTACAATGAGTTAGCGTACTTTCACTTGTCGTATATTGAGTGGATAGGCATTAAAAATTTCGTGCTGGCTGCTCAGAGCAGGTTTGGACGTGAGGTCTTACGCAGCTTGTCGGTGCATGAAGGCGTGGGCCAGTTTGCTTTAAGGACAGAAGACATTGACGGTTTAGCTGCACAGTGGGCAAAAAAGGGGTTACCGTTCTGGGGACCCATTTCAGGCCATCGGGTCAGAACGGACGGCAGTGTGCTCCACTGGCGGCTCCTTTTCCCGGGTCAGGACGGTCCTTCGGATTATGCCCTGCCTTTTGTGATTGACTGGGGTCAATCGGATGGCGAGCGGCTGGCCTCGCTCTCTGAGGCAGGTATTATGCTAGAGCAGCCAAATGACCTTCGACTCATGGCCATTCATTCGCTCGTTCATGACATCGATAGTTTGCAGCAACGCTGGGAGCCGTATTATGGCTCGCTTGGACCGGATAAGAAATATGTAGAAGGCGTTGGCACTGTTATCAATTGCGTGGCCGGGGACGTGCGCCTTGCGTTCTGGGAGCCTGAGTCGAGCCAACTGAAGCAGGAACTAACGCGCTACGGTGAACGCCCCGCGCAAATCGACCTGGCACCGAAATCAAACACCGCTGGACAGGGCAGGATAAATGATGTGGCCATTATCGATGCGAATCTGGAACCTCTACACGGTTTACGCGTGCAAGTGGCGCCAAGCAGCGAGGACCATCGGTAGGACCAAGCAGGACCAAGCAGGACCAAGCAGGACCAAGCAGGACCAAGCAGGACACCAACTAAACCTAGCGAGAACCATCATGATCTGCCATGACACACCAAGACACACCATGACCCACGAAAAGTAAGGAGTTATTATGGTCGCATTCTTTATTCATGCATTGATTTCGGTATTTGCCGTCCTCAATCCGCTCGGTATCTTGCCGACGTTTCTCGCTTTGACTGCCGGGCATACGCAGGAGGAGCAAAGACAGGTTGCCAAGAGGACGATTTTGAATAGCTTCTTAATTCTCCTTGCATTTTTATTGCTGGGGAATCTCATCTTACAGTGGTTTAGTATCACCATCAGCGCCTTTCGGGTTGCGGGAGGCATCTTGCTATTCGGAATCGCGTACGACCTTCTGCACGCGAAACTGTCTTCAATTCAGGACCCATCTGAAGATAAGAGCGAGCAAAGTGCAGACGTACAGCCGCAAGGAACCTTTGACGAAACGGCGACCCGAATTTTGCTCGAGACTGCAAATGGGACTGCAAATGGGACTGCAAACGCGCGGCCCAAAGAAGACATCACGCTCACCCCGCTTGCAATTCCCGTTGTTGCCGGGCCCGGTACCATTACAAGTGTCATGGCGCTTGCGGCAGGTCCAGACATTGTCAGTCGAGGCATCGTAGTCTTCCTTGCATTCAGCGTCGTCTTAGCCGTCACGTTTTTGATTTTCTACTACGCGTCGTATATCCACAAAAGGATTACGCAGACCCAACTGAACGTGGTTACACGGCTCATGGGTTTTATCCTTTCGATTATCGCGATTCAGATGGCTGCTACGGGCCTCGGTCAGTTGTTCCCAGGATTAATGCATTTGTAGAGACTGTCGATTAACTCGACAGACATCCATGTCGCCGGGCGGCACCTCAGCAGGATGAAAATGGGCTTGTGCAGTATTATGAGACTGGTGGTTGACGAAGGCAGGTCGGCCTCCCGTGATTAATTTTCAGGACAGGTCTCGAGCACGACACTTTTCATCCACCATGTCTAAGCAGTACCCGGCCAACCGATCCGGCAGTCCCTTACGCACCCACGGTGCGCAAGCACGGCTCAGTCAGCCACTTCTACGACCGTTTACGCACCCACAGTGCCTAAGCAACGCCCGTTTTGCCGATTTTGATGCCCCCTTGCGCACCCACGGTGCGCAAGCACCGCTCAGTCAGCCACTTCTGCGACCCCTTACGCACCCACAGTGCCTAAGCAATGCCTGTTTTGCCGATTTTGATGCCCCCTTGCGCACCCACGGTGCGTAAGCGGCGTTCAATTACCCGATCCGGCACTCCCATACGCACCCACGGTGCGCAAGCACCGCTCAGTCAGCCACTTCTGCGACCCCTTACGCACCCACAGTGCCTAAGCAATGCCTGTTTTGCCGATTTTGATGCTCCCTAAAGCACCCACGGTGCGTAAGCGGCGTTCAGTCACCCCATCCGGCACTCGCTTACACACCCACGGTGCGTAAGCGACGTCGAGTGCACCAACGGTGTCTTGTGGCCGTTTAAGGTACCAGCCACCCTATCCGACGAATGATGCTTTCAATAAAACTTGACAGGTGTATGAGCAGTCTTCAGAAGCATGTGACAACCAATGCCAACCCCTTGGCAGTGTGCTATGCTGATGACGTATGTCTACATATGTGTGCGCCATGAGGCAGTCACCACAGGAGGAATGAACATGCGGCGTGAAGACTTGCAGAAATACGCATTGCTTGCACTCAAGGTCGGAGTAAACCTGCAACGGGACCAAGTTCTCGTGGTTGGTTATGGTAACCGCCAGGTATTCCCCGAACATATTGAGTTTGCGCAGATTCTCACTGAAGTGGCATATGACATGGGGGCAAAGTTTGTTCAGCTTGACTGGGGCGATGAGCACTGGTTTCGTGAGACCGTTGCCAGAGGCGACTTGAAGACACTGCAGGAAAGATATCGCTGGCAGGCACAATGGGTGGAACAACTTGCATCGGAAGGCGCTGCCTATCTGGCTCTGCCGGCATCAAACCCGGACCTCTTTAATGGCGTGGACCCGAGCCGTGTAGGAGCCGCCGAGCGGATGAACCGCGAGATATTCCAACCGTTCACGCGGAGACGGACGAACGAGGAGTACAGTTGGTCCCTTGTGTCTGTCCCGACCCAGTCGTGGGCGGATAAGGTGTTCCCAAATTTGCCGGAGTCAGCGCGAGTGGAAGCGTTATGGGAAGCCATTCTGTTCTGCAGTCGGGCTCTAGGTCCCGATCCGGTGAGCGAGTGGACTGACCACATCGCACGTTTGAGGAAGCGGGCCGAAGCGCTCAACCAGCTGAATTTCAGGAAACTGCACTATACAGGAAGCGGCACCGATTTGTTCATCGAGTTTCACCCTGAGCACTTCTGGAAAGCAGCGTTGAACAAGACCCCTCAAGGGGTTGAGTATGTTCCAAACATGCCAACAGAAGAGGTGTTTACGGCACCGATGAAGTTCGGAGTGAACGGCGTCGTGAAAAGCACAATGCCGCTTAATCACGGTGGGGCATTGATTGAAGGACTTGAGCTCCGGTTCGAGGACGGACGTATTGTGGAGTACAAGGCCAACTCTGGTCTCGAAGCGTTGCGTAACATCGTCGAGACGGATGAAGGGAGTCACTACCTTGGAGAAGTGGCCTTAGTGCCAGTGAATTCTCCAATTGCCGAGCGCAATGTCCTGTTCTATAACACGCTGTTTGATGAGAATGCTTCCTGTCACTTGGCCATTGGTATGGCATACCCCCTGATTCAGGGCGGTCGAGATTTGCCACGTGAACAGTGGGAGAGTCAGGGGCTTAATGACAGCTTGGTGCACGTGGACTTTATGATTGGGTCACCGGAACTGAACATCGACGCGGAACTGGCCGACGGGACGACCGTACCTATCATGCAGCAGGGACGGTTCGTTAACTCTCTTTAATGACCCAAGGGGGCGCCCTGGTGAAGCCCACCTTTCTTCGCAGTCGGTTGATTGTACATCAAAGGGATTTCACGACGTGGTGCGTGAAATCCCTTTGTGATTGGACGACGTGGCTTCCGTGACCTTACTGTTGGATTTTACGGCCTGACTTTCGGAACTGACTTTACGGGCAGATTTTGTTGCCCGATTTTGTTAAGGTTTTAGGACTCGAACTTAAGACCTGACTTTCGCACCCTGACGTTAAGTTGTGGTACAAAGCATTGCTGCCTAAGAAACTTGAGAGTTCGATTTTTCTCTGTCTCCAGGTGTTGATGACGCTGCATAAGAGGACAGCCTCGGCGCTGAAAACAGGTAAATTATCCCGGCAACAAGCACCCCAATCACCCAAGAAACATCTCCACCATGCAGCAATTTTGCGATGCTGCCTTCGTGAAGTTCCGTATTCATAAAGGGTATCTCGGCGACAAACCCAATCATGTACGCGAATAAAGCCATCCAGTTGAATTTTCCGTATCTACCAGTTGGTCGAAAAATGTCTGGGATATCGTATTTCCCCTTTCGTACAAAGTAGTAGTCAGTCAGGTTGATGGCCGTCCAGGGAACCAGAAAGTCGATGAGCACACCGAGAAATGTGTCAAAACTGCTGAGCAAACTACTCTTTTCCAAGAATGCAAGGTACGTTCCAAGAATCGTGATGGGCACAATAAACCAGACTCGAAGCGATAGTGTTGGTTTTAACTTGTGTAAGAAAGTGTGTGTGATGGTTAGTGAAGACATGAATCCGCCGTAGATATTGAGCGCGTTGATACTTACGATTCCAAGTGCGGCCGCAAGCAACACGAGAATCTGAAACCAAGGTCCGACGGCGGATGCTAGACCCGAGAATCCTTTTAGTACATCACTGCTTGGGAACTGCGACTGCATCATGGCACCCAAAATCATCATCCAACTGTTCGAAATGACAATGCCGATATAGGTGTACCAAAACGTCGATTTGACCGTCGTGCTTTGCGGCAAGTATCGGGAATAGTCGGCCACATACGGGGCATAACCCAGCGTGTTGATGACCGCAAGTGAGATGCTGAGTAGAAATGGTCCCAGGACAAAACCGGGGTGAGCCGCATTTGTGGCAGCTACGTGTGTGTGCCCGACCGGACTTCCGATAATGAGTAGAACAGTGACGACTGCAAACACAGCGGTAAAAAAGTACGACATCCAGCGATTGAACTTGTGAATCATGTTATATCCCGCAAGAACTAGAAGGAACACCGCGGCCGAACTAATCAGGATACCCGCGGCGACAGAAACATGCAGCAGCATTGATAACGCTTCTGCCCCAATCACCGCGCCTGCTGCATAGAAACCCAGGTACATGAGAACGACCATCACAAGCGGTACCACAGCCCCGTAATACCCAAACTGTGCTCGACTCTGAATCATTTGCGGGATGCCTAAATGCGGCCCCTGTGCGGAGTGATACGCCATGAAAATCGTTCCAATTAGTGTTCCGATTACAATACCCAAAACAGCCCAAGTCAGGCTAAACCCAGGTACGACAGCCATCAGTCCTGTAGCCACGACGGCCATTTGTGCATTGGCACCAAACCACAGAAAAATCAGGTCTGACGCTTTGCCGTGTCTCTGATTCGGTGGGATATAGTCGATGCTGTGCCTCTCAAGCTTTACGGTGTCTTTGGCCATTTGTTAACCTCCTTGCGCTAGTTGGCAAGGAGAAGCAAAGGAACCACGCGTGTGTCATCAGCTGGACACAGATTCATTTCAATCTTCCGGTGCGCTTGCGAAGTTAGCTGACGGGTTCGGGTTGGAAGTACCCTACTGCATGACCGACAAGTCCGCATCTATACGGTCACAACAGATTCACCCCACAGGTTGGTTCCTCCGCTTCTTCATGCCGAAGAATTCAGCGCCTTGTGTGAACCATTGTATGAGAGAGGGCCTCGATTATGTGTCGGAGGGCACATATCGCTGTTGTGAAGACAACGTCACGACGATGAGTGTACAAGCGGTGGCCATGGCTCTAGATGAAGCCGCTCAGAGGTTTAGGTCTGAGGTTTAGGTCAGACGTTCTGGTCAGCCGTTCTGATTAGAGGCTTTGGTCAGAGGTTTTGGTGTCCGTTTATGCTTACCAAACCAGAATGATTCTTATATACCATATTTTTCTACAAAATGTATAATAAAGGTGTTGGATGTGTCTTTTGCGGCTTAGACTAAGGAATGAGAGGAGTTTGCCGTTGGCGTTTGGCGGAGCGTTTGTGTTCATGTTGTGCATTCTCGGGTTCCAACTATACGTAAATCCAGCGAGGTTCAGGACAATCAAGGAGACGGAAATCATTTGGTTCTTACTCGGGGTTGTTGTGGTTGCTGTCATTGGGGCTGAGGCCTTAATCTTCTTCGCAAAGGGAGTCATCCATTTAAGTCACTGACCTAATAAGTCAATAAACTTGGCTCTAAGTGACAGACGACTGTCGGTACGTAACGAAAATGCTTCGTTCAGCTTGGGGCGGGCTGGAGGCAGATCACGTTGTTACTCGGAAAAAAATGCGTGTTGGGCAGAGTATTCGCTTCGCCGAAAATCAAACAAACACGCTGTATCAGTTCTTTTTTGAGCGGGAGCAATTGAACTCTAAGGGCGAAGATTTCATTCAAATTTTGAAAGACCACTACACAGGGGAAGGCTTGACCCTAAACAAAGAAAATGCGCAGGTGGCTGTCAATTACGTAAATCAAACGACGAGAGCGATAAGAGAAGTCATCACGGAAATGGTTCGGCTTATGGAGTACCCTCGACACCCTTCAAGACTTTCGTGTCTATATGCTGCGAGAAACTATGACGACGCTTTGAGATGGAAAGATATATTCGACAGGCACAATCGAAAAGTATTGCAGATTGTTAAGCTGCGAGTCAGCGGGAGAGCTTTTCTGGGAGATGGCAACTTGTTACCGAAGGAAGATGCAGCCCCATTTTCCCGCAAAATTGAACAAGCTCGGCAATATTGGCAGGGCAATGTGGCAAATGAGCTTCCTGAACTCTTAATTAATGGAACTATGGAAGTAGTTAAGGTTGTTCACGATTTCTCGGAAGAAGTTACTACTCACAGTTAGCGTCTAGTGCGAGACTGTTGAGCAACTTGGACTCCCTTGTGTGTCGTGAACGTGTAAGGAAGTACTGAATCGCCTGTCCGAGCGTTGCTTAGGCATCGTGGACTTTGTTAATTGGGGGAACGACTGATGCAAATTTATGTCATCCGTCATTGTGAGGCAACCGGCCAATCTGAGGATGCACCGTTAACGGCGAGAGGATTTGAACAGGCAGAACTCCTTGCTAATTTCCTTGAAGGCGCAGGAATTGAACAGGTCATTTGCAGCCCCTATCTGCGGGCCCAGCAGAGCATTGCTCCGCTTGTAGAGCGAAACAGGATTCCTATGACAGTCGATAACCGTTTATCCGAACGCGTCTTGAGTCGCTCACCGATAAATAACTGGTTCGAATGTCTTCGAAACACGTTCGATGACTTTGAATTGTCTTTTGCCGGTGGAGAGTCGAGCAAACAAGCCCTGGAGCGTGCTGTGGCCACCCTTTCGGATGTGAACGCAACGAACCTTCAATCTGTCGCTATTATGACCTATGGGAATTTGATGACGTTGTTGCTCCGACATTTTGATATCCAATTTGGATTCGATGAATGGACTAGATTGACCAATCCGGATGTTTTCCTGGTATCGGTGGACGCGGCTAAACGTGTAGTAAGGAGAGTTTGGGGAGGTGTGCTGTAATGCCCGAGGGTCGTACGTTAGGTCATTCGAGAAACGTGGATACCAAGCACCCCGAATCCCCATCCCTGACCATGAACTCCGACCATGAACTCCGACCATGAACTCCGACCATGAACTCCGACCATGAACTCCGACCGCGCACGCCGAACCCGATACTGGGGAAGGCAGGCAGTCTGCAAATCCACAGCAGAGCTACTTTGTGGAGCTTTCCTGTTAGCCAGACTGCTTCAAAACCAGGAATGTTTTTGGTTGCGTATGCAACCTTTGGCCCCTATCGCTGCGTCTTAGATGTGACAGGAGGAGGGACGCAGTTGGATCAGGATAATATTGACAACAAAGCGGCCCTCCCCGTGATACGTACCGACGCACAAATCCTGCAGGACTGGATGGACCTCTATGGTGATGTGGTCCTGCGGACGGCGACATTGCTCCTTCGAGATGGTCATCTTGCCGAAGACGTCAGTCAAGAGGTTTTTCTCTTGGCTTATCAAAAACAGCACCAGTTGGTGGATAAGTCAAAGGTCCGTAGTTGGCTGCTACGCATTACCGTCAACCTGTGCCATTCCCACAGGCGCAGTTCCGCGTGGAAACGGCTCATGTTTACCGATTGGCTCGAGGGACTGAGAGGGTTTATTGAACACTCGGTACCAGGACCAGAGGAAACCGTGCCACTGCACATCAGTGTCGTCGACCTTATTGATCAACTTTCTTATGCGGATCGTGAAGTTCTAGTGTTGTTTTACTACCATTCGCTGTCGCTTGATGACATCAGCCATGTGTTGAACGAACCACTAGGCACAGTCAAAAGTCGGCTGTCTCGTGCCAGGGGACGGGCGAAAAGAATCTGGGAGAGGAGCGAGCGAGATGGGTGATTCGAAGAAGCGAACCATGTACGAACGTATTGATGACGAATTTGAGTCGCGCAACGTGCATTTTTCTGATGCGATGAAAGCACGGGTGGCCGCCCAACTGAAGAGAGAATTCCTAGATGGAAGACGCGGTAGGCCTGCCGAGAGAGTATCGTTTTGGCAGCGCCGGATTGCCATCAGGCTCCCTGTTCTCCTCATTCCTGTCTCGATAGTCGTGGTGGTTATGTGTGTTGTGCTTGTGGAGTCACGCGGGGCTGGATGGCAGCAGCCAGCAGACAGCATCGTCGTGGCAAACGGTGGCAGTATGTACTCCCTCGCGCAGCTGGCGCAAGGGGAGGGAGGCCAATGAAGATTCATCTGAAGCTCGGCACTCTTGTGGTGTTCGCTTTTACGGCAGTGATGTTGGCCGTGATCGCTTACGTTTTTGCACCTTTATGGTTGATGAACAGTCGGGCGTATTCCGCGTTTGCCTCGGTGTTCGCCTTGAGCCCTTATTCCCCGCAGGTGCTGCTACAGGCGGCTCAGAATATGGATCCGACGCCTGGCCCCAATTTCGCGTACATTTTCCCGGGTAACGACATGGCATCGTCTGGAAGCCCCGTTCCGCAGGCAAAGGCGAAGCAGGCAAAAGAATACCTTGATATGCTCATCACCGATTATCCCAACTCTACCTATGCGCAAACGGCGAGATCACTCAGAGTACAAATAAACGAGCAGTTGGGAAACTGGGCAGGCGCGATTCAGGAGTTGCGGCAGGAAGTTGCATCCTCGCCTGGTCTGTCACGTTCAGATGCAGTCGTCCAACTAAAGAGACTCACCGAGACTCAAAGCGCGAAGCAGGACCCGCAAGTGATTGGCAGGGTCACGGCAGAGGGTGCTCCCATTCCTTACGCGTACGTATTTTTGCGTCCCATCGGTGAATCCAACGTCTTTCAAACGGACGCCGTTTCCCAGTATATTGGTGCTTTCAGCGACAATCACGGCGTATACCGGATATCCGGTGTGGCACCAGGGAGATACCAGGTTTGCGTGGGCGTAAAAACACAGCAGGTTGCAGGGTTCTTCCTCCCATTGCCGCAGAACGAATCCATCGTTGCGGCCCAAGGTAAAGTGACGACTTACAATCTTCCTTTTGTCTCACGGGTAGGCCTTACCGATCCGACGGGCGGAGTGACCGTCTCCGGACCTTCCCTCCGATTCTCATGGAAACCATATCCACATGCGGCGTATTACAAACTCAGTATCACGGACTACATCAACTTGAGCGCGACAGACTTTGATTCCCTATCGGTGCCGCTAAAGGGCCGCTATGAGGGAACACACGCTACGTTTTCGGTGAGTTCGCTGAGGGACATCCTCCCCGGTGTTGCGTACGACTCTCCTGGTGGGTCAAAGTCCGCTTCCACCTTGGCACCCGCTTCAGCGCTGGGGCTCGTGTACCCAGGAGGTGAATTTTCCTGGGACGTGAATGCGTACGACGCAAACGGAAAACTCCTGAGCAGCAGTCACTCCGTCTATATCGGCCTCCCTGATAAAACGGTCCCAGTTTTTCACCTGTCCACTAGCGGTCAACTACAGGGAGAGAGGTTGCTGCTTCAACATCAGCAAGCTGCCGCCATTCGTACTTTTCAAAGCGAGATCCCCAATCCTTACGCGCTGCGGGCACTGGCCGTCCTGGCATTATACGGTCACGGGATGAATAGCACGTCCAGGGAAGGAGCAGCGCAGGCACTCGCCTACCTGAACCAGATTCCCAATCGAACACCCACTATTCTGCAGTTGGTGAAGGATGCGAAGAGGCAACTGGCAAACACTCAGACCAGTGGCTCAGGCTGATGTACCCGGCGCCCACTTGGTGCCGCTGAGGGCTTGCTGTACATTCTGTAAATTTGAGGTGACATTACATTGATAATATTTGGTATTGTAATGGTCGTCATTGTTGTAGGAGCAACGTTGTTGCTGCTCTCGACGCGGAAGTCTCGTATACAGAGAGAACAACGTGCACAGATGGAATCGAACGAACAGCGACAGCGAAGTGAGCAGTTGCGCAAGGCGATGGAACATGAACCAGACTATCCAAATCGGAATCTTCCTGGTCCTTGGCGATAGGATAGCAGGCCCCATCCGAGGCTTGTCTGTACCGTGCGTCATGAGTTACTTTGAAAACGTTCTCCAAATCATCTTCATTCGGCCACCATGGGAAGTCTTTCGGATTTTAGTTTTTCTTACCATCTGTTATCCAATAGTAATCGGCATTTCTGCTATGGACTACCATCACGCCGTGTGGGTATGGAAAGTTGACGGGCTTTCGGATAAGGTGTTGACCGATTGTCAATGCATTGCTCGTCGTCGGAGCAACAATGATGTACCAACCCTTGAACTCCGCATAGAGCATATGAAGTGTAACGTTTGGGTTTGTGACGGATGGTCCAGTGAAATTCGTACCGGTAACTGAGCATGACGAATTTAAGCAATCTTCACCCTGGCCAGGATTGGACATGTGTCCAAGAAATTTGCTCTGCGTCTGCACTGATAACTGTTGTACAGATAGGGCAGTATGGGATGACCGTTGTGTACCATGAACAGCGGACGAGGAGTTAGTCGTTAAATTCCTCTGAGTATTGGCCGGAGACGACTTTATCGTCGAATGCATGTCGGGACTTTGCTTAATGCCAGTTGGAACGGTGTTAGTGGCGTATCCAACTAAGAGCAGCAACGCCACTGCGGTGCTTGATATCCATGCAAGACGCGTGTTCACACTAAACCTCCTTGCTTACTTTCAATATCTAGACGAAGGAACACGTTTGAGAGTGACAATCTTCATGAGTAACCATCAGGAGGTAAAGGCCATCTGCAGATTTCGTGACTGGTCGGTCATAAGCCTGTCTTATGATTTCTCCGCGTTTTAAGGACAAGAAACGGCTCTGAACTGAGCGCAAGGAGTCGAAGACCTATGGGGGGTTTGGATGAATACCTTTCCAGTCATGCACAGCATGTTGTCAAGTGACGCATTACGGGACTTTGTGAATGAGAACTTTGATGTCGGACACGTAACGACATGCAAGATGCTAAGTCGAGGCTTAAACGACACGTATGTGGTCACTACGGGTGACTGCGACTACATTGTTCGTGTCTATCGCGCCGCATGGAGAACAAGGACGGAAGTGTATTACGAACTCGAAGTGCTCGACTTCCTCTCCCATCACGATGTCGCCGTATCGGCCCCAATTCGAGCTGTGAATGGTGATTTAGCCTGCGAGATTCTGGCGCCAGAGGGGTTACGCTATGTAACTTTGTTTACGTATGCTGAAGGAAAGAGGCCGAGGCTAGATGCACACATTAGTTACGAATACGGTAAGACGGTAGCACAGATACACAATCTGACAGATGGTTTTGTCACTTCACAAACCCGTACAGAGTTAGATTTCACATACTTGTTGGCGGATCCGCTCAAAATTTGCACCCCGACAATGAAGGAATATGGGGGTGACGTCTCCTATGTGGAGTCTTGGACTCGGGCAATCCGTGAACGATTTTCCAATCAGACGATGGACTATGGGTTTTGCCATGGCGATTTGCATGACTGGAATGCCCACTGGAACGGAAACAAACTGACGATTTTTGATTTTGACTGCTGTGGTCAAGGATATCGAGCATATGACCTCGCAGTGTTTCTGTGGAACCTTAAAACGAACTATAAGGGACAAGAACCCGAGAATTGGGCATCCTTCATCGATGGCTATCGTGCACTGAGACCCCTTGCGGATACTCAACTGCAGGACATCCCGTGGTTTGTAGCCTCAAGACGAATATGGCTTGCTGGCCTCTATCTGTCGAACGAAGACGTATGGGGAACAAGCATAATTAACGAAGGTTTTTTTCGCTCGTTCGTTCATCAACTGAAAGAGGATGAAAGCGATATGGGGATACAAATCACATAACCTCTCAATACTTCACAGTTGTGCATGGCTACACTCCAGTTATAATCAAACGGGGATGTTGCCGAGGGAGCAGATGTAAGAGTCGGCTACTGGAGGTTCAGCACCCATACAACTTATGGTGAAGGAAGTTACGAATGAGTATCTTGACTGTCAAAAATTTATCGCATGGCTTTGGTGATAGAGCCATCTTTGCCAATGTCTCGTTTCGTATGCTCAAAGGCGAGCATATCGGTCTAATTGGTGCCAATGGCGAAGGCAAATCAACTTTTATGAACGTCATCACCCGCAAACTCGAGCCGGATGAAGGGCAGATTGAATGGGCGAAAAACGTGCGGGTTGGCTATCTCGATCAACACGCGGTGTTGACACGCGGCATGACCATCCGAGATGTACTCAAGGCTGCATTTCAATACCTGTTCGACCTCGAACGCGATATGAACGAGATGTACGAGGAGATGGGAAATGTATCCCCGGAAAGACTTGAGGAACTCCTTGAAGCAGTCGCCGTGGTTCAGGACCTTCTCACGCACAATGACTTTTATACCATCGATGCAAAAGTAGAGGAAATTGGGCGTGGTCTGGGTCTTGATGAAGTCGGGCTTGACCGTGATGTGGAAGACCTTAGCGGCGGCCAGAGAACGAAAGTGTTGTTGGCAAAATTGCTCTTGGAGAAACCGGATATTCTCCTGCTTGATGAACCAACCAACTATCTTGACGAGCAACATATCGCCTGGTTGAAGCGTTATCTTCAGGAATACGAGAACGCCTTCGTACTGATTTCCCATGACATCTCCTTTCTCAATGAAGTCATCAACCTGATATATCACATGGAAAATCAAGAACTGAACCGCTACGTTGGCGATTATGATGATTTTCTGCGGGTGTACGAGTCGAAAAAACAACAACTTGAATCAGCGTACAAACGGCAGCAACAAGAAATCGCTGACCTGAAGGACTTTGTTGCTCGCAATAAAGCCCGCGTTGCCACTCGGAACATGGCTATGTCCAGGCAAAAGAAACTGGACAAAATGGACATGATAGAACTCGCTCGAGAAAAGCCAAAACCGCAATTTGACTTTCAGGAATCACGAGCACCTTCGAGAATCATTGTAGAGACCACCGATTGTGTCGTTGGCTACGATACCCCGCTGTCTCAACCGCTCAACTTGCGCATGGAACGCGGGCAGAAAATTGCGCTTGTGGGGGCTAACGGCATAGGCAAGACCACGCTGTTGAAAAGTATCTTGGGGCTCATTCCTGCGCTGTCAGGGAATGTTTCGCGAGGGGATTATCTCGAGATAGGATACTTCGAACAGGAAGGCAGGCACGTTCCCGACAGGACCTGTATTGAAGAGGTCTGGGAGGAGTTCCCGCACATGGGTCAAGCAGAGGTTCGGGCGGCCTTGGCGAAGTGTGGGTTAACCACGAAGCACATTGAAAGTAAGGTTGGGGTGCTCAGCGGTGGTGAGAAAGCCAAAGTCCGGCTGTGCAAGCTCATCAACAAGCCGTCGAATGTGCTCTTGCTCGACGAACCAACCAACCATCTCGATGTCGATGCGAAGGAAGAACTCAAGCGTGCACTCATCGCGTATGGCGGGAGCATCCTTCTCATCTCACATGAACCGGAGTTTTACCAGGACATCGTGACGGATATTTGGAATGGCGAAACCTGGACGACAAAGGTGTTTTAGACCATCAATGTTTTGCCCCATAGCAGGCGAAAGCATGGAGAAGTCGTCCGCCTCAAAGCGGTTACTGGCGAGATTCGATGCCCATTTGGATAGCGCCAGTTCGGCTTTATGGTAGAACACGCGAACCGCAAAGGGGTTGCACGTTTAGCCAACTGAAACGGCATTCGTCAAAGCCTGTCCCAACATCGCCGAAGGGATTGCGATTACCCACAATAAAGGGATAAGGTTTACCAACACACTGACCAGTTTTCGTCTGCGGCGGAGCCTCCAAGCAATGATGGAGCAAATCAACACTGCAATGGGGTAGGAAAGCAGTATCACAATCACGCTGATACCAACCGCAGTCACCCCGGCATCAAACAGCATCGGACTCATGGCCGTAACGAGCAGCCAGGGAATCAGGGCTAATACATATATCACTTGAAAAACAATGAGGAAGACACGCATGGAGTCACATCCGTTTGTCAGAATATGTGGGCTACCCTTAAATTTGTGTTGTTGGAAGAGAAATCGGTCAACTTTTGAAACTGGATGCAAGAGTGATAGGTGTCTCTTTTTAGTCTGAAGTGAATACGCGTTTGATGATGGCTTGTACGAACTGTTCGTCGATAGGCTCGCGTGAGAACCAACGACGGTAAAAAAGTGGGCCTAGGAGCGCAGCGACGAGCGTTGACACATCTGAGAGTTGGGATAGCTCGCCTTTGTCTTTCGCACGCTGCAGGACCTCGCGAAGGGGGGCTGCGTGTCCACGTTGAATTCGACTGTGGATTTCTGCAAAGTCTGGATTGCGCTCTGCGGTATCGACGATGGAAGGCAGGACGAACGACCAGTTTGCCGTTTGAAGCAGGTGAGCGATGTTTAGTAGGATAGCTGTGACGTCACCTGTCAGTGAGCCGGTGTCCGGGGTTTCCTGTTCGGCAATCATCCGTGAGCAGGCATCGATAACCAGTGCTTCCCGCGTTGGCCAATGACGGTAGATGGTTGTCTTTGCGACCCCTGAACGACGCGCCACTTCGTCAACCGTGAAGCTAGCCACACCGCCTTCGCTGAGGAGCTCGAACGCAGTAGTCAGAACAGTATGTCGAGACCGTTCGACGCGTCCGTTTACTTTGCCCGATGGCTCGCGTTCAGATGTCCTAGACCTAGTCACGATGGTCCCTCCAATACAAATCCTCCATAACGCACACAGATATCTGTTGCCACAAAACAAGACAAGAGGTCTTTGACATCATACCACGAGAGCCCCCCTAGCGTGGTCTAAGACCACTGGAGCTGTACGCGAAGTTTTCTCAGTGCGGGGGAACTCATGCCGCAAGAAGTCCGTGCTAGGAACGCTAACAAGTCTATGCCGGCAACGGTTTATAGTCATATGGTCACTTGTTTTTTTGATGCCGCAATGATACGATACTGTATCGTAGCGTTACAACTTGTCATTGAAAGGATAGATGTCTTTTGAATTTCGCTTCTGTACGCATCATTACCGACGAATTGGACCGACTTGTAGAGTTCTATGAGAAGGTCACCGGTGTTTCAGCGATTCGACCTGCGCCAGTATTCGCCGAGCTTGTTCTGCCATCGTGTACGCTGGCCATTGGTCATTCTCAGACGGTAGGACTCTTCGGCCCCGGATGCGCGCATGCAGCCGACAATCACAGCGTCATCGTCGAATTCCGTGTCGACGACGTCGATGTTGAGTACAGGCGATTGAAGCCGTTTATCGAAGACTGGGTACAGGAACCGACCCTGATGCCGTGGGGGAATCGGTCTGCCCTACTTCGTGATCCAGATGGCAATCTCGTCAATCTGTTCACGCCCGTGACTGAGGAAGCAATAGAGCGGTTTAGCCGCAGATCTTGATGGAATTGCCCTCAGTGGTGGGGGTGACGCTAGACGCATCTTGTTTGAGGATTAACACGGATTACAGGAGCGGAGTTGAGTGGCAGGACGGAATGACAAAGCGGAATGACAAAGCGGAATGACAAAGCGGAATGACAAAGCGGAATGACAAAGCGGAATGACAAAGCGGAATGACAGAGCGGAATGACAGAGCGGAATGACAGAGCGGAATGACAGAGCGGAATGACAGAGCGGAATGACAGAGCGGAATGACAGAGCGGAATGACAGAGCGGAATGACAGAGCGGAATGACAGAGCGGAATGACAGAGCGGAATGGGCGCACTGCGGCGAGGACTGCCGGGTATGGCCCTGCATCGCCCGTGAGGGGGAAGCGGGGTCAATAACACTTCGAGAAAGCGCTATTGGGCCCCAAGTGTCAAGACGCACCAAAAATAACGCATTGTCAAAGCGCTAATTCTGCATTGGGGGACATAACGCGTTCTCGAATCACTATCAACTCTCCCTTCAAATAATAACGCGCTGCCAGCGCGTTATATCCTTCTACCGGACTCATCTTGAGTTGAATAGCGAGTTGTGGGCGCGTTATCGGCCACCTCCCATAAAATAATGAGTGAGAGCGTTATTGAGAGGTTATTGAGAGGCTATAGAAGGCCAGATAAGAGCATGAAGGAGCAATGGGAACTTCAAGTGGAAATAACGCGCAGAGGGCGCGTTATTGCGAATTACTGACCAAAACCAGGGCAGCGTGGCGAGCGTGAATTACGAGAACAAGTCGCGCTTTCGAAACGCAGCGGTCAGGAAGCGATAAGTGGCTTTTGGTTTGGTTAGCCATGCGATGCGGGCACCGTTTTTGGGGCCGGCGATGATTTTTGAGACCAAGAAGTCTGCTACGGTTTCCGGTTTGTCCCCCAAGATGTTGAAAATTTTCCGTGACTTTTCCGGGTCGTTGATGATGGCCTCAGCTTTCGTAATAAAGTCAGTCACCATCATTCCCGGGCTGAGAAGTCCGACGCGCACAGGGGTGCCTTGGGCTTCCTGTGCCAAGGCGGTGGTAAAATAGGAGAGCGCCCGCTTGGTGGTACCGTACAGATTGAGTCCGGCTTGCTGCATGTTGTTGCTCCCGAAACCTTCCATATTAAAGATATAACCCTTGTTTTGCCGTAGCATGCCTTGCATGGCAACCTGTGAACCGTAGATGGTGCCGAGCAGGTTGGTCTCGACAACGTGATGGACATCCTCAGGAGAGATGTCCCACAGGTGTACGTCTGGCTGATTGATGCCGGCGTTGTTGATCCATATATCGATGGAGCCAAAACGCTCAACTGCACTCTCCCACAGGCGAATGATATCCCGCCTGTCACGTACATCGCAGACTACAGGCAGGATATGCCCTTCGTATAGTTGGAACCGATGTGTCACCGCAAGCAAGGCTTCCTCCGAACGGCCGGATATGGTGACGTCGTATCCGGCGTGCAGAAAACGTTCAGCCATCGCTAGACCAAGACCTCGACTGCTCCCCGTAATGACGACAGATGACATGGGTTATCCGTTGCAGTAAGCCACGAGACTTCTTACAACGAGTTTTCACCATCCTTCCATAGTGTCGGCTTGCTCGCGCTGAAGTCACCTTATTTCGGAACAAGCGCGTCCGCAATTGTGGGCCTATCGTGCCCACGCCTTGTTCCCTGCCCCGCAGGTGGGTGACTAGATACTCCGATTTATCAACCTACTTTATTGTTTGCTTCGACGGGTTGAATTCCTTCTGCCACAATAGTCGCCACCCAGATTTCCCCGACGTCCGTAAGGCGAACCTTCGATAAACCTTTGCTCCGTAAACAATGAGGACCGCATTAAAGGCAATGGTGATGAGGACAGAGATAAGAACTTCCCACACGGGTACGCTTGCCAAGGCAGCTCTGGCAAACATGGTCAAAGGCGTAAAAAGTGGAATGTAAGACACAATGACTGCAAAGGTGGAGTTTGGATTCGGAATCACGCCAAACAAAGCAACATAGAAGAGGATCAGAAGTACCATCGCGACTGGCGTCACAGCCATTTGTTGATCTTCCGCCCGGTACACGAGGGATCCGGCCACAGCGTACAGGGTCGCGTACAAAAAGTAGCCAAGGATAAAAAACACAGGGAGGATGATGAACGTGAACACAGGTACCGCTGAGAGTGAGATAACCGCCGCCTGTTTCTGCACGGCGAGGCTCAGCGCAGCACCTGCCATCCATATGACATACTGCAGCAGGCCCACAAGTCCAATACCGACGATTTTGCCCGTCATAATTTCCCATGGACGGCTGGTCACAAGCATCATTTCGATGATCCGATTCGATTTTTCTTCGACAATGCCTTGCGCGACCCATGCACCATATACCGCCATTGTGGCAAAGAGCAAAATCATCATGACGTACACGAGCATTTCAGACTGGAGCAACTGGTCAATGGATTTTGTTCCTGTCTCGAGCTGATGCATCGTGAATGTTACAGGTGCACTCAGTATCTGGTTGTCGGCAACGGAGACTTGTTGCACCCTGGCATTCATGACTTGTTGCCGAATGATGCCGTGCAGGCTGGAGAGGGTGGCTGGATTTACAGTACCTTGCTGCTCAAAGGTAAAGGTGGCTGTTGCTGGGGATGTGCCAGACACAACAACGGCCAACCGCGTGTGATGCGTCTTCAAGTAATTCGTCATTTGCGCATGCGTATAGCTGCCGACTCCGACAGTCGTATCGCTGGTAATGCGAAAATTGTATGCGTCGGGGTGTGCCTCAACAATCTGATTTACAGACGGGGCGATGAGTTTCTCTGGGTCATTGAAGAGAATCTTCGGATTTCCGGCGCTGGACAAAGAATGCATGATATTGGGGAGGAATGTCAGCCCAATCAACAGCAGCAATCCGACAAATGTAAATACCCAGAAGCCCTTTTTTCGGGCACGATTATTAAACTCCCTCTCAACGAGAACGCCGAGTGTTCGCGGTTGGTTGACATCCTTCACTGTTTTGGACTTACCTGCGTCAGGCTGATTCATGACACCTTACCTACCTTTTGTAGAAAGACATCGTTCAGTGTTGGGCGCACAAGTTCAAAATGAGACACCATCACGCCAGCTTTCACGAGCTGTTGCAATAAGTCCTGACTCGAAATCTCAGCTGCGGGAACTTCGATGGTTCCATGACGCTCATCGACAGTCAACTGATGTCCGACAATCGCCCTCACCGCTTCGACGTCGGTCCGCAGGCGGATGAACCGTGGTGGTACCTGCGAAATGATTTCTTGGACGGGCCCAGATAATGCGAGCTTGGATTCGTGAATGATTGCGATGGAATCACTGAGTTCCTCCACATGCTCCAACTGGTGACTGGAGAAGAGAATGGTTGCTCCGGATGCGGCTAACTCGGTGATGATGGACTTGAACAGTGAGGTATTCACCGGATCGAGCCCGCTAAAAGGTTCATCGAGAATCATCACCTCGGGATGATGCAGGACAGCCGCAATGAATTGAATCTTCTGCTGGTTACCCTTTGACAAATCGGCAACCTGCTTATCTCGATAATGTGGAATCTCAAATCGCTCCAACCAGTTCATTGCGACATCCGTGGCATGGCGTCGCTCCATGCCTTGGAGACGTCCGAACAGCACTAGGTGATCGATGACCTTCATTTTCTGGTACAGACCACGTTCTTCCGGCAGATAGCCAAAGTGGTGTCGAAGTTGATTTTTCGTCGGAATACCTTTCCATGTGACGACACCTTTATCGGCAGACAGGATGTCCAGGATAATCCTGATGGTGGTGGACTTCCCGGCACCATTAAGCCCAAGCAGTCCAAACACTTGTCCTTCCGGGACCGAGAAGGTCAAGTCGGAAATGGCAACGTGAGCTCCATATAATTTCGTAAGGCCCTCAATGACCAGTGTCATGAATTCGAGACCCCTTCCTGTACCCACATACGCGTATCATAGCCTGCAGATAAACGGAGGTAAAGGAAGAAAGTTACATTTGATATTCGTTTTGGGTAAAACTTTGAACAAATAGGCCTTCTGGGCTAGGTATCCGTTGCGAGACAGATGACTTAGCTCCTACAGAAGCACTACCGGTACCTTGCGTTGAGTCAATGCACAAAGGGTGTCAAAATAGGAATGATGGAAGGGGTCGATAAAATGGAACAGGTTGTGTTTATCGAGGTGGGAATGGGTATTGACTTGCACGGTCAGGATGTAACTCAAGCTGCTGTAAAGGCATGCAAGAACGCGATTGGTCATAACTCGATGCCTGGCATCACGCGCGTGTTGCCTGATGAAGACCTGAACAAGATGCAGGTCCGTGTCACACTTGCAGTCCCATTTCGGCACGAGGATGTCGACGCATCGCGTGTCAAGGAAGTGTTTCCGTACGGGACCATTGAAGTGCATGTCGTTCAGGGGGGGTTGCTTGCGAGCAGTGGCATCCTTCTTCCGGATAAGGGTGACATCTCTGATGAGATGGTGATTGTCAACGCAGTGGTCGAAGTAGGGTATTAAAAAAGCAGGGGTATCCTGCCAAAAGCAGCGACTGAAGTTGCTGCGAAAGGCAGGATACCCCTCTACTCAACGGGGTGCATTGGTAGCGTTCGCTATCCCATTGCGAATTGAATTGGTCGTCCCACGTGCCGCGTCGCCAGCTCCATTGACAGCGCCGCGCGCCGCATTACCGACGCCATTGACGGTGTCGCGTGCTGCGTTACCGATTCCGTTGACTGTGTTCCTTGCCGTATTCGCGGGGTCATTCACCGTGTTTCGAACCGCGTTGCCAGTGTTGTTGATGGCGTTTTCCGCCATTCCGCCGGTGTTGTTGATGGCACCACATCCACTCAGGGTCAACATGGTCGCGACTGCCGAGAAAGCAATCCAATATTTCATTTGGTTTTTTCCTCCTCTGCTTTCGGGTGATTCGCCATAAGTTTCCACGCTATTGCAGTGATTTATGCAGTCTATCCAACCGACTTCAGCAGCGAACACGGTGGCCGGAGTTAAGTCTTAGATGGAATATCTCAGTAACTGCCGCGTTGGGTGTCCGTGGGGGTGTCTGTGAGGTGGCAGCTAGCTGTGCCATCAGAAGTTTCGCGGAATCGGATGTGGGCTCGCGTGGAGTGGCGAACGATGGATAAGAGGCGTAGCTAATAAAGCCCCCAGCATATCGCTAGGGGCTTGATAAGTAAGGTCCACCGGGGAGACTCGTTTGCCAGAGTCACACCGCTGACTTTCACATCCCACTTACGGGTGGACTGGAGCAGTCTCAGATGGAAGGATGTGGAATGGACCAACTGGAGCCAACTGGAGCTACCTCGGGATGACGGGCAGGATGATGTGCGACGGATGCGGCGCATCGTGAAGGATGGTCTGGGTGGCAGTCACAACCTCCACTGATGCTTCGTTGGATGCACCGGTGTTGAGATTCCGATTCCAGCGAGGGAAGTTGCTGCTCGTCACTTGAACCCGAATTCGGTGTCCGGGCAGAAAAACATTACTCGTGGCCCAAAGATCGACTTCGATTTCGTAGACTTGACCTGGAACAATCAGTTCAGGTTCTTCGAAACTGCTGCGGTAGCTCATCCGAACCACGCCGTCAGCCAAGTTGAACGATTGGCCCTTCTCATCAACATCGCAGAGGCGTACCACAAAATCGGTGTCCCTGGCGGAACTTGCCACCCACAATTTTGCCTTTAAGGGACCTGTGATTTCGAGTGGCTCAGTCAGTACATCGGATGTATATACGAGGACGTCTTCTCTCGCTTCCGTCGCCGCTTGGTTCTTCGGACCGGGAGGATACTGGGACGTCATCAACAAGTTTCCGCCGTTTGTGAGCACTGGGTTTTCCGGGTCATAGACATATGTATCACTGCTTGCCGCATCCGTTGAACCGACCCCATTCACCGCTGAACGAACGGCATCCCCTGTTGGTCGGACGGCATCCGCTGAACCGACCCCATTCCCTGCTGGACGAACCGCATTCATCGATAATCTTCCGTCTCCCTCGGACGAATTGGCGTGACCAGCACTGGACAGATAAAAAGGTGTGTACACAGTTTCCGGGAGCGGCCAATCCGAGCTATACCGCCACTTGTTTTCGCCCATCACAAAGATTCGCACGGGCGGTTCATCGGCAAGGCCATTGTCCACGCCTTTGAGCCTTGCGTCAAACCAGCGCTGATGCAGCGTTGTCGAATCATATTTCAAGTCGAGCAGGTTGGTGTTGGCGGCCATGCCAAAATCGAGATCGCCAACACTATTTCCGTAGTTGCTGTGCGTCCAGGGGCCAACGACAAGTCGAGCTTCACGGCCGAGTTTCTTTAAGCGCACGAAACTCTCGGTGGTGCTTTGAAGGAACACGTCGTACCAACCGCCAATCAGATGCGCATCAACCTGCATGGAATCGTAGTGCGGATGAATGGAGATGGCACGCCACGCGTCAGTGTACCGATTCTCGAGCATTTGCTCAAAAAACTCTGGGAGTACATTGGCACGTTTCATTGGGGAGAAATCTTTCAGGGGCAGCTCAAAATATCCGCTTTCAGATAGATGGTCGACATCATAGACGAGTTGGCCGAAAACGAGCGGAAAATCAGGGCTGTCCCTTTTGGCTCGGACGATTTCTGGCAGAGACATGGCACCCAGGTACCAGGATGCCGCAAGGCCCCATTCATACGCCCCGTTGCGAAAACCAACGCCCTCCCAGCCGTCGTCAAACGCGACCATAGGTGTCACGACTTTCAGTGCGGGATGACCACTCGCGGCTGCAGCCCACTGTGTAAAGGCAAAGTAGGAGGCTCCGTACATGCCGACTAATCCGCTTGACCCCTCCATATTCTGAGCCCACTCGACGGTGTCGTAGCCGTCATCGAATTCCTGGATGAACCCCTTGTACTGTCCTTCGGAGGAGAACCTTCCGCGGACGTCCTGAATGACGACAATATAGCCGGCTTCGGCGATGCGTACCGGATCGAGTAACGCGTACGAAAAACCAGTGTCCTTGCCATAGGGCAGACGCGTTAAGATGACAGGGAACTTCCCGTCGGCTTCCGGTCGAAATACATTCGCTCGGAGTATCACGCCGTCACGCATAGGAATCGGTACATTTCGTTCAAAGACTACGCGCACGTACAGTCCTCCTTATCGTTTCTCTCTGGTTCATTTTACCATGGTGGGCGGTACACAGGACATGATTCAAGTGACAAGTCATGGTACGATGTTGCAAAAGCGGACTAGGCGGTTGGAACTGCACGGGTGGAAGGGGTAGTAAGGCAATGAGACGCATTAGACTGGCTGGCCTGGCGCTAGCCGTGCTGACGACGGTAATGATAACAGGGTGTGGTACGAGCAGTGCGGTAAATTCAACAAACGGCAACGTTTCGGGTCAGGCGACGAACGCAGCAGCGGGGTCGGCGGGACAGGACGCGAATCCACCATTTGCAAACCGATTGAAGGACTTACCGGCGACACCGGATCCGCAATTTGATGCGACAAGTGTGAGCGCAGCAACGTATGGCTCGGTGACGGTGTACGATGCAAACGGCAGTAAAGTTATCCTCGACGCGAAAAAGACCCCTATCTTGTTTGTCGCCTATTGGTGTCCACACTGCCAACGAACCTTAGTTTTGCTGAACGCACACCGGCAGTCGCTGGCACAGTTTCCAACCTTGGTGAGTATGGGATTTGCACCTGGAACTTCGCTGTCTGAGGCAGTCAGCATCACGCACCAAGAGATGAGTTACTTTCATATTCAGAACGTGAAAGAGTATTACTATCTCGGTTCGAAATCGCAAACCCTCGTCCCACAAGGGTATCCTACCTTAGTGTTTCCCAGTCAGGGCAGTGTCTCTGCGATGTTCGGTGAGCACACCATTGGGGCCTGGCAACAAGCCATGCACAGCCAATAAGGAATAAGGCTGGCATTCGGACGAAAGGATAGTGCGTGACCAGAGCGGGTCGTAGATGTTCTATGGGTGCTCGTGAGAGAGCAAGTCACGCAGTGCCGCGTGGACATCGTCGAACTGAAATTCATAGCCGGTATCGAGTGCTTTTTGCGGCAGTACGCGCTGTCCCTCGAGAATGATTTGTGACATCTCACCGAATAGGGTCCGCAGCGCGAGGCTCGGCGCAGGCATGAAGTGGGGGCGATGGAGGGCTGCGGCGATAGATCTGCCAAACTCATCCATGTGTACGGGACAAGGCGCGGTGACATTGACGGGACCATAAATTTGTTCGTTGTTGATGCAATGCAAAATGATGCCAGCCGCGTCCGCGATATGGATCCAGGATACCCACTGTAACCCTGTACCGACACGTCCTCCTGCAAACAGACGGTACGGCAGGGCCATTTGCGGCAATGCTCCTTTGTTGGCAGCAAGGACAACCCCAGTCCGAAGTAATGCCACCCGCGTAGTAGGCAGGGCTATTTGCGCAGCTTCTTCCCACCCACACGTGACGTCTGTCAAAAATCCCTCACCGGGCAGGCTTGATTCCGTAAATGTGGCGGTTGTGGATGAGCCGTAGTAACCAACTGCCGATCCGCTGACGAAGACACTCGGCGGCAGCTCGAGTTTGCAGATGGCGTTCGCAAGGGCTTTGGTGAGTACGACCCGGCTGTCATAAATGGCTTGTTTACGCCCTTTTGTCCATCGCCCTCCGGCAATTGACTCGCCAGCCAAGTTTACAATCGCGTAGGGACGGTGGAGAGGCAGTGTGTCAATGATTTGGGGCAGTGTTTCCAAGGAATAAGGGATCGTTGTGCCGTAAGCCGTCAGCTGTTGGCTGCGAGGTCGCCGACCTTGAGCCTGCCCATCTCGCTGCTGTCCGCCTTGAAGCTGCGCGCCCTGATGCTGCGCGCCATGACGCTGCCCGCTCTCGTTCTCCCGGTGTCGCGAGAGAATAAAGGCGGTGTCTCCAGCCTCTACAACCCTTTTTGCGAGCGCTTGGCCAATTAGGCCGCTCCCTCCGAAAATGACTACATCCACGAAACAACCCCCCTCGCAGTCAGCATACCATGACGAAATCGTGACGATGACGGACTTCGCAACAAAACATGATCACTTGAGGCGATTTTGAGGCAAAATGTGAGTAAAGCGAAAGCAATATGTGACAAGACGGGTGCGTGTGTTCGCGTCCACCGCGCAGGGCAACTGTGCAGACTGTCAGCGCTTTCTGAATAGGGGGATTATGATGCTAGTCGTTACAACGGAGAGAGTTCCAGGTTATGAGGTCGAAGAGGTGCTCGGACAGGCTTTCGGGGTTGTTGTGCGGAGCCGGGGGTTGGGCGGTAATTTAGTGGCAGGCTTGCGCAGTATTGTTGGCGGCGAAATCAAGGAATACACCGAGTTGCTCGAGGATGCAAGAAGAAGTGCAGTCGACAGGTTGGTCGAAAACGGCCATGCCATGGGGGCGAACGCCATCGTGATGATGCGCTTTGATTCGAGTGAGATTGGTCAGACCATGTCTGAAATCGTGGCCTACGGAACGGCCGTCGTTTTGCGTAAGGTGTCGGGGTGAAGATTTTTGCTGCATACATTCTCCTTGACCTGTTGGTCGGCGCCTTAATCGTGGCCATCGCACTCGAGACCACGAGCCGTTATCGGCGGCGCCGAACACGGGAAATTGACGACATCCCGCCAGGATTTGAGAAGACGGATGAGGTGACCATAGATCCGACGACAGGGATACGGATGGTCGTTTGGTACAACAAGAAAACGGGCCAGCGCTTGTATGTCCCGGAGCAAAAACGTAAGTGAGCAAATCCAGCCGGCCAATCCAGTGTGCAAATCCAGTGTGCAAATCGTGCCGACTCAGCGAGAGTCAACCAAGCGCACAGACGACATTCATTGCCGATCAGAGTTTGCGAAGGTGCACTTCTTGCACGGCGTGATTAGCGCCTTTATTGAGGATTAAGTCCGCTCGATACTTTGTTGGAGCGATGTTGTGGCCGAGGTTCACCGCATTGATGCTGTTCCATATGCTTAACGCGACTTCGTTCGCTTCACTTGGACTCAGGTTTGCATATCGATGAAAATATGAATCCGGATTTTGGAAGGCTGTCTGACGCAAGGCTTCGAACCTGTCGACGTACCACTGACGAATATGGTGCTCCGGTGCGTCAACGTAGATGGTGAAGTCAAAGAAATCGGAGACAAATAACTGCGCTCTTCTGTCGCCGGACTGGGTCTGTAAAACATTTAAGCCTTCGACAATCAGGATGTCCGGTTGGTTGATGACCTGGACTTCATCAGGAAGGATATCGTAGGCCAAATGGGAGTATACCGGGGCTTCAACCTTGTCTACACCGGACTTAACGGCGGACAGGAACTGTAGCAACCGACGCACGTCGTAGCTTTCCGGAAACCCCTTGCGAGCGAGCAGGCCCCGTTCTTCAAGCACGGCGTTCGGGTAGAGAAAGCCGTCCGTCGTCACCAAGTCCACCTTTGGGTGGTTCGGCCATCTGGCGAGCAGGGCCCGGACAAGTCGCGCGGTTGTGCTCTTACCTACCGCGACACTCCCGGCGATGCCAATGATGTAGGGTACTTTGTCGCTTTGTTTACCGAGAAACAAGTTTGTCGCTCGATACAGGCTCTGCGTAGCCCCAACATACAGGTTTAATAAACGAGAGAGAGGCAAGTAGATGACCTTGACCTCCTCGAGGGATATCTCAACGTTAAGTCCTCTTAATTCATCGAGTTCCTGTTCTGTCAGAGGCAGTGGAGTGGCAAGCCGCAACGCGCCCCAGGAAGCCCTGTCAAAGTTGATGTATGGCGTAAGCCGCTGTTTTGTTCCGGCGGACTGAGGCATAGCAGCCATTCCTCCAGTTGCTCCGATAGATTCGGTACGAGACTTCGACACCGTGTCATTCTGCTATCTCATTATACAAAAGTTACCCGTTTCGCCAATGGGAACGCAGCGTATTTTGTCGTGCATTTTCGCGAGCGAGCAGAGGTAGTGAATACACAAGACAGTGACTACACAAGACAGTGACTACACAAGACAGTGACTACACAAGACAGTGAGTACAAAAGGCAGTGAGTACAAAGGGCAGTGAGTGCAAAAGGCAGGGAGTACAAAAGGCAGGGAGTACAAAAGGCAGGGAGTACATACGTAGCGATGAATACGTTCGTACCTTCTCCCGCAAGACTGTCACATGAGCGGTGCCAACAACCGCGCCGCATTGTGCCTCATCCGGTCAAACACTGATTGGTGAAGCTCGTGCATTTCGAGTCGCCGCGAAACCTCGAGATCCATCTCGAACTGCTGCCGGAGTTCCTCGACAAACGCCTCTCCGTATTGCACCATCGCCACTTCATAGTTCAACCGGAAGCTGCGAAGATCATAGTTTGCAGCACCGACAACGGCAAGATGCTGGTCAACGGTCATGACTTTGGCATGCAGCACCCCCGGGCGCCGCAGATAGATCTCGACTCCCGCGTGCAACAGGCTGGGAAAGTACGTCTGGCAGGCGTAGCCAATCATGCGATGATCTACTTGTTCCGGCAACAACAATCGCACGCGCACGCCCCTCGCAACTGCGGTGTATAGTCCCATCAGTAAGTCACTTTCTGGAAGAAAATATGGCGTTGTGATGTCCACCTGGCGGGTCGCCTGGGTCAGACACAAAAAGTATAGTTCTCGCAAATTCTGGCGGGGGGTATCTGGGCCACTCTGCAAAAACTGAATGAGTCCACGGCTGTGTACCTCAATGCCCGGCCGCCTCTGGCCTCCGTCTGCACGAGCGTCGTTAGTTCGAGCGTTGTCGGTTCCAGCGTTGTCGGTTCGACTGTTGTCATTTGAGCGCGCGTCGTTTAAGCGAGTCTTGTCCGCATGAGATACGTCTATGCGAGTGTCGTTTGCGAGAACTCCACGAACTCGGGACGCCGCTGTTGAGGTTTCGCTTGCGACCTGTGCCTGCGTATGCCGGATTGGTGTGCCTAGTTCAAAGTTTGCCTCAAACAGGTCTCCAAGTGGCAACGAGACTTTGGCTTCAATTTTGACATGGGTATCGCGCCAGGGGCCATAGGAAGGGTCCCATCCAGCGTACTCGCGGCCGACGTTCATGCCGCCCGTAAAGGCAGTTGTGTGGTCAATGACAACGATTTTACAGTGATCTCGGTGATTGACGCTGGCTGTCAAGAACGGAAACCGGATGGGGAAGAAAATTCTGCACTGTGCACCGGCTGCAGTCAGATGCTTCAGTACATGTTGAGGGAACTTTCGACTGCCAAATCCGTCAAGGAGAAACCGCACTTTTACGCCAGCTTGGAGACGTTCTAGTAAAGCAGTCACCACAGCCTGTCCGACCTCATCATAACGGAAAATATAGAACTCAATATCAATCGTCGAGCGTGCACCCTGTATGGCACTGACGAGGTCCTGGTAAAAATATTCTCCGGAAATATAGGATCGAAGGTCTGCTTGAACAGGAGGCGATGAAAATAGAGTGACAGCGCTGGCAATAGCTGCTGCGGATGCACTCGGCGTGATAAGGTCCATGTTCAGCGTCTGGTTTACGCCGTCATCTGTCTCCTTCGTAGCTGGGAACTCCCACGGTAAGGAACTGCGTCGTTGGACTTTCCGTGTGAGAAGAAGGTACACGACAAGCCCAAGGAACGGCACAACTAAACAAAATGTCAGCCAAGTCAAGGTCGCTGCGGGTTTCTTCGAACCACTGATTGCCACAGCGAGGAGTCCCACAAGGTGTGCGATGTACAGGACCACAGCTATAAGCCAAACCGGCATGCCATCTATCCCCCTGTGGAGTTGATTGTACTCTGTCTAAAAATGATTGTACTGCAGAACGGATGCATGTGTGTTCGACTGTTTTCTTATCATGACCTTGCCTCATGTGACTATTCCGGGGCGGTGTATGTCCTTTCTTTGTCAGATGCATCCTAGACAGGACCAAATGATTAAAGAGCGTACAAAGGGTAACAGAAGGAGTCAAGAGCAAACTGGGGAGCAAACTGGATGGAAGGAGATGCCAGGAAACGGGGAAGCAAACCGAATGGAAGGAGACACGAGCAAACGGGAGCAAAGCAGGTGGAAGGGGACGCGAGCAAACTGGAAGGAGAGAGAAAGAGAATGAAGGTAGAGAAGAGGGGAATGAAGATAGAGACGAGGGGAATGAAGGGAGAAAAAATGAAAGGTGAGATCCTGAATGGAGAGAAAATGAAAGGGGACATCCTCAATGGAGAGAAAACGAACGGGAAGACCGTGAAGGGAGAGAAAACGAACGGGAAGACCGTGCAGGGAGAGAAAATCAAGGCAGGGAAAATAAAGGGAGGATTGTGGATGGGACTAACGTTGTGTGTCCTTGCGGGCGCTGTCTTGACACCGTCCACCGCATACGCTGGCTCAAGGAAAGTCAACGTTCAATTAACAGATAATGGGTTCACTCCGAGCAATATTTTAGCCGTGGTTGACCAGCCCATCGAGATACATGTCGTGAACACCGGACATCGAGATCACCAATTCTCCATTCCCTATTATCGAATTTATTCCCGCGATTTGAGTCCGGGTGCCACCACAGATATTGCATTTTCACCGTGGACTGCGGGACATTTCGACGTCATGTCCGATCCGTCAGGAAACAATCACGCCGAGTTTCGTGGTCAATTCATTGTGGCTGGCAATCCATCGTAGACGGGGCACCAGTCGACTTGCCATCCGGTTGAGTTTGCGTTGACAGGTCTGCAGTGCAGATGTAATTTGGCTGCAGAGGGGAGAGGTCACAGTGAAAAACCAAGAATATGTGTTAGCCAGTCGGCCGAAGGGTACACCGACAGCTGAGAATTTTCGACTCATTGAATCAGACTTGCCAAAGCTTAAGGACGGTGAGTTTCTGATTCGGACCTTGTTTGTGTCTGTAGACCCTTATATGCGTGGCCGAATGAACGACGCAAAGTCTTATGTTCCGCCATTTCAAATCGACCAACCCATCTCCGGGGGGGCAATCGGTCAGGTTATCGAATCCATGAACCCTTCGTTTCACGTAGGGGACATTATCAGCGGGACATTCAACTGGGCGCTCTATTTTGTGTCTGATGGCAGAGGCGTACATAAGGTCAATCCCAACCTGGGGCCGCTGACAACGAACTTGGGTGTGCTCGGCATGCCTGGATTAACAGCGTACTTCGGGCTTCTCGACATTGGTAAGCCGAAGGCAGGGGAAACAGTGGTTGTGTCTGGAGCAGCTGGGGCTGTCGGGATGGCTGTCGGTCAAATCGCCAAGATCCATGGGTGTCGGGTGGTTGGTATCGCCGGATCGGACGAGAAACTCCGAATCTTGACAGAGGAAATGGGATTTGACGCGGGGATCAATTACAAAACCGCATCATCTCTCTATACAGCGATCCGTGAAACGTGCCCAAACGGTGTTGACGTTTACTTTGATAATGTCGGCGGAGATGTGACCGATGCGGTGTTGCCAAACCTCAACGACAACGCACGGATTCCGCTGTGCGGCCAGATTTCACTGTACAATCTGGACAAAGTGGATGTTGGGCCGCGCAATTTGTCGTACGTCCTCATTCATAGGGCGTTGATTAAGGGCTTCATTGTGAGTGACTACGCAAGACAGTTTGGTGAGGCATTTCCGAAGCTTGCAGAATGGGTCACATCCGGTCAACTCAAGTACCGTGAGACTGTGGTTGAAGGGTTCGAGAACATTCCAAACGCATTTCTGGGACTTTTTCGCGGCGAAAATATTGGCAAACAACTGGTCAAGGTAGCGGATGTACAGTAGGTTTTAGGCTTTGGACCGGGGGGTGGCGACACCCCTTGTGAAGTTTCGTGGAGCGATTGTTTCTACCTGCTCAATTTACGCTATATGAATGAATATGTTACAGTACGGGTGTGCAGTGCAAGAAGCACGGCACTGTCTTGGCATGTCCGAAGATACCTTTTGACTTGCAATTTATCTCACGTGCGATTGAAGGGAGGGAATGAAGTGTCAGAACCTCTGATTCAGATTCAAGGTGTCACGAAAGTATTTGGCCCCAAACAAGACGCTGCGATGCAACTGCTTCGACAAGGAATGGACAAGAGCCAAATAAGGGACAAGATGGGGGCGAACGTCGGTGTAAACAATGCCACGTTTCACATTGAACGGGGCGAACTGTTTGTCATTATGGGCTTGTCCGGAAGCGGCAAGTCAACATTGCTGCGCTGTTTGAATCGACTGATTGACCCAACCGCTGGGTCCATCGTCATAGAGGGGACGGACATCCTGAAACTCAGCAAGCCTGACTTGTTGCGTTTTCGCCAGCAGAAGATGGCGATGGTATTTCAACAGTTCGCCTTGTTTCCACACCGGACAGTGGAAGAGAATGTCGCGTTCGGACTGGAAATCCAGGGCGTGGCAAAAGAAGAGCGGCTTAGAGTTGCGAGGGAACAGTTGACTTCGGTTGGGCTCGAAGGATACGGGTCGCAATACCCCGACGAACTCAGTGGTGGTATGCAGCAACGCGTTGGTTTGGCGCGTGCCTTAGCAAACAATCCGGATATCTTACTGATGGACGAGGCGTTTAGCGCGCTAGATCCGCTGATTCGTGACGACATGCAAAATGAACTCTTAAACCTGCAAAGTCAACTGAAAAAAACGATAGTGTTCATTACGCACGACCTTAATGAAGCACTCAAACTTGGGGACCGGATAGCGCTGATGAAGGACGGTGAAGTCGTCCAGATTGGGACGCCCGAGGAGATTGTCAGTCAGCCGGCCAACGATTACGTCGCCCGGTTTGTACGCGGTGTCGATCTGACAAAGGTTTTGGTTGCGGAGGACGTGATGAAGCGACCGACTCCGCTCTTGCGTGCCAAAGACGGGCCGCACGTGGCTTTGCGTATCCTTCGTGATGCGGGGCTATCCAGTGGGTTCGTGGTTGATGACCGGCGTCATTTACAAGGAATTGTCTCCGCAAGTCACCTGGCGCTTGCCATCCAAGACAAGAGAAACTGGATGGAAGACGTGAGCACGACACATGTAACAATCGTCAAACCATCTGAACCGCTTGAGTCTCTCTTCCAGCTAGTGGTCGATTCACCGTATCCACTTGCGGTTGTGGATGACGACGGAATCCTTCTTGGCTTGATTTTGAAGAGCTCAATTCTAGAAACCTTAGCGTCACAACAGGGAGGTGAGGAGGTTGTTGCCGAAACTACCGTTGGCTAATTGGGTAAACGCTTTTACACAGTGGCTAACGACAGTACTCGGACCTTTCCTGGGAGGGGTCTCGAATGTTGTCAAATCGGTTGTAGATGGGGTCTCTGTGGGCTTGCAGCACGTGCCATGGTGGGTCATCGTCATAGTGTTCGTGGTTTTGGCCTGGCGAGCAGCCGGCTGGAAACTTGCTCTTGGAACCCTGATTGGGCTTGTGTTCGTCTGGGATTTGCGGCTTTGGAATCACATGATTATCACACTTGTCATGGTCATCCTGTCCGCCTTGGTATCTGTGCTGATTGGACTGCCTCTCGGTATCTGGAGTGCTCGTAGTACTAGAGTCCACAGTTTTATCTCACCCATTCTCGACTTAATGCAGACGATGCCAGCTTTTGTTTACCTTGTTCCCGTTCTTTTGCTGTTTAGCATTGGGATGGTCCCGGCAATTTTCGCAACTGTTGTGTTTGCCATGCCGCCGGCTGTGAGGCTGACACGACTTGGAATCCTGCAAGTTCCAGCACAGTTGGTGGAAGCCGCTCGCGCTTTTGGAACGAGCGACAAGCAACTCCTGTGGAAGGTACAGTTGCCGCTCGCGATGCCAAGCATCAAGGCCGGGATTAACCAAACCATCATGCTCGCGCTGTCCATGGTTGTCATCGCATCGATGGTGGGAGCCGGCGGACTGGGGGCAGATGTTATGCAATCCCTCGAAACCGTGAATGTTGGCACAGGTGTGGAATCGGGGCTGAGTATCGTGATTCTTGCCATCGTGCTTGACCGCATTTCTCAGAAACTTGGTACGCCAAAGAAGAGGACCGCGTAGTCGCAGGCTCTGTTCAGCGTTCAGCGTTCAGCGTTCTGTGTTCTGTGTTCTCGATGGCGCAGACGCACGCGCAGTACGGCCCTGTTGATAATGCTGTGTGTCGCTCGTGCTGTTGCACGTCACGTTATTGCCGTTGCACGTGACTTAGAATGTTGTACGCCGCGTTGTTGCAGTTGTGCACGCACTAGAATGTTGTGGGCACGCTGTTACTCTTGCGGGCTCACAAGAATGTTGTGCGCCCACTAGAATGTCTAGGTATCATTTTGAACCGCGTTGGCATCCTTCCCGGCTGCCGTGCGCGCCAGGAGGATGACATAAAAAGTAAATCAAAAATACGGGGGAATGTAATCTTGTTGAGAAGCCGAAAGATCGGATTTGTGCTGTCTGGTGCTGCAATGCTTAGCCTGTTGTTGGCGGGGTGTGGATCCACAAACACCGCGAGCAGTTCAGGAGGCAACGACACAAGCAACCAAACCGGAGCGGCTCCATCCACAGGAAGCAAAAACGTCACAATTGGTTATGTCGATTGGTCTGAAGACGTTGCAACGTCATATTTGTGGAAAGACCTCTTAACACAAAAAGGGTATCACGTAACCCTGACGAGCATGAGTGATGCTGGACCATTGTTTGCTGGGCTTTCCAAGGGTGGATTGGATGTCTTTCTTGACACTTGGCTGCCGACGACCCATAAGCATTATATGCAGCAGTTCGGATCCAACTTGGTAGACCTCGGCAAATGGTACGCAGGGGGAACAAAGATTGGTTTTGTCGTTCCAAAGTACGTGTATGACAGTGGAATCCATTCAATCGCTGATTTAAATGCACATGCGTCTGAATTCGGAAATCAAATCGTCGGCATTGACCCTGGTGCGGGCGAGATGGCTGCTGCCAAGAAGGTGGTGCAGGATTACGGTCTGAATCTCAATTTGACAGCAAGTTCATCGGCAGCGATGCTGACCGTGCTGCAAAAGGACTATGCAGCCAAGAAGCCTGTCGTTGTCACGCTGTGGAGTCCGCACTGGGCATTTACAAAGTACCAATTGAAGTACCTGTCTGACCCGAAAGGTGATTTCGGCAGCGCAGGATGGATTCAAACCGAAGCTAACAAGACTTGGGCAGGCGCAAACCCGACCGTTGCAGGGTGGTTGAAGAATTTCAAGCTGTCGCCCCAACAGCTCGGCAGCCTTGAGCTCGACATCAACAATGCGTCAAGCAAGAATGCCGGCGTTCAAAAGTGGATTCAGGACAACCAGAGTTTAGTGAACACTTGGTTCAAGTAAGCCGGTTTAGCAGAATAGAATATTGACCACCTTCCGGCACCGACTCCGTTCTATGCTTGGGAGCCCGGTGCCGGATTGTTCTGCTCAATGGAATGGGACCGTTTGGTGTGGCTTGTGGCTTGTGGCTTGTGGCTTGTGTGTCCCGCTCGCGCAACGATTATCCTTAGGCCTGTAACCCCTGGGGGTATTCCGCTTTATGCAGGTATCACTTTGAGTCTTCCGCTTATACCCTCGCGGGTATGTTTCGCCAATAGCGCTACCTTCGGTATCCTTATTCGTCAACGGTAGGGGGTATCATAGGTATAGTTCTGTACGTTGCAGGTTATCCGATACCCCCCTCCTCCAACGCGTAGATATACTTTTGCATCTTAAGTTCGAGCCGATACCCCAGCGGATCATGAGATAGCGATACTTTTGCATCTTCCAACAGGGCCGGTACCCCAGTTCAAGCCCAATGGTGGCCGGCTAGCCCGCTGCAAGTCATTCACGTGTCATCGGCCTTCACGCGTGTAGCATCCTAGCGGATTGAAAATCTCATTATTATCAGGTTACGACCCGGTTACCCGCCTGGTTGGCCTGGGGGTATGATGTGTAACACAACTCCGATCTCGTTGATGACGATTAGAGATACCTGTTTACGTTACGATGGGAACCCCAGGGGGTATATCTTCGAAACTAGATATCAATTTGTACTTTAGGCGCTAACCCCCAGGGGTATGTATTTCAAATAGCGCTACCTTCGGTATCCTTATTCGTCAACGGTAGGGGGTATCATAGGTATAGTTCTGTACGTTGCAGGTTATCCGATACCCCCCTCCTCCAACGCGTAGATATACTTTTGCATCTTAGGTTTGAGCGTATACCCCAGCGGATCGTGAGATAGCGATACTTTTGTAACCTACTGGTGGGTAGGCACCCGCGACCCGAGCCACCCGAGCCACCCGAGCCACCCGAGCCACCCGAGCCACCCGAGCCACCCGGGCCACCCGGGCCACCCGAGCCCGAGCCCGAGCCCCAGCGTGGTTACCCTTTTTGCCGAACGCAATCCTTGTGGCGTGCACCCTTCTCCTCATCGTGTTAACATCTATCTGAGTTGTCCCTCGATTATCTGAGTTGTCCCTCAATGCTGGACTATTGGCGCGATTTGAAAAAGGAGGTGATCACATGGCGGCACACGTATCCCTTTGGCTTGCTTTTGGTGCGGGGGTCCTGTCGTTTGTCTCACCTTGTACACTGCCCTTGTTTCCATCTTATCTTGGTTACATTTCCGGCGTTTCGCTGGCTGCACCGGGGACCGACTCGACCCGAACGAATGCAAGGCGGCGAGCGCTTGTCCACGCGTTCTGGTTTTGCGTGGGGTTGTCTTTTCTGTTCATCACGCTCGGCTTTGGCGCCACTGCACTAGGCGGGGTGTTGCGGGAGTATCGTACTGAAGTTCGGCTTGTAGGTGGCGCCGTGGTCGTCGTGATGGGATTATTCATGGCGGGTGTGCTCAAGAGCGGGTGGTTAATGCGTGAACGTCGGATCCACATGGGCCCTTCAAAACCGCTCGGCTATCTGGGATCCGTTTTGGTTGGGGTGGCGTTCGCTGCCGGCTGGACACCGTGCATCGGCCCCATTTTGGCCGCTGTCCTAACGATGGTTGTTGCCCATCCGGAGGCGGGAAAATGGTACATGGTGGCTTATGCACTCGGATTTTCCATTCCGTTTTTGGTCCTCGCCGTCACTCTCTCCTCACTCCGGCCAGTGCTGCGTTATACCGAAGTCATATCCAAAGTCGGCGGTTGGCTCCTTGTCATCATGGGGGTGCTGCTATTCACGAATAAGATGACCGTCATAACCATCTGGATCCAACAGGTGACAGGCTTTAGCGGATTCTAGACTAATAACAAACAACTGAAATGATGTTCCTTCCTTCCATTGACGATAGCGGAGCCACTTTTGAAAGCGGGTTTCTGCCAGCACCTTATCCGTGTTATCCCCGACGATCCGCTGAAGAGACCGCATCGCCACCTGGTTCACCAGTGGGACGGCGTATAAAATAGAATCTGCACCGAGTGCCGTGAATCCGAGGGATACAGACGCAGCCTTAATCCGTCGATTGAGTCCCAGTCCACGGTAAGCAGGCACAACATAGGTGCCGCATTCAACAGCTTTGTGCGATGGACCTGTCCAGGATTCGCCCACTTCCTCGAAGGTGACGAATCCAATCACAGGGGAGGAGGCCGGGGGATACAAGTGAACGGCCCGCAAGGCTCCCCATCCGATTACCTCTGCCGCTTGCCAATCCGTGACCATGGTCCGAAATCCGCGGAGGGTCCGGGACGTTTCGGGCCAAGCGGGATCGCCCCGCCCGGCCCGCCAGATGCTTCTTGCATCCTGTAAAGTCATCGGCTTGAGCACAACAACAGGTAATTGCGATTGGCCAAACAAATCCGCTGATTCCTCCCCTAAGAGTTGGCAGGTGTTTCCGTCAACTGTCCATAGTATACTAATATTAGACGAAGTTCATTGTGTGATTCCATCATCGGAAGACAAACTCGGTACCCGAAGACAAATGCGATGCTCAGAAGACAAGTTCGATTGTCAGGGCGAATTCTGATGTCAACGATGAGCCTTAGGAGGCGCGTATCATGGGACTAACTGGAGAAGAGGTAGGGTATCGCGACGCCATTCGACAGGTAGATAGAAGCTTGCAGCGTCGCCTGCGTGCACTGGAGACGGAACTGGAGTCTTCTGAACCAGACGAACACATTGAAATCGCGGCAAGGATTGAAGAGATTCGTCATATCATTCAGGTCGTGGAGTCTCTTCATCGTTAATCGCCAACCGTGTGCTGCGGCAGCTCATCATCTGTTGTACGTTGCCATCGCTCATCGCCGCAGGCGCGGTCATCAGCAGTGAGCTGGGATGCGACTGCTCACCGAATGCCTACTGGACGGAATCTCTACGCCTGACTATGCAGCACAATCTGTGAAGAACAGAAGTTTCTATGCCAACTCGACAGATTTTCGATAGAATGGATGATGGAGTTCGATTGTGACGAACGATGTAACCGCATACATTTCCAAGGCCCTAGATTGAAAGCGAGGAGTTCGACGATGAACTTTGACACCGTTTTATACGAAGAAAACGAGGGCGTGGCGCTTATTACACTCAATCGACCGGGTGTCATGAACGCCATTAATCAGACCTTGGGAGACGAACTTTACGAAGCGTTCAAACTGGCTGACAGCGCCCCGAGTGTGCGTGCCGTGGTGCTTACGGGTGCTGGCAGAGGATTCTGCTCTGGTCAAGACCTTAACGACAGGATTGCTGTGGACGAAAGTATAAGTCTGGCAAACTCCGTCCGCGAGCGTTACAACATCTTAATTGCGAAGATGCAAAACATGCGTGTTCCCGTTATCGCCGCCATCAATGGTGCCTGCGCTGGAGCCGGGATGGGTTTTGCCCTTGCCTGTGACCTGAGGTTTGCATCTGTCGACGCCAAGTTTACGATGGCGTTCAGCAAGATTGGACTGGCCCCGGACTCTGGCACCAGTTATACACTACCTCGCCTCGTCGGCCTCTCGAAGGCCCTTGAATTAGCGTGGACGGGTGACGTTTTTGATGCAACAGAGGCTCATCGCCTGGGTGTCGTTAATCGAGTGTTTCCTCCTGCAGAACTGCTCTCAAGTACGATGGAGTTTGCACAAAAACTCGCGGCCGGTCCGACGCTTGCGTACCAACTTACAAAGCAAGCCATTGTGCAGAACTTCGACGCGTCTTTGCCTGACGCTTTGGAGCGCGAAGCGCAACTGCAGGACGTTGCAGGAAGAAGCCATGACTTTCGCGAAGGTGTGCGCGCGTTTGCAGAAAAGCGTGCCCCGTTGTTCCGCGGCAACTGAAGCCTTCATGGCAACTGAAGCCTTCATGGCAACTGAAGCCTTCATGGCAACTGAAGCCTTCATGGCAACCGAAGCCTTCAAGGCAACTGAAGCCTTCAAGGCAACTGAAACCTTCGTGACAACTGAAGGCTTCAGGATTTCCTGTACTTTTGCATCATAGGCAAGGCACAAAACGGAGGCAAGCCATGGACAAGCAGAAGGAGATACCGGTTGGCGTGGTTGGAGCCGGAACAATGGGGGCCGGAATTGCCCTGGTGGCCCTGACAGCAGGGTACAAGGTAACCATTTGCGACGTTCAGCCTGAAGTTTTGGAACGAGCGCTGAGCGGTATTAGACGCAGCCTAAATCGGTCTGTTGAGAAAGGGCGATTAACTCCTGAAGACATGGAGATATCCCTGGCAAGGCTGCAAATATCAACTGACTTGTCAGTCTTGACGGACGCAGGACTGGTTGTCGAAGCGGTTCCTGAAAACCTGGCATTGAAGCGAAAGGTGCTTCAGCAACTGGAAGGGGTCTGTCAAGAGGATGCGATTTTGGCAACCAACACGTCCTCATTGTCCATTACGGTGCTTGCATCAGGGTTGGTGCACCGCCATCGCGTAGTGGGCCTCCATTTCTTTAATCCGGCCCCGGTGATGCGGCTCATCGAAGTTGTCGTGGGGGAGGATACCGCACCATCGGTTGTTGAACGGGTGACGGAGTTCGCCAGGACCGTCGGCAAAGAGACGATTGTCTGTCGCGACACACCGGGCTTTGTCGTGAACCGAGTCGCGCGAAACTTTTATGGCGAAGCGCTCAAAATCGTCGGTGAGGGCGGAGTCGACTACACCCTTGTGGACAGACTCCTCGAGCAGGCAGCAGGTTTTCGAATGGGGCCGTTTGCCTTGATGGATCTGATTGGCATTGATGTGAATTTTGACGTCACGAAATCCGTCTACGACGCGTATCACCAGGAACCAAGATTCCGCCCACACCGCCTTCAGGAGCAGAAGGTGCTCTCTGGACACCTCGGAAAAAAGTCGGGAAGAGGGTTCTATCGCTACGACGAGGAGGTAGGCAAAGCGGTGGAGGTGAAAACTGCCCCCCATCCGTTCTCCGGCGTGTCGCTAAGGACCGCGGACACTGGTATGACGGGTGATCCGACGAGTGGTTCGACGAGTGGCCCGAGCAGTACAAGTGGTGTGGTGGGTCACGCAAATGAACCACATCTGCCTCCGGTAGTCATCGGCGACACGCCGCTTGCGCAGGCTCTGTCGGTCCTGATTGAGTCACGCTTTAATTCACCAGACAGGAGTTTGCTGTTTGACGGTCCCATCAATCCAGCTTATCCTGACATCGCGTTACAGCGGTTGGCGGCGGTGAGAAGCCATCTGCAAGGCGTCCGTGTCTCTACGGTCATAGTGAGTGTTGCGGGCCATTCGATGTTTCACACGCTACTCTTGCAGACAATTGAAGAGTGTGTCCCAGACGATGCCATTATCCTGGCTTCACTCCATGGCCCTTCGGCGAGCACACAGGCGAGTTGGTTGAAGAAACCCGAGCGCCTGCGAGGGTTCTCCGCTATCCTGTCAAAAGGCAGTCAAGCACTGCCGCTTGCCCCGAATTGGGCGGTGTCGAGACGGGGTGAGCACCAACAACGCTTTGTACGGTCGATGAACGCCATCCGGAGTGAGTACGGCCTTGGCGCGGTGGTGGAATGGAGTCGCCCTGTGCAAGCCGAAATTGAGTCCGTACGTCAGTTCGAATCCCAGTCCGAATCCGAGTGCGAATCCGAGTTCGAATCCCAGTCCCAGTCCAAGTCTGAATTGGCGCGCGAGTTCAAATCCGAACCCGAACTTGACTTTGAATTCGCGTCTCAAGATGTGGACTCAACTGTGCGAGGCTTATGGGCTTCGCTCGGACTCGAAGAGGTTCTGATACGGGATGGGATAGGCGGCGTTGCGATGCGGGTTCTGTCGATGGTGCTCAACGAGGCAGAAGAAGTGCGGTACGAAGGAACAGCATCCGCTGCAGACATTGACCTTGCGATGCGGCTTGGCACCAATTATCCATCCGGCCCGCACGACTGGTTGACTGCCTTAGGTGCATCAACAATAGGCTACACACTCAGGACACTATGGACGCAGACCGGAGATTCAAGGTACAGGGCATCGCAAGGCTTGGTTCAGCGCTTGCTGCGAGAGAATAGTCGCAACACATGACGCGTTCTACGTGGAATGTTCCGTACGAGCACGAAGCGTTTGACATGAAGCATTTGACATGAAGCATTTGACATGAACATGAAGAGTTCCATGGGAGGGGTTTCTGTTGGGGATTTTTGAAGAGATGGAGAAGTACGGTCATGAACAGGTCATTTTTTGTCAGCATAAGGCGACGGGTCTGAAGTCGATTATCGCCATCCACGACACGACTGCCGGTCCGGCACTCGGAGGATGTCGGATGCGTCCTTATGAGAGTGAAGAGGAAATGCTCTTTGACGTGTTGCGTCTATCGCGAGGGATGACTTATAAATGTGCGATTGCAGACGTTGACAACGGTGGTGGCAAGTGTGTCATCTGGGGTGACCCAGCTTCCGATAAGAGCGGCGAAATGTTCCGGGCGCTGGGGCGGTTTGTGGACGGGCTCGGTGGCCGGTTTTATACAGGGACTGACGTCGGTACGTACCCGGGTGACTTTGTTCAGGCCAAACGTGAAACCCCTTACATTGTCGGCGTACCGCAAGAATACGGTGGCAGTGGAGACTCATCTGTCCCAACCGCGTACGGGGTAATGCAAGGAATTCGAGCGACCGCAATGAAGCTTTGGGGCAGTACGAACCTCAAAGGCAAAATTTTTGCGGTCCAAGGCCTCGGGAAAGTTGGTGCAAAAGTTGCTCAGTCACTCGCTGAGGAAGGCGCCATTTTGATGGTAACGGATGTCGTCAAAGCCAACATCGAGCGCCTTTTTGATGTCGTTCCCGACGCTGCCGTGGTGAGTCCGGATGCTATTTTTAGCCTTGAGTGCGATATGTTGATACCTTGTGCCCTGGGCGCGGTGCTGAATGACCGAACCATTCCAGGGTTGCGGTGTAAGGCAATCGTCGGATCGGCAAATAACCAGCTTCTCGATGAAGAAAGGCACGGATCGATGCTGAAAGCGCGGGGCATTCTCTACGCACCGGATTACCTCGTGAATGCTGGTGGTCTCATCCAGGTGGCCGATGAACTGCACGGTGCAAATCCAGAGCGGGTGCTGTCGAAGACCACGGCCATCTACGACATTCTCCTGCAGGTCTACGAATTGGCTGAACAGCGTAATATTCCAACCAGCATGGCAGCAAATCAGTTGGTGGAAGAGCGGTTGGATCTAATTGCCGACATCAAGCGCATTCGAGGTATTGCGCGACAAGGAGCGTGACGTGACAGTGCATGAAGAGTCGACGCGCAAGTTCGACGGGGCTCTCACCCTGGCAACGGGTTTCCCCGCTGTAGAGGAGAATCGTGCCGCGGACAGCATCAACGCGCCGATGCAAAAGCCGTCTGACATCGCGCACGAGATGCTTGTTCGCATGTATCGGCAGATGTCTTTGTTGCGTGAGTTTGATAGGCGCTCAGTCCGGTTACAGAGGGCGGGCCGCATTGGAACATATCCACCGCTTGAAGGGCAAGAGGCCTGTCAGGTCGCGAGTACCCTTGCGCTTCGTGCGCAGGATTTTGTGGTCCCGACGTACAGAGATTACGGGGCGATGATGGTTCACGGTGTGCCGATGGAAAACATCCTGATGTACTGGAATGGACGTTCTGAGGGGTGCGAAATACCGCATGATGTCAACGTCTTCCCCATCGCTGTGCCCATTGCGACGCAACTGCCGCATGCAGCGGGACTGGCATGGGCAGCAAAACTGAAGAAGGAAGACCAGGTGGCCCTCGGTTTCTTTGGCGATGGAGCGAGTTCCGAAGGGGATTTCCACGAAGCCATGAACTTCGCCGGTGTGTTCAAGCTTCCGGTGGTGTTTTTCTGTGAGAACAACCAGTATGCTATCAGCGTCCCGTTCGCACGCCAGACGGCGACGGAGACGATTGCGCAAAAGGCTGCGGCGTACGGAGTGACTGGCTTACGGGTGCCGGGGTGGGATGCCGTTGCTATCTATCGAGCTGTGCGAGACGCGGTATCGCGTGCTGCCGAAGGTGGTGGACCGACACTCATCGAAGCCCTGACGTACCGTTACGGCCCGCATACCACATCGGACGATCCGACGAAATACAGACCCGCCGGCGAAGCTGAAGCCTGGCGAGAGCGCGATGCGCTGCACCTGCTGTCGCAGTCGCTGCGGACGTTTGGACTCTGGGACGATGAGCTGGAAACGGCCCTCGCAAAGGAGATTGACGAAACGATTCGCAGCGCCATCGCCATCATGGAATCTCTCGGACCCGTCAACCCACTTCATCTGTTCGATCACGTCTATGCATCTTTACCAAAGTACTTACAACGCCAGCGGGACACATTACTCTCGGAACTGTCCGCGGATGCCATCCGGACTTCATTACCGAAGGAGCCATCGCAATGAGAGAGATGACATTGATTCAGGCGGTAAACGACGGGCTGCGGACCGCCTTGGCCGACGATTCGCGTGTGATTCTGCTCGGTGAAGACATTGGCAAAAACGGTGGCGTGTTTCGCGCGACGGAAGGACTCTGTGAAGAATTCGGGGAAGACAGGGTTGTCGATACACCGCTTGCCGAAGCTGGTATTATTGGTGCATCGGTTGGGTTGGCGGCAAACGGACTCATTCCCGTGCCTGAGATTCAGTTTATGGGGTTCATCTACTCCGGCTTTGAGCAGATTGTATCTCACGTTGCTCGTCTCAGAATGCGGTCGCGCGGTCGCTTCACAGTACCGATGGTCATCCGTGTGCCCTATGGTGGACGGATTCGTGCCCCAGAGCTTCACTCGGATTCCACGGAAACATTCTTCGCGCATACGCCAGGACTGACCGTGGTGTCTCCGTCTAATCCCTATGATGCCAAGGGGCTATTGTTGGCAGCTGTGAAGTCTCCCGATCCCGTGTTGTTTCTCGAACCCATGCACATCTATCGGGCGTTTCGCCAGTCCGTCCCGGACGAAGCATATACAGTGCCAATTGGAGAGGCCCGGGTCGTCAAAGAGGGCAGGCACGTCACGGTGATTACGTGGGGGGCGATGGTTCGGGACGTCATGGATGCTGTACCCAAACTTGAGGCGCAGCGCGGCATTGAACTTGAGGTGATTGACCTGCGCACCCTGGCACCGTGGGACGAGGACACCGTCTTCGCCTCCGTCCGTAAAACTGGACGCGCTGTTATCGTTCATGAAGCCGTCACCAACCTTGGACTTGGAGCAGAATTGTCGGCAAGAATCCACGAACATTGTATACTGGACCTTGAGGCTCCGGTTGCGCGAGTCGGCGGACTCGATGTGCCGGTACCGCTGTTTCAATTGGAAGACTTGCATGCACCGACGTACACGCGGATTGAGCGCGCCATTGATAAGGTTTTGGAGTTTTAAGCGAGATGCAGCGAACCTCTGAAGATACCAAATGAACGTCTGGTTGAGTCGTTTGGAGTTGTTGATTGAGTCGTTTGGAGTTGTTGACTGAGTCGTTTTGGAGCAGTTGATGAAGTCGTTCCGGAGTCATCAATGGAGTCATTTTACTGGGAGGGTTCCCGATTGGCCATGGTGGAGTTTCGCCTGCCTGATGTCGGCGAAGGCATACATGAAGCGGAAATTGTCAGATGGTTGGTCCAAGAAGGAGAGCGTGTCTCTGAACTGGAACCGATTGTAGAGGTGCAGACAGACAAGGCACTGGTGGAACTGCCTGCTCCTGCATCGGGATTTGTGGGTGAGATTCGGGCAACTCCCGGCATGATTGCAAAAGTCGGCGAAGTCCTCGTGACCATTGAAACGGTTCGTTCCTCGTTGATGGGCCCATCTGAACATGCCCAGGATTCAGCGATGGGTCAACGGCTTGACATCTCGTCTGAAGCTGCGGTGACACCGGATGGCCATCAGGAGGAAGAGCTGTCCGAAGCGTCCAGGAAAGCCGGACTCCGGCCGAAGGCAACACCGGGGGTGCGGCATTATGCCCGGGAAAAAGGGGTTAACCTTGGCGCCGTTGTAGGGACTGGACCTGATGGACGGATCTTGAAGCAAGATATTGATGAAGCATCGGAGACAATGGTTCAGCGAGAAGATGGGAAAATCATCCGTCGACGTACGTTGAATCAGGAAGATGGGACTGGGTCGCTGTTATGGACCGCTGTACGGCAAGCTGAGCGAGAACGCCAGCGCCAACAGCGGGTAGGAGAGCCACCTGACCAGGACAGCGACTCCGTCAAGAAGCCATTGTTCCCGAAGAGTCGGCAATACGATGAACCCACACGCACACCGACCCGCATCCCGTTTCGGGGCATCAGGCGTGCTACTGCAGAACAGGTAAAACGTGCTGCGTTCACGGTACCCCACGTTACCGCATTTGACGAATGCGATGCGACTGAACTCGTGCGTCTGCGCAAGCGTTGGAACCAAACCCTTGAAGCCGAAGGACAGCGTATCAGCTACATGCCGTTCCTCGTAAAGGCAACCGTTTCTGCGCTCAAGGCATTTCCGTATTTCAACGCACGCCTGAACGAAGAAGCGCAAGAGATTGAATTGCTGCCGGATTATCACATGGGCATCGCAGTCGATACAAACGATGGCCTGTTTGTGCCGGTCCTGCGTCATGCGGATAGACTCACCGTTCAGGAAATCGGTGAGGAAATTTATCGGTTGTCGAGTGGTGCGCGGACACGAACCTTACTTGCCGAAGACTTGAGGGGAAGCACATTTACGCTGACAAACATGGGACCGCTAGGGAGTCTGTTTGCCACGCCCATTATCAATTTCCCAGAAGTCGCTATCTTGGCCGTCCATCAGATTCAACGCAAACCAGTCGCCGTTGATGAACAGGTCGTGATTCGGGATGTTTTAACCCTTTCCTTGTCATTTGACCATCGCGTGATTGACGGTGCTACGGCGGTACGGTTCTTGAATCATATGAAGCGGCTGATAGAAGACCCGGAACGACTGATGCTTGAACTGAAGTAGGCAGAACAATGCGGAGAATTGAACATCGGCGATAGCGTACAAGCATGGAAGAGTGGTATCATAGGATGCTGTGCGTGATAGATGGTGTGAAAGAGGTTAGCTGGTGTGAAAGAGGTTGGTCATTTCACGGATAAGGACCGGTGAGTTTATGCCGCTCGACAAACTGCGTGACGAGTCACTGGAAAGATTGTTCGAGGCGATACTAACACTCGAGACCATCGATGAAGCCTACAGATTTTTTGACGATCTGTGCACAATTGGTGAAATTAAGTCCCTCGCACAGCGGCTGGAAGTTGCACGAATGTTGCGAAAGGGATACACTTATCATCAAATTGAGGCAGAAACTGGTGCGAGCACGGCGACCATCAGTCGGGTGAAGCGTTGCTTACATTATGGCTCTGACGGGTACACCACAGTCCTTGACCGGATGGATGGCTAATTGAAGCTTCGTGGCAGCGCCTGAAGTGCTACGTCGCCACGCGGTAGAGATAGACAAAAATGATGGGCGCAGCCAGACAGGTAATTACTGCCACGATAACGATGGCTTCCGAGAGGAATTGCGGCAGAGCGCCAATCCGGACACCAATATCGGCAGCTGCAACAATCAGGCCGAGTCGGGCAGACATCAGAAATCCACCGGCGAGAGCACCTCTGCGGCCGAAATGCTTGCGAAACAGCCATGCGGGTCCAACTTTAACAAGAAATGCGGCACCAAGGAGCAGGGGGACCCACAACATCGAACTGGACTCTTTGAGTATCGACAAGTTAAAGTTTAACCCGACAGAAATGAAGAAGATGGGAATCAAGAAGCCGTAGCCAATCCCATGCGTGTAATCCCGCAGGCGCTTTTTGAAAGCGAACGGAATGGCAGAAACGAGAATCCCGACAAGAAAACTTCCCAGTATCGGTTCCGATCCGCTGAAATCCGCAATGGCGCAGAAGGCAGCCATCAAGGCTATCATTGCGCGCATGCGGTTTTGTACGTCTCCAGCCAAGTTCCTGGCACGACGGGACTTTTTCATCAGCAGGATGACCGGGTACGCAAGGACGACGACTGGGATGAGGATGAGACCAAGCATGAAGTCCGACAACCGGCCTGATGTACTAGCGCTGATAAACAGCGAGATTAGGAGCATAGTACAGAGGTCGGCGATGAGGGCGTAGATAAGCAGGACTTGTCCAAATTCGGTGTGGAGGATGTCCGTTTCTTCCAGTATGGGAAGTATGATTCCGAGCGACGTCGTTGACAACAGCAGCGTCAGCATCCATGGATTGATATGGCCTGGAATCAAACCGGTTATGCACAGTGAGATGACGTAGGAAAACAAAAGTGTCGCGAGAAATGCCGTCGTGGCCAGGGTGAGCGGATTGAACGATGTGTCGCGCCATGCTTGGGGGCGAAGCAGTGTTATGTCGACTTCCAGGCCGGACAGGAACATCAGGAACAATAGTCCAAAGTCACCGAGCTGAGTAATCCAGCGCATTTCTTCGTCGCCCATCTGAATCACACCCATGTGCAGCAGCACGCCAAACAGCAGGTAACCGACAGCAGATGGTATCCGCAACAAGGGTATTTTGCTCAGCAAAGTGGTGAATACGAACGATGCAGCGAGAATGACAAGGAAGATGTCGATGGTGTTGTTCATGTCACCCCTCCTGCAGACAATTTCCAGCCGTGCCGTCGGACACGCCCAGTTTACAGCTTCTACAAGCTATACGTATGTAGGCATGTGGACAAGTAGAAGCGGGGTGATAGCAAAGGGGGTCGCAGGGCGTGGTCAACAATGCAGTTGATTTTTTTGATATGGTAGGTCAGACCGATTGGCAAAAGAGCGTCGAGCGCACACTAGTACACTGGATGGGTATTCACCCTAGCCATGAGGTCCTCGATGTTGGCTGTGGACCTGGACAGTTTGTTACCTTGCTTGCGCAAAGAGCAGAGTTTGTCACAGGTGTAGACGCATCGTCCGACATGGTGGAGCGCGCGAACCGCAACCTCGCCGACTACGGCGTCAGCAATGCCGCGGTGGTTGCCGGGCGCATCCAGAGCCTGCCGTTCCCTGATGACCGTTTTGACATTGTGACCTGTCTCAATTTACTGTTCATGTATGAAGACCCTGCGCCTTTGATGCGTGAACTTGTTCGCGTCTGCAAACCCGGTGGACAAGTCGTCCTGATGGAGCCATCGCAAAGTTTCAATCCCTGGTCAGCCCAGACCTACTGTGCGCAGACGAGGCTGTACGACTTTGAACGCGATAGTCTGCTGTCATTCGCGACGGCCGCTGCTCGGTATCAAAGGGCGAATCCAGACATGATGGACACTGCGGTGCGCAGTACGGGCATCGAACAGGTCGATTGGTCGGAAGCGCTTGAAGGTCTCATTCGCCTGATTCGGCTGCACAAGCCTGTCAGTACTGGGGCGGACGTCGATTGACGAAATTTTTTGTCGATTTGCGTCAAAATAATGTTTGAAGCTGTTGCGAAATGTTTAAAATTGAGCTGTAGTAATCAGAATGTTATGTGGTAGAGTTACTGTTGGAGTTGCGGGAGACAACCTAAAACTTCCAGAACGGTCAAATCGTCTGTGTTAGGAGAATGATAACGTGAAACTTCTCGACAAAGTTCAAGAATTAGGACAGATTCTGCGCACGTCAAACAATCAAGTTGATTTTCATGATGTGGCGGAGTTCTTAAGTAAAGTCATGTCCTGCAATGTCTACATCGTCGGGCGCAAAGGCAAGATTTTGGGGTACGCGGTGCACGAACACGCACTCACTGAAGAGTGGTTGAACATCATGACCAAGGAACAAAGATTCCCTGGCGATTTCAACAAGCACCTGCTTCGCATCGAGCAAACCGTTTCCAACCTCGAGGACAAGACGCCGTTTTATGTCTTTTCCCCAGAGGAGAACGAATCATTTCGCTCCAAGTACATTAGTATTGCACCCGTGATTGGGTCGAGGGAACGACAAGGTACTCTGGTATTTGCCCGCTCTTCCAAGCCGTTTGACGACGAGGACCTGGTTTTGGCTGAGTACAGTGCCACTATCGTTGCGCTCGAAGTCGTCCATGCAAGGCAACAACGCAAGGAAGAAGAGGCGCGCTTGCGTGCACTCGCACACTTGGCCGTCGACTCCCTCAGCTTTTCCGAACTGCAGGCTGCCAAGTACCTCATGGATGCAGTCGGTGAGTCTACCGACGGCATCGTAGTCAGCAGCCAAATTGCGGACGATCACGGTGTAACTCGTTCCGTCATTGTCAACAGCATCCGTAAATTGGAGAGTGCCGGTACGATTGAGAGTCGGTCACTCGGCATGAAGGGTACGCACTTGCGCATTCTCAATCCGCATGTAGAAGAAGAGATTACCCGTCAATTCGAACGGTAAGCATTTTTGCTTCGTCTCTCGGCACCAATGTAAAGAGGCCACCCCATTACCTGCAAATCGCGGGTCATCGGGTGGCTTTTGTTCATGCACAGCGTACTTTTGGCCTCTTGTGGGTGGCCTCTTGTGGGTGGCCCGTGTTTGTGAGCCTGTGTTTGTGAGCCTGTGTTGCTGGACTCTGGGCTGAACCCTTTTTGACTGAACCATTTTGCCTGATTTGTGTTGATTCAGTCCGTTTTCTCGGAGGTTTCCTCGACGGAACGTGGTTCACTGCCGTCATCTGCTTGCGTTCGAAGCGCATTGATATAAAGTAGGGCTTCCTTGTGTGTGGCACCGCTCCAGGCGCGATAGGCCGCTTGCGCCTCGAGCACTTGCCCAGAGGCAACGAGTTGACGGAGGCGCTTTACTTCATCGCCATCGGATCGTGTAGCTCCGACATGCTCCATTAATGCACGCTGATTTTGTAACATCTCTTGCGTCAGAACGCTGAGCGTGGCCATGCGTTTGTCCAGACGTTCGTATTGAAACACCATGACTAGAAGCAGCAGCCACGAGACCACGGTAATGATGGTCAGTGTTATCGACATCGATGATTAGACTCCTTCGACACGCATACCCCTCTGAAAGCAAAACTCACGCGACTTCCCAAACCTAAGCCTGTTGCTGGCTGTGAAAAGCTTCGTCAAGACCCAACCAGTAGTAGCAGAGCGTTCGTAATCCCTTGTCAAAGTTTTCGAGTGAGAAATGCTCGTTTGGAGCATGGAAGTTTTCGGTATCCAGGCCGAAGCCCATCAACACGGCCGGGATATGGAGCACGTTCGCGAAAGCCTCGACGATAGGGATGGACCCACCCATTCTCGTAAAGGCAGCCGGCACCCCATAAGCCTGTTCATAAGCGGTCGCTGCCAGTTGAATGGTGGGGTGGTCAAACGGTGTCACATACGGATTCCCTGTGTCTTGAAGCGATACCTCGACGCGTACGCCCGGAGGCGCAAACTCTTCAAGGTGCTTCTTGATTTTCTGTTGAATATCGGATGGATTTTGGTGCGGGACCAGGCGACAGGTGATTTTCGCGTGCGCAGAGCTCGGAATGACAGTCTTCGTTCCTTCACCCTGGAAGCCCCCGTACACGCCGTTGAGTTCAAGGGTTGGGCGCACCCACTGGCGTTCAAGCGTCGTATAGCCCGCTTCGCCATACAGTTCGCTCACACCGAGGGACTTTGCCAGTGCAGCATCGTCTGGTGCCAACTTGGCAAAGGCCTCGCGCTCTTCCGTAGAAATTTCTTGTACGCCGTCGTAGAATCCCTCCACCTTTACGACACCGTTTTTGTCGTGAAGGGACGCCAGAAGTTCTGCGAGTGCATGCAGCGGGTTTTGAATGGAACCACCGTAAAGACCAGAGTGTAAATCTCCCTTTGCACCGTAAACATCAACTTGGAGCGCGGCGAGTCCGCGCAGACCGTAACAGACCGATGGTCTGTTTGGTCCGAGGATGGTGGTATCAGAAATGACAAGTACATCTGCTGCAAACAAGTCCTTGTGCTGTTCCAGAACTGCGGGCAGGTGCGGGCTGCCAATCTCCTCTTCTCCCTCAATACAGAGCTTGACGTTCACTGGGAGTGTTCCAGTCGTCTGAAGCAGGGCTTCAAACGACTTCAGGTGCATGAACACTTGTCCTTTATCGTCGCTCGATCCGCGTGCATAAATCTTGCCGTCCCGGATGGTTGGTTCAAATGGGGGTGTCTCCCAGAGGTGCAGCGGATCGACCGGTTGGACATCATAATGGCCGTACACGAGGACCGTTGGCTTGCCTTCTGCATGAAGCCAGTCTGCATAGAGCACAGGGTGTTTCGGGGTCTGCAGAAGCTGGATGTTCTCGAATCCTACTTGACGAGCCAGATTCGCGAGATGTTCTGCGCATTGAACGACGTCAGAAGCGTGTTCGCTGAGCGTGCTAATACTAGGGAATCGAAGGAATTCGTGAAGCTCATCCAGATGCTTATCGCGTTGATTATGTAAGTACGCGTCAAAATCCGTTGTCATTCGTTCATCCGTCCTTTCTTGACAGCCATTATACCAAAGACATGTGGAATTCCGTGCGGTTTCCAGGGAGCGGGGGATTCACTTTTGAGAAACAGTAGCATATAATAAATCTGAAAGTTTCCCAAGGGAAAAACATTGTCGTGAAAGAAACATTCTTTCAGGCGGGAAACTATTGTGGCGCGGATAACGTACCAATCATGATTCGAGAAGGAGGTGCCGTTTGTGAACGACATTGCGGTTTCACAGTCTGAAGCAAGACATCAGACGCGTACCGTAAGGGCTGGACAACAGGCCATGATGGGCCATCGTCGGGGGTTTAGAGCTCTGCTGCCGTTTCTCGGCCCATCCTTGATTGCAGCTATTGCGTACGTTGACCCCGGGAATTACGCCACCAACATCCAAAGTGGTTCGGAGTTTGGCTATCGTCTGTTGTGGGTCGTTGTGTTGGCCAACATGATGGCGATGGTGATGCAGGCACTGTCCGCTAAGCTTGGCATTGCCACTGGGCGTAACCTGCCGGAACTGTGCCGTGAGCACTTCCCGCGCTACGTCAATATGATTCTGTGGGTGATTTCAGAAGTGGCCGCGATGGCCACAGACTTGGCAGAATTTCTTGGAGCGAGCCTGGGGCTCAACCTCCTGTTTCACATACCATTACTCATCGCCACAGTCGTGACCGGTGTTGTCACGTATGTGATTCTCATGCTGCAGCGCTTTGGGTTCCGCCCTTTGGAGATTTTCATTGGTGTGCTCCTTGGCGTAATCGCCATGGCCTACTTACTTGAGACGATTCTGTCGCGCCCTTCATTTAAGGCTGTTGCTGTTCACCTGGTAGTACCTTGGCTCGGTGGGCCGAGCAGTGTCATGTTGATGGTTGGAATCATTGGCGCCACGGTTATGCCACACGCCATCTACCTTCACTCCGGGCTCACGCAGCGCCGTATCGTCCCGAAGAGTCAGGAGCAGGCAAAGCGCATCTACGGATTTGAACGGTTGGACGTCATCATTGCCATGACACTCGCCGGCATTGTCAATCTTGCAATGATGTACATGGCGGCGGCTGTCTTTAATTCATCAGGGCGCACACAAATCGCAGATATTTCCACCGCTTATCACACACTCGATCCGCTGCTCGGACCCGCGGCCGCAGGCATCTTCCTGGTGTCCTTGCTCGCCTCCGGCATCTCGAGTTCTGCAGTAGGCACCATGGCCGGTCAGCTGATTATGCAGGGGTTTGTGGGGTTCTCCATCCCTGTATGGTTGCGGCGGGTTGTCACGATGATACCGACCGTTGTGATTGTGGCCTTAGGTGTCGACCCCATGCAGACACTGGTGCTCAGCCAGGTCATTCTCAGTATTGCCTTGCCTGCGCCGCTGATTGCGCTGGTGTGGTTCACTCGAAATCGTGAGTTGATGGGTCAGTTGGTCAACCACCGCTGGGTGACCGTAGTTGCCTCTGGAATCACGGTGATCATTATTGGGCTGAACGTCGTCTATCTTGTGACAAGTCTTGGCACCGTGTGATAATCTTCCATGTTGGCCAAAGCGCAGAGGAGCCGTCCGATAGTTCAGTGGCGGTAGGACGAGGCGCCTAGACACGCCATCTCTGTGCACATTTCATCATTGTTCCCAAGTGAACTGAGTGATAAAGTATATATGATACGTATGTTTGTTACGCGTCGGCCAGATACGCAGGGTCGACGCTTCTACGTTTGGCTGATGCTGCGGCACCGCCACGAGATAAACGTTCGAAGGCCTTTGAGTGAACGTTGGAGGAAGGTGTGACAAAGTGAGAACCAGAGCGGATATCGCGGCGGAACTCGAGCGGCAGAGCGCAGAGTGGTTTCAGGGGCGGACGTGCCATCCGGAACCAGAACAGATTGAGAACCTGGTGAAGGGCATCCAACGGGTGTTGCTTCCAAATTACTATCGGCCTGAGGATTCCGGGCAGATATCTGAGTGTGTGGAACGATTACATGCACTGCTCGCAGAGCAAATTCATCGGGCGGCGTTCAAGCGTTGTCCACACCTGTACGGAACACCAGAGTCGCTCGCCTTTGCGAGTAAACAAGCAGATGAAATCCTGCAGGAACTCCCCGAGTTGCAACTGATGATGCGGGAGGATGTTTTAGAAACCTATCACAGCGATCCCGCCGCGTCAGGTTACGACGAGATCATCCTAACTTATCCAGGCTTGCTGGCCCTGCTTGTGTACCGAACCGCGCATGTCATGTATGACATGGATGTACCTCTGTTGCCACGGATGCTGACCGAATATGCGCATCAAATGACGGGCATCGACATTCACCCTGGGGCACAGCTTGGGCGGGGCATTATGATCGATCACGGTACAGGTATTGTCATTGGCGAGACAGCGGTCGTCGGAAATCACGTCAAGATTTACCAAGGGGTCACCCTTGGCGCGCTCTACTTCCCACGGGACGACGATGGTGCAATGGTGCGCAAGACCAAGCGCCACCCAACCGTAGAAGACGGCGTGGTCCTCTATGCCCATGCGACAGTGCTCGGCGGCGATACAGTCATCGGACATGACAGTGTCATTGGCAGTAACGCATGGGTGACAGAAAGTGTGCCGCCGTACTCAAAGGTCCGTTACCAGACAGAAACCGTTGTGAAGAGCGGACTTGACCGAGGATAACCTTACGCATATCATGTTAACAAATTAAAAAGTTTTCCTTCGGGGCAGGGTGAGGCGAGAGCCAATTCCCGATCGGTGGTGACGCATGCGCGAAGTCCACGAGCCGAAAGGCAGGAACTGGTGCAAATCCAGTACCGACGGTATAGTCCGGATAAAAGAAGGAACCCATTCGCTTAAGACCTGGAATTACACAGGGCTGTTTAAGGTGTGTTTTATTTCCTGAACCAGCCTTCTGTATGTGTAGTCAGACTCTGTAGTCAGACTCTGTAGTCGGACTCTGTAGCCAGACTCTGTAGTCAGACTCTGTAGTCAGACTCTGTAGTCAGACTCTGTAGTCAGACTCTGTAGTCAGACTCTGTAGTCGGACTCTGTAGTCGGACTCTGTAGTCAGACTCTGGAGTCAGACTCTGGAGTCAGACTCTGGAGTCAGACTCTGGAGTCAGCTGCACATAGGTGTTGAGATGATTGATTGGCCTGCCCCTCCAGAGACTGGAGGGGCTTTGTGCGTCAAGGGGCATGCGGCGAGTTACGGAACACTTGCAGGTCCCTGGGGGACAGTATGTGGGGTCCCGATGCTTTGGTGTAAGACGCACGTAGCGAGTTAAGTTAAGGCACATCGGTTAGAGGATGGAAATGCTATGGATGACGAACGGTATATGCAAATCGCACTTCAACTCGCGGAACTTGGAAGCGGTCAGACGTCACCGAATCCTCTTGTGGGGGCCGTCATCGTCAAGGACGGAGAGATTGTCGGCCAGGGGGCACATTTAAAGGCTGGTGGGCCGCATGCAGAGATCCACGCGTTGCGTATGGCTGGGGACGCCGCCAGAGGAGCTACAATTTATGTCACCCTCGAACCATGCAGTCATCACGGGCGCACACCGCCTTGTGCCGATGCTTTGATTGAGGCGGGAGTAACGCGAGTGGTGTTTGCGTCAACGGATCCCAACCCTGACGTTCGTGGAAGTGGAGCAAGACGCCTACGTGATGCAGGGATTGAGGTCGTGGAAGGAGTTCTGGCGAGTCTGGCGGAGCGTCAGAACGAGACTTTCCGGGTGTGGGTGACAGAGAACCGACCATTTGTCATCTGGAAGTGTGCTGCCACGCTCGATGGGTACATTGCTGCGGATAGTGGGCACAGTAATTATGTTACCAGTGAGGCTTCCCGTGACTCCGTCCAACAACTCCGCAGGCAAGTGGCGGCGATTGCGGTCGGCTTGGAAACGGTGCTCCATGATAATCCGCGACTGACGGTTCGTGCGTCGGCCATGGGAGAGGCGTCTGCAGACTACAGACAACCAGTTCGGGTGGTGTTTGACTCGAGGCTCCGGACGCCCATCACCAGCGACCTATTGTCGGAACCAGGCGACACACTCATCTATACGACTGATGAAGGCTGCCGCCACGCGGGTGTGGAATATGTCGCCGGCCTCGAGAAAAAGGGCGCCGTTGTTGTTCCGATGACTGCGGATGAAAACGGGCGGGTGTACCTGCCTGATGCCTTAACGGATGTGGCTCGCCGGGGCATTTCAAGTCTCCTGGTTGAGGGTGGCTCAACCTTGGTGGAATCTCTGATTGAGCATCGTCTGATTGATGAAGTGCGGTATTACGTGTCTCCAAAGTTCATGCGAAGCGGCATCCGTGCCACGAAGGGGCAGCGCACGGAACGTATGGCAGAAGCACTCCTGCTTGACAAGGTTACATACCAAGAGGTTGGCCCCGACCTGTTGGTTACTGGCTACCCGCGCTATGATGAAAAGCCGCGCTGGTGGCTTGGGAGGCTGTAAGAACGCGATGTTTACGGGCCTGGTTGAGGAAATTGGACAAGTCACGCGAATCGATGCATCTGCGCAGGGGGCCCACATTGAAATTCGGGCCAAGAGGGTTCTTGAAGATGTCAAACTTGGCGACAGTATCTCAGTCAACGGCGCATGTCTAACCGTTGTTCGGTTTACGGGGTCTTCCTTCACCGTTGACGCCGTGCCTGAGACAATGCGAAAAACTACGCTTGGGATGCTGATTCCCGGGCATTCGGTGAATTTGGAACGAGCGCTTCGTCTCGGAGACAGGCTTGGCGGTCATCTTGTCTCCGGTCACGTAGACGGCTTGGGAAGCGTCGTTCAGACCACCGGAGAGGGACTGGCCATGGTGCTCACGATTGGCACTGATACGGACATCTTACGTTACGTCGCTGACAAAGGCTCAGTATGCGTTGATGGCGTCAGCTTGACTGTCATGAAGGCTGATGACAAGACGTTCATGGTCTCAGTCATCCCGCTCACAGGGGCAGAAACAACGCTGCTGACGAAACGTGTTGGCGACAAGGTCAATCTGGAGTGTGACGTTTTAGCAAAATACGTTCATCGGCTACTCAGCTTTGACGGCGGACAGATGGAAGATAAGCCATCGCAAAGTGCCAGTCGAATCACGATGGAGATGTTGCAGGAGAACGGATTCGTCTAGTTTGGCGGTCCTTGGACACAATTCGCGGCCGGCTGGCGGTGGGGGTTGCGTGACAAGGTTGCCGGACTTAGACAGCCGGACAGGTTGCGTGACAAGGTTGCCACAGGAGACTGCCACATGATGAAAGAAGGGGAAGACATGTTGCACCGCATTGATGAGGCCTTAGAAGACCTGCGAGCGGGGAAGATTGTCATCGTCGTCGACGATGAAGACCGGGAAAACGAAGGCGACTTTGTGGCGCTTGGTTCTCGGGCTGACGCATCCGTTATCAACTTTATGATCACCCACGGCCGCGGGCTGCTGTGCTTGCCTCTGACAGGAGATAGGGCCGAGCGTCTCGGCCTCACTGACATGGTGAAGAGGAATACGGACAACTACGGAACGGCTTTTACTGTTTCCATCGATCACGCTGCCACCCACACCGGCATCTCGGCCTTCGAGCGGGCTCAGACGGTGGCGGAGGTCGTCAGAGAAGACACAACAGCGGAGGATTTTCGCAAACCTGGCCACATTTTTCCGTTGATTGCGAAGCCTGGGGGCGTGCTGCGCAGGGCGGGTCACACGGAAGCCGCGGTCGATCTGGCGGTTCTCTCTGGAGCACCTGCTGTCGGCGTCATTTGCGAAATTTTGAACGAAGACGGGACCATGGCGCGGCTGCCGGAATTGGAGCGGATGGCGCAGAAGCACAACTTGAAAATTATCTCCATTGCAGATTTGATTGCGTTTCGCAAACAATCGGAAGTGCTTGTCGAACGGCAGGCCGAAGCAACGTTGCCGACGGCGTACGGTGACTTCAGGGCAGTCGTGTTTACCAACAAGTTGGACGATAAGGAGCACATTGCACTGGTCAAGGGTGACATCGACGGCGAACCGACACTTGTGCGCGTTCACTCCGAATGCCTTACGGGGGATGCTTTCGGATCGCTTCGCTGTGACTGTGGTCCGCAACTCCACGCTGCATTGCGTCAGATTAGTGAAGCGGGAAAGGGTGTTCTCCTGTATCTCAGGCAGGAGGGACGAGGGATAGGGTTGTTGAACAAGATTCGCGCATACGCGCTTCAGGATAAAGGCGCGGATACCGTCGAGGCGAACGAACAACTTGGATTTCCGCCAGACCTTCGGGACTACGGGGTCGGAGCGCAGATGCTGTACAACCTTGGGGTACGCAAGATGCGGCTGTTGACCAACAATCCGCGCAAGGTAAAGGGGATTGAAGGACACGGTTTGGAAGTTGTCGAGCGCGTCCCGCTTGAAATCGATACAAATCCGCATAACGAGCACTACATGCTGACGAAAAAGGAGAAAATGGGGCACCTGCTTTCTCTCTAATCGTTGAGTGACCAGTTGAGCCCCGCAGGCAGGCGGGCAGCCGGCCGACGGGGCAGTGGGACGGCAGGTAAGGAGTTTGGGCAGGCACGCTGCCAGGGCGGGAGCGGATCGGCAGGTAAGGAGTTGGCGGGCACGCAGGCACGCTGCCAGTGCGGGAGCGGATCGGCAGGCAAGGCGTTGGCAGGCACGCTGCCAGGGCGGGAGTGGATCGGCGGGTAAGGCGTTGGCAGGCACGATGCCAGGGCGGGAGCGGATCGGCAGGTAAGGCGTTGGGCAGGGGGTCAGCAAGGCATTGGGACCGGAGAAGTATCAGTAAACATGACATGTTTTCTACGGAGAGGATGAGAAAGTTTATGGGAGTGCAGCAACTCGAGGGACATTTAATTGGACAAGGTCTAAAGATTGGGATTGTCGTCGGGCGCTTCAACGAGTTTATTACGTCAAAATTGCTAAGCGGAGCGCAGGACGCGCTTGTGCGTCATGGCGTTTCTCTGGATGACGTGACCATTGCGTGGGTACCCGGTGCGTTTGAAGTTCCCTTCATCGCCAAGAAATTGGCTTTGTCCGGAAAGTACGATGCGGTGATAACGCTTGGAGCGGTCATCCGCGGATCGACCCCGCACTTCGACTATGTAGCCAGTGAAGTGGCAAAGGGCGTCGCAAACATCGGGTTATCGAGCGATGTACCGACAATTTTTGGTGTTCTTACGACAGATACCATTGAGCAGGCAATTGAACGAGCTGGAACCAAAGCTGGCAATAAGGGATGGGACGCAGCTGTGACGGCGATTGAGATGGCCAACCTCGTACGTGCAATTGGATGATGATGGAGGCAATCGCGCACGGGTAACCACAGAGATGTAGCCAGCGGTGTCGAGGACCCGGATCTATTTAGAGGATAACGCGCTCGTAGCGCGTTATTTCCAAATCCTCCATCCCCTCGACCGCGAAATAACGCGTTGTAGAAGCGTTACCACGTAAACTCAGGGTCATCCAACTGAATAGCGCGTTGTGAAAGCATTATTCAAGACGTGCAAGTTGATAACGCGCTCACAGCGCGTTATTTCCAATGGGTGGGCCACGTCGGGCAAGAAATAGCGCGTTTTAAAAGCGTTATGACCTAGACCGGGGTAACATTCAGAAAATAGCGCTTCTACAACGCGCTATCCCCCAGCGATGTGAGCGGACGAGCTCAAGGGAGCGGGAAGAAGCTCGTTTGAGGCGTGCTTACGCACCGTGGGTGCGCAAGGAGGCCACGGATCGGCTGAATGGGCGTTACTTACGCACCGTGGGTGCGCAAGGAGGCCACGGATCGGCTGAATGGGCGTTACTTACGCACCGTGAGTGCGTAAGGAGGCCACGGATCGACTGAATGGGCGTTACTTACGCACCGTGGGTGCGCAAGGAGGCCACGGATCGGCTGAATGGGCGTTACTTACGCACCGTGGGTGCGTAAGGGAGCCACGGATCGGCTGGATGAGCGTTGCTTACGCACCGTGGGTGCGTAAGGGAGCCACGCATCGGCTGGAAGATCGTCGCTTACGCACCGTGGGTGCGCAAGCGAGTGCCAAAATCGGCTAAACGGGCGTTGCTTACGCACCATGGGTGCGTAAGGGGGCCACGCATCGGCTGGATGAGCGTTGCTTACGCACCGTGGGTGCGTAAGAGAGTGCTGGATCGGCTGGAAGATCGTCGCTTACGCACCGTGGGTGCGCAAGCGAGTGCCAAAATCGGCTGAATGAGCGTTGCTTACGCACCATAGGTGCGTAAGATTGTCCTAGAGATCTGTCGAGTTCATCGACAGTCTCTGTGAACGCGTTATATCGCTTCATCTCTTTCAATCGGCTCAATAGTGCGCCTCAAGCTCGCTACTCGCGACAACCAAAAGTGCTAGGGGTATAAACTTGATGAGCAACGTTTCGACTTCCCCCCAACCGTTTGGAATTTGGAATTTCGCGATGGCTTACGGCATGACAGCATGACAGCATGACAGCAAAACTGCAGGCACTGGTGCCGTTTTTGCGTAGCCGGCGTGCCCTAGCGTCAGGCATGGTAAAATGAAGGCAAATTGCCAAAGTTCGCAATGGGAAAGGGCTAGATTGTGCTTACACATGTTCACCACTATTACGCGCAAATTCAAGCCGGTGGCACAACTGCGATGGTCATCGGGTTTTTGCTGATTGTGTTTGTGTCCTTCGTCCCTGTCTTGCCGATCCCGTTGATTGCCGCCGCCATAGGTGCCGTCAGTCCGCTGATTCCGGCGGTGCTGGTGAGTTGGTTGGCGGCGAGTTTTGGTGCCCTCTTGAAATTTTTCCTGGAGCGCCTTATTCTCCTCAGACCTGTCAACAACTATCTTCACAAGTATTCGTACTGGAGAACGCTGGTTCGGTTTGTGGATAGACAGGGGTTTTACGCTGTTCTCATCACTCGGCTGATTCCGGTTTTCCCCTCGTCGATAGTGAACACGGCTGGGGCAGTCACAGGGGTTTCGATTTCTGCGTTTGTGTATGCAACGCTACTCGGAAAGTTACCAACGATGGTGGTCTTCACCGTTGCGGGAAGCCAGGTCTTGCACCACTTCTGGCGGACCGTCGCATGGTTGTCCGTTTATGGCGTGCTAATTGGACTTGTCAGCTGGTGGTTTAGTCGAATTCTTCGCAGAGACCGGAAGGACACGGGGGATGAAGCGTCAACGGACGAGGAGTAGGACAAGGCGATGAGGACGATGAAGCAGGACGATGAAGCAGGACGATGAAGCAGGACGATGAAGCAGGACGATGAAGCAGGGCGATGGAGCATGTCAGTGGAGTAGGACAGTGGAGTAGGACAGTGGAGTAGGACAGTGGAGTAGGACAGTGGAGTAGGACAGTGGAGTAGGACAGTGGAGTAGGACAAGGCGATGAGGACGGTGGACCACGACGGTAGTGAGCGAACCGTCGTGTCATCCTATGTTGAATAGTGAGTTGTGTACCCGCACACCGGGAGGAACGTTGCGGAAATGAGCCTTTGGAGGCACCGTGATTTTCTTAAACTTTGGATTGGACAAACGATTTCCGAAATAGGGTCGAGGATTACAAGAGATGGGCTGCCGTTGACAGCTGTGCTGATTCTCGGTGCGTCTCCTTTGACAATGAGTGTGCTGCGATTGGCAAGTTTTTTACCCGTGTCCCTGTTTGGTCTGTTCATTGGGGTCGCGGTGGATCGCTTGGCACGGCGGCAACTCATGATGTTTGCGGATGTGGCGCGGGGACTTTTGCTTCTGACGATACCTGTGGCGGCTATGTTCTCACATCTACATGTGTGGATGTTGCAGGTGGTTGCAGGTGTGTCTGGAGTTTTGACGCTCCTTTTTGATGTTTCCTATCAAGCCTATGTCCCATGGTTGGTGAGACGAGAGGCGCTTGCAGAGGCGAATGCGAAACTCAGTCTCACATCCGCCGCTGCAGAAGTGGTTGGCCCTGGCCTAACGGGTGTGCTTGTGCAGACCCTTACGGCACCTATTGCCATCTTCTACGATGCCTTGTCCTATTTTATCTCCGCATTTGCGATGTGGCGTCTTAGCCAAGCGGATACGGTGAACGGAAACCGCAGCCTTGACAACCACAACCCAGACAGCCACAACCCAGACAACCACAACCCAGACAACCACAACCCAGACCGGCGGACTGCAGATACGCTCCCCGCTGACATTCCCGCTGATATGCACAGCGCGGGCACATCCAGTGTGCGACACGACTGGCGGCGCGAAATCGCCGGGGGTTTTGCTCTGCTGATGCAAAGTCGCGTGCTTAGAGCGCTGGCCGGGGCTGCGATTACACTCGGATTTGCCGGCAGTATGATGGGCGTACTCTACACGCTCTACGCCATCAAGACACTTGGCATGAGTCCCTGGCTGTTTGGTTTGACCGTGACCATGGGTGGTGTCGGATCGTTGATAGGTGCAGCACTTTCTTCCCGTCTGGTCCGCAAATTTGGCTACGGCCCGGTCATCATCGCGATGCTCTTTCTGTACGGCGCTGCCTCACTGTTGATACCGCTGGCAAGTGGTCCACTATGGCGTGCCTTGGTCTTTATGATGGCAGCTCAGCTGTTCGGTGATAGTACAGGTGTCGTCTATGAGATTCTTGACGTGACACTGCGTCAGGCACTCACCTCTGACGAACTTCTCGGACGTATGAACGCAACGATTCGCGTTTTCGAACTGGCGCTGACAGCGGTCGGATCGGTAGTGGCTGGCGTGCTGGGCCAATTCGTCGGTATTCGGCTGACGCTGACCATCGCAGCCATCGGTATGATTTTGTCGACAATGTGGCTGATTTTTTCACCGATCCGCCAAATGAGGGAGTTGCCAACGGATGACGCTGCGTAACAACGACCATTTTCGCAAATTGTGGGCGGGACAGGCGGTTTCGGAGGTGGGATCGCGTATTTCTCGTGAGGCTATTCCGATGGGCGCCGTCATGCTGCTGGGGATTTCCCCTTTGGCAATGAGTGCTTTGAGTCTGACAACGCAGCTCCCAGCTTCCGTATTAGGGTTATTTCTTGGCGTTTGGGTGGACCGTGTGGCAAGGCGTCCACTCCTGATTGGTGCCGATATATCCCGAGCAATTCTCTTGTTCATCATATGGCTCGCGGCGTTGTTTCACCATCTGCAACTATGGATGTTTTTTGCTGTGGCCGCGCTATCCGGAATCCTCAGTCTCCTGTTTGACGTCTCCTACGAGGCGTATTTACCGTGGCTCATTGACCGAAACAACCTAGCGGAAGGCAACAGTAAACTCGGCATGACAGCCTCGCTGGCTGAAGTGGTTGGCCCGGGTCTAGCTGGCGTGCTTGTTCAGGCCCTATCGGTGCCATTTGCTATTGCAGTCGACGCCTTGACGTACCTGTTCTCCGCAGGCTCGCTCTGGCGCATTGAGAAGCGGGAGACTAAGCCACAAGCGAGTCCCGTCACGGTATCAAGTCTCTCCGGCTGGTACGCGGAACTCGCAGAGGGATTGAAGGCGGTCATGCAGAATCGAACGCTTCTGGCTTTCGCCGGCGTAACAGCAACATTCGGACTGACGAGCAGTGCTGTTTTTGTGCTCGATACGCTGTACGCTTTACGTGACCTTGGATTGTCGCCCTTGCTCTTTGGTCTAACGGTTACGGTGGGGGGAATTGGTGCCTTGCTCGGAGCGGCCATTGCGCGACACGTGGTGCGACGCTTCGGAGTGGGGAAGACCTTGATGGTAACGTTGCTGTTGCAGGGTATTGCGGCTTCATTCTGGGCACTGGCTTCCGGCTCGGTTCTGCAATCTACCTTATGGCTCGTAGGTGCCCAACTGCTCGGCGATACAAGTGGGATGATTTTCGGAATCATCGAAACCACGGTGCGTCAGACAATTGTTGCCGATGAACTCCTAGGGCGGGTGAACTCGACAATCCGCGTTCTCGATGTCGGATTTACTGCAGTGGGGTCGTTGTTGGCGGGCCTCGTTGCGAACACCATCGGGATAAGAACGACGATGGCAATGGCAGCGTGTGGGATGATGTTCAGCGTACTATGGCTGACCACGGCGCCCGTTCGAAAGCTCCGGGGCCTCCCGCTGGCGAGCAACGGCGATGACACCCTAAGCACCAAGCTGTGATGCGCCAAGCGCCAAGCGATGACATGCGAAGCACCAAGCTGTGATGCGCCAAGCGCCGACTGGTGACATGCGAAGCACCAAGGGGTGATACGCCTAGCACTGAGGGGGACGGGCCAAGCACCAAGCCGCGACACGCCAAGCGCCAAGCGCCGACTGGTGACATCTTATCATGCATTGATGCACCGGGATAATTGGCGAACTAACATCAATTGGCTTGCTCGAGGTCGAATTTCGCACTGACTGCAAATAAATTTAAATCTAGTGGGTACAGCAGTCTCTCTCGGTGGTAAACTAGGGGAGGTTGTTTTTTGTTGAAACGTGTCCTTAGCGACCTCCGCGATACAAGCAACGCAACAAGCTTCGACATTTTTTACAAAAATTCTTCCGACAGCACCGTAACATAGCAGGGCTCAGTTACGTCAAATCTATCGAGTACTTCGCCACACTGACTCCGCCGCCTGTTACTCGCAGTTGACTTCGGCAGTTCTGGACGAATATTACCCCCACCTCATCACACAAGGAGATGCCCTGCAATGCGTACTTCTATCTCCGCTGCCTTCGTTGGCTGCACCTGCGCAATTGTGTTACTCGGCGGTTGTGGTTCGCCGTCTCTGCACACGACTACTGGCGGTAACCAAACGGGATCCGCTTCGAATCATACATCCAACCAACCGGGTGTGTCGTCTCCATCGGGATCGGCACAGTCCAAACTAGGTACTTCCTCCAATTCGTCTCAAGCTGATGGTTCGCAATCGGGTGCGCCGTCTCAGAATTCGACGGTCGGGACAGCGTCTGGACAGGGGATGGGGGGGACAGCGAGATCGACCGAAAAGTTTGTCAACGTGGCTACGGGCAGCATATTGAATCAGATGCAGGCCAAGTTCGCGCCCACCGCGTGGAAACAAGGCGAGGCAGCGTTGCTGGTCAATCCGCCAAACTCGTATGGTCTGAATGGGAGTCTGCTATACGTGTTGGCGGATTCGAGCAGGTCTGGAAGTGGTCAAGCCGCAGCGAGACTGCTCGATGAACACGCCATCTCTGCTGTGTTTTCCCCAGACGGCAAGTGGCTTGCAGTACAGACGCAAACGAACCAAGGTTCGGTGAGTCAGCCAGCCGAGGCTTCGCAACTGTGGCTCATGTCCGCGGACGGCAAGCAAAAATACGACTTGGGCGATGTGTCGTACGTACAGGGCGCATGGATAGGTTCACAAACATTCATGTACACAGATGGTACTGCACATGTGTACAGTGTTCAGCCGGGTGGGAAGCCATCCACCTTGCCGCTTCAATTGCCAGCGGGCGTCACCGTGAATGCATTGCGGGTTAACCCGAAGACGAAGATGGTAGCTATCGATGAAGTTGTCCCCGATGCGAATGGTAATATTGTCGACCGGCATGATGTCATCGGGGTTTGGAACCCTGCAACCGGACATGTGATCAACCTGGTCACAGCACCGACAAGCGATGGTTTTATTTTGGGACCATGGACTTCGGATGGAACAAAGTTGTTCTATTGGGACGATCCGATGCACTCCTCCTCCATTGCCGCCGATGGCCTACAATTGCGTACGCTGAGTATGGATGGAACGACGAAAAGCGTAGCGGTCACCCTTACCGGGATGAGAGCAGTAAAGCCTATCGCAGGGAGCTCGGCTGTTGTGCAGGTGGGTGGCAGTCGATATTTATTCGTAAAGAAGACCATTCAGATGTGGAATGGCAATAAACTCGTGTCGTTGCCGGGAGGAAGCGTCGCTGCTTCCAACAGGACGGCGGGTATGAGCACAAGCAGCGGATCGGCGAATGTATCGAGCCAGGTTGCGAACGGAACAGGACAAGGTTCGCGTGCATCGTCGCCAACTGCGAACGTGCCAGCGCAGAGTTCATATACATCGACCCAGGCTGCGAATGGGACAGGGGAAGGCTTCAGCGCGAGCGCCCCGGGCACCAGTGCTGGGACTTCCGCTACGACTCTCGCGGGGGCGCAATTGACTCAGATTTGGCCGACTGTGAACCCGGCGGGAACGGTGGTTGCTTACAGTCAAGGACCAGTGCTGTCCATGAACGCTGGACAATCCAGCATCAATCAGTGGTGGGAACACATGCAACTCGTCACGGTAGATGTGAAGACGGGTGCTCATACGCTACTGTCGAGTGCGGGAACGGGTATCGTGGATCCGGACTTTACAAGCAACGGGCAGTACATCACTTACGTCAGCGGCAGTCAGTTGGATGTGGTTCCGGCCGACGGCTCAACTGGGAAACAGATTGTGTTTGAAGCCGCGCCGACGAATGCGGCCTCTTATCCGCAGTGGAGCCTCAGTTTACCTGTGGAGGTTGTCGATTACCATCCCTAAACGATGCATCCCTGGATTAGGCCATCGGTGGGTGGGAAGACATGTGGAACGCAGCATCTATGGAATGGAGCATCTATGGATTGGAGCATCGCCCGCAGTAGGCAGAGTTCGTACCGGGCCATCTGCGGGTTGGAACACATGTAGGTTATACTGACGAATCAAAATGACGAGCAATTGGATTGGATAGCAGGCCAGGGGCCTGCTTACCTTTGACTTTTATATTTCCTGCATGTATGAAGGACCTGCCTGCAGGAGATGCACGAAGGACCTGCATGAGGCACCTGCATGCAGGGATAGATTTGCTACTTAGACTTGTAACCCCCGGGGGTATCCTCTGATTTAGAAGATAACTTTTGTATCTAAAGACGGTACCCCACAGGGTATGATGATGGATTAGAGATACCTGTCCTATCCTTATTCGTCAACCCCAGGGGGTATCGTAGCGATACTTTTGTATGCTCTGCTTGAACATATACCCTCGCTTTTCTGGACGTTAGTATACTTCTGTACCCTAACCTAAGCCCCATACCCTGCCTCAGCCGCTCATAGCGATACTATTGTATCTTCCACTTTTAAGGATACCCTGATGAGTCGCTCTCTCTATACGCAGCTAGGAGTCTGTGCAACCTAGTTACGGGGCCTAAGAGATAGGAGATAGGAGATAGGAGATAGGATCCCTGCAGACGAAGAAAAAGGGTCCCATGCAGTCTCTGCATGGGACAAAGGAGGTTTGGGTTAAATGGGTTAGAAGCGGACAAGCTTCTTTACCTAATCTATTCGAGTGTCGGGAGGTCAACAAGGGACCTTTGTCCTTCCGGCTATGGGCCTTATGTCCCGGAATTTGTCGAACGCTCTCCGTAGGCATCGACAGCCCTTGACAGCCTTCAACTATCTACTGCATCCACCGCGTGACACTGCATCCATTGCATCTGGTGCGTCGTACTGCGTTACATCGCATGACATCGCATGACATCGCATCCATCGCATCTACTGCATCCACCGCGTGACACTGCATCCATTGCATCGACTGCGGCGTATCGCGTTAGACCGTGCTACGCCACATCACACCGGCTTCAACTCTGTGACTCCGTTCATGTACCGCTGGAGGGCAGCGGGAACTCTCACGCTGCCGTCAGGTTGTTGGTGCACCTCGAGCAGCGGTATCAGGATGCGTGGGCTGGCCACTGCCGTATTGTTCAACGTGTAGCAATACTGGAGCTGGCCATTTTTATCGCGGTAGCGAATATTCGCGCGTCTGGCCTGGAAGTCAAGCAGCAGCGATGATGAATGGGTTTCCCCGTAACTGTTTCGGCTTGGCATCCAGGTTTCGATGTCGAACTGCTTGTAGTTCTTCTGCGACATGTCTCCGGTGCAGACTGCCACCACACGGTATGGCAGTTCCAGTGCCTGGAGTAAGTCCTCTGCATTTTGCGTGATCTCGCCGAGCAACCCCTCCGCCACATCAATGTCGGCCTCACAGAGGATGACCTGTTCTACCTTTGCAAATTGATGCACCCGGTACAGACCCCTTATATCCCGCCCTGCACTGCCGACCTCCCTGCGAAAACAGTTTGACACGCCAGCAACCCGAATAGGTTGCGAGACGTCGACAAGTTCTCCGCTGAAATAGGACACTAGCGGCACCTCTGCGGTCCCGACGAGCCAGAGGTCATCATCGGCAAACTGATACGTTTGATTTTCGCCGAGAGGAAAAAAGCCTGTATGACTCAAGGCTTCTTCACGGACCATCACAGGTACGTCCATGACAGTGAACCCTCGCTCGCTGAGTAGATCCACCGCGAGTTGTTGAACCGCTCGGTGGAGGTATAAACCAGCACCTTTCAAAAAATATCCACGATTGCCAGCCACTTTAACGCCACGCGGAAAGTCGAGAACGCCGAGGCGCTCGCCGATGGCAACGTGATCGGGGATGACCATGCGCTCGCCGATGGCAACGTGATCGGGGATGACCATGCGCTCGCCGATGGCAACGTGATCGGGGATGACCATGCGCTCGCCGATGGCAACGTGATCGGGGATGACCATGCGCTCGCCGATGGCAACGTGATCGGGGATGACCATGCGCTCGCCGATAGCAACGTGATCGGGGTTAAACGAGCGTTGCGGCAAGTCCCCAACTCGGCGCAGTTCGACGTTGTCTGCGTCTGAGGTGCCGATTGGCGTATCTTGTGACACGACGTTCGGAACAAGCACCATGAGCGCATCGTATTCTTGTTGCGCTGCAGCCCACAGTTGCTCCACCTCAGCGAGTTTTGCGTTCACCACGCGCACTTGGTCTTTCAACTGCGACGCTTCTAGGCCATCCACGAGCCCATTTTGAGCCAGTTGTGCAATTGCTTTTGACGCCTGGTTTCGCTCCTGTCGCAACCGTTCGAGCTGGTTCAAACGTTCCCGGCGGGCCGCGTCCACCAAGACAAGCCTTGCAATGTCAACATCAATGCCTTTTTGCCGTGCCACCGCCTGGAGTAAGTCTGGGTTCTGGCGAATGAACTGGATATCCATCATCTTGCACCTCTCCTTTGGAATGCAAAAAGCGCCCTCATCCGATTGGGACGAGGAGCGCTTTGCTCGCGGTGCCACCCAATTTGATCGATGTGTTTGACACATCGATCCCCTTTGGTTCCGCGCTAACGGGCGGGCCCGATCTACTTAGAGAGGCAAGAACAACACGGCTTTCATCAATACGAGGTTCGATGGCACGGCGGCGCAGAGCGTGGCCTGCGCGTGTGGTGCTGCCCGTGGTGCAGATTGCACTCCGATCATAAATGCCTCCGAGTTGGATGCTCTTCATAGGCACAATACACTTTGCTTTGTTGGTATTATAGTCAGCCGATTCGGAGTGCGCAAGCCTCAGAGCAGTCTGGGAGCACCGCACCGCTGTGCCAGCCTAGCCTGGTTACCACGCCCAGAGCAGCCAGGCCTCTGTGCCAGCCTAGCCTGGTTACACGCCCAGAGCAGCCGGGCCTCTGTGCCAGCCTAGCCCGGCTACCCCGCCCAGAGCAGCCGGGCCTCCATGCCAGCGTTAGCCGGGCCTCTGTGCGAGCCCTAGCCGGGCGGGCTACTCTGCCTGCTCCAAAAGGCACCTTACTTCTTCACTGTTAGCCGCAAGGGTTTGCCGTTGACGTCCCAGTCCTTCGTGAGGTCACCGCCAGCTACGTCATCGCCGCCGTCAAAGACAAATTCTGACGCAAGCACTGTGGCCGCAATTTCTGGCGCGTTGTTGCGAAGCACCTTCATGACTTCGTCGTCACCGGTGGCAAAGAAGGTCACTTTATCAGTCACGTTGTAGTTTACTTCTTTGCGCATCATCTGCATCTTGGAGACCAGCTCACGCACGAAACCTTCTTCAATCAATTCCGGCGTCAGAGCCGTATCGAGGCCCACAAATCCGTTCCCGGTCAGCGTCAGCATGCCTTCGAACTGCGGATGAAAGCGAAGTTCCGCGTGCTCTCGGCCGATGCGCTGGCCTTCAAGCTCCACTTCGCCTTTTTCACGGAACGCTGCAATCACCTCAGGGGCGGCACTCTTCGCGGCCTTGTTTAGAACCGGTACCAGTTTGCCGTAGTCCTTGCCGACTTCCTTCAGGTTGAGGAACAACTCTGGCGTGGCTAAGTCGTCAAGCTGTGCGTACACGAGTTCCTTAACGTTTAACTCATCTTTAATGACCTCAGTAAACTTTTGCAGCACCTCTTCCTTACCAGCAGAGATGTACAGTTTCGAGAGTGGCTGTCTGGTCTTCATCTTTGTCTCGTTACGCAGGTGACGTCCTGCTTCGACAACGTCGAGAACTTCTCCCATCTCGTCGATGAGCTCGCGGTCGATGAGTGCAGGGTCCGCGACTGGGAAATCGGTCAGATGGACAGACAGTGGCGCATCCGGATATGCACTGCGGACTACGTTGTGGTACAGCTCTTCGGCGATGAACGGAGTCATCGGCGCAGCCAGCTTGGCAACGACCTCCAAGACTTCGTAGAGCGTCAGGTAGGCTGCCACCTTGTCTGCCTCCATCCCCGGCGCCCAGAAGCGCTCGCGGTTGCGGCGGATGTACCAGGTCGAGAGATCGTCCACCAGTCCCTGCAAAGAACGCGCAGCAGAGGTTGCATCGTATTTGTCGAGCCACTTATCAATCTTCGCTGTCGTGTCATGTGTCCTTGCCAAAATCCACTTGTCCATCAGCGGTCGATTGGCAACGGGGACGTCATGATTTGCCGGATTGAACCCGTCGATGCCAGCGTACAGCGCGTAAAATGCGTGCACGTTTTGCAACAGGTCGATGAACTTTGCTTTGCTTTCTGCAACGGCACGGTGGAAGAAGCGTTGTGAATTCCACGGCTGGTTGTTGACCAAAAAGTAGAAACGCAAGGCGTCGGCACCGTGCATGTCGAAGGCCTCGAACGGATCGATGACGTTACCTTTCGACTTCGACATCTTTTTACCGGTCTCATCCACCACATGGCCGAGGACAAGGACGTTTTTGTACGGCGCCTGACCGGTCATCAGGGTCGAGATGGCAAGCAGGCTGTAGAACCATCCGCGGGTCTGGTCAATCGCCTCGCAGATGTAATCGGCAGGGAACAGGCGGTGGAACTCATCCTGGTGTTCAAATGGATAGTGCCACTGGGCGAACGGCATGCTGCCGGAGTCAAACCAGACGTCGATGACCTCTGGGACGCGGTGCATCGTTCCTCCGCAGGAGCAGGCGTAGCTGATGTCATCGATGTACGGCTTGTGCAGCTCAGATGGCAGTCGGCCGGCTTTCTCCTGTAATTCCGAGCGCGATCCGATGCATTCCTTCTCCCCACACTTGTCGCACACCCAGATGGGCAGCGGCGTGCCCCAATAACGGCTGCGGGACAGGTTCCAGTCTACGAGGTTGTCGAGAAAGTTGCCCATCCGCCCGTCTTTGATGTGCTCCGGCATCCAGTTGACGCCTTGTGAATTCTGCACCACTTGCTCTTTCACGGCGGTCATGCGGATGAACCAGCTGTCAATCGCGTAATAGAGCAAGGGCGTGTCGCAGCGCCAGCAATGCGGGTAGGAGTGCTCGTATTTGTGCTTCTCGTACATCGCGTTTCTGGCTGCCAAGTTCTTGACGATATCGACATTCACGTCTTCATCGCGAACGAAGCGCCCGGCGAAGTCTGTGACATCGTCGGTGAAGCGTCCGGTCAGATCGACAAAGTTACAGTAGACCATGCCGTGTTCTTGACAGACGCGGTAGTCGTCTTCGCCAAAGGCAGGCGCCATGTGAACAATACCGGTGCCGGACTCATCCGTCACGTGACCGGATGTGACGACTTCGAACTTTTTGCCATCCGTTTTCACATACGGGAACACAGGCTCATACCGCGCGCCTAGCAGTTCGCTGCCTTTCTTGGTATCGACCACGCTGTCGCCTTCATGCATGAAGTTGTCCTTCAGACCTTGTGCAACCCAGTAGTTTTCACCGTGCTCTGCGGAGTGAATCAGGACGTAAGCGAGATTAGGATGAACCGCCAATGCAACATTGCTCGGAAGCGTCCACGGCGTTGTCGTCCAGGCCAGGATGAACGTGGGTGTGTCGGTCCCGTCAGTCCCAGCGCCGGTGCTCGCCTTCTCTGTGACTCTGAATTTCGCGGTCACGGTCAGGTCTTTCACATCGGCGTATCCTTGCGCAACCTCGTGACTTGACAAAGTGGTCTCGCAATGTGGGCAATAGGGGCTCACTCTATGACCCTGGTAGAGCAGTCCCTTGTCGTAGACGGTCTTCAAGATGTTCCAGACCGATTCGATGTAGTCGTCGGTGAGGGTCATGTAGGGGTTATCGAGATCGGTCCAATACGCCAGCCGCTCCGTCAGCTCACGCCAGGTCTTCTCATACGTCCAGACGCTCTCCTTGCACTCCTTGATGAAGCGTTCGATGCCAAATGCCTGAATCTGCTTTTTTCCACTGATGCCGTGCTTCTTTTCGATCTCGATTTCGACCGGCAACCCGTGCGTGTCCCAACCGGCTTTGCGCTCGACGTGAAATCCCTTCATCGTCTTGAAGCGCGGATAGACGTCCTTCATCAAACGGGTCAGTACGTGTCCCGGATGCGGCTTGCCGTTTGCGGTTGGCGGTCCCTCATAGAAGACAAATTCCGGCTTGCCTTCACGGATTTCTTCACTCTTCTTAAACACCTGGTTTTCGTTCCAGAACTCAAGAACGCGTGCCTCACGGTTCTTTGCAGGTTCTTTGGCGTCTACACGCTGCAACATGAGTTAGTCCTCCTTATCATTCCTTGTTATAGGCGGCGGTATATCAGGGCGCGGCCTTGTTCCTTTCGCCAGCTCGGATGGCTAGCTCGCATAGCCGCTGCCTTATTTCGCCTGACCAATCCGGGCAGCTAATTTGCTTGGATAAAATAAAAAAACCCACCCCCTTTCGAAGGGGCGAGTTGTATACCCGCTGTACCACCCAACTTAACGTCACATCGTGTGATGAGTCTGTCAGTGCTTGCTCCGAAATCACGGTGACCGGGCTTTATCAGCCACAATACTTCGCGATTTTAGAGGTTGCACATGCGCCTATCACGCTGTGGCGTTCCATCTGTCAAACCTTGCAACAATGAACTTCTGAAGCAATTGCCGAGACGCCTCGTGACCCACTCGGGAGATGGTCAAGAGTCTTCGTTGCCCCGTCTTTGCGAGGTCAAGCGGGCTCAATAACCGTCATTCGTGGCAACGCGTCGGTTAATCACTGCAGCCTGAAGTGTTGCGCCAGTTTGCCCCTCTGTAACGGGAAGGCTCCGGTTTGATGTACTGGCAAGATCCCGCTTCGCACGGGGTTGGTCTCGACATGAGGTCTATCCCATTCAGTGCGACAGATTGGCGCAGTCAATGCGGTCCAGTCTGTACGGCGCGAAGCGCCACCTGTTTTCCACAAACGCCTCGGAGGTGATTTTCGTCCTTGTTACTGTGCGGGTTCGCAGCTTCTCCCGCTCTCTGGGACAGTTATGACAAGAAGTACTCGTCCTCGTCAACGGCCAATGTATAACGATCGATGCACAGTAGTGTAGCAAATCCCAGCCGTTTGCTCAAGTTATTGTTGAAACGAGCGGATGACGTGCCACGTACGATCTAGTCGTTCGCGCTCTTCTTCTGTCGCATTGACGTAGGAAAGAAGAAAGTTGTATGTTGCCGGGCTCATCCGCATCGCGAGAAGGATACGAGCCTCATCAAGGGATACATGGAGCGTCAATTCCTGATTCGGTTCTTGATGCAGCGGAGTTGAGCCGCTCATCTGCTTTGTTGATGAGCCTGCCAACACCTCTGCGTCTACGTCCAGTGCGCGTGCCAGGCGGCGGAGTGTTTCCTCATCGGGCGAGCGGCGATTGGTCTCGTACATCGCGATGGAACTCGGGCTCAGTCCCGTCTGCTTGGCCAATTTCGCCTGACTCCAGCCTTTCTCTTTGCGAAGGGATGCAAGTTGTTCTGCAACGGTCACCGCTCGTGTCCCTCCTTGCTTGTACACCGGGTTACCGATGTTTGTGATTTGGTGTCAGAATGGATTCCAACTTCGGTTGCGCATACCTACTGCTTTAATTAATTCTTTATCCAGCCGGTATCCCCTTTTCAAGGGCATGTGACAGACGTTACTCTGCCACGATTACGTTGTGACCATCCGCCCCCTTAAGCCTACCCTATCGCCTTCGATTCGCGCATCGCCCTCCAAGCCTATCGCCTTTGACCCGCCCATCGTCGAGGATGGATACGTTATACTAAATAGAAAGGCACCACGAGGAGGATCTTGATGAATCCCTACGATAAGGCGTACGAACTGGCTGATGCTTTGCGAACTGCGTCGCAGTACACAGAGATGCAACAGATTCGTCAAAACATCGAGAGGGACCCAGGAACACTTCGAATGCTGCAAGATTATCGGAAGCGCCAGTGGGACATCCAGTCGCGTAGGTGGATGGGCGAGACGGTGAGTCTGGCAGAACAAGAGCAATTTGAACGAATGACGGAGGTGGTTGCACAAAACCGGGATGTGAGTAAGTATTTAGAGTTGGAGAACTACTTCCAGAGATTGCTTATGGATGTGAATGAGATTGTCGGGCGTGTGATTTCAGAGGTATCGTTTGAAATCCCTTTGCCAGATGTAGATTCAGCAGAGTAGGAGGAGAGTAGCAATGAAGTTGACTTATCATGGCCATTCCTGTTTTACGGTCGAGGATGGAGAGCATCGCATCATCATCGATCCGTTTCTCAGCAACAACCCCCGCGCCGATATTGGACCAGAAGCAGTATCCGTCGATGCCATTCTGCTCACCCATGGACACGGCGACCATATTGGCGATACCGAGGCAATTGCTAAGGCTAACGACGCAGTGATTGTGGCACCGTTCGAGATTGCGACTCATTTTGCTGAACAAGGGTATAAAGCACACCCGTTAGCTCACGGAGGGAAGCATACATTTCCCTTTGGGACCGTGAAACTGACCATCGCTTTCCACGGATCGGGGATGGAAGTCGGCGGCGATGTCAAAAACGGCGGTAACCCCGCAGGTTTGTTGCTGACAATGAGTGGCAAGACCTTCTATCACGCTGGCGACACGGCTCTCTTTAGCGACATGAAGCTGATTGGCGATAGGGAGCATGTCGATGTCGCTGCGCTTCCTATCGGTGACAACTTTACGATGGGCCCCGATGATGCTCTTCAGGCCGCAGAGTGGGTTCACGCCGGACTGACCATCCCAATGCACTACAACACATTTGATTTGATTGCACAAGATGGTCACGCGTACGTCGCTTCGGTGGAAGCCAAAGGACTCAAGGGACAGGTTCTTGAACCAGGGGAGTCTGTAGAGGTGTAATCATCGCCGTCACAGCACAGGTCGGAACAGCACCGGTCGACGGGTCGGAACAGCACGGGTCGGAACAGCACCGTGGCGAAGAGGTAAAAAAGCAGCGCGATCCTCATATCAGCATGAGGGCCGCGCTGTTGCCATCGACCGCGTTTCAAATTGGTCTCCACGATGGCTTCGTGGCACAAAGTGCAATTAGGCTGCATCGGGTGCGCAGTCGTCAGTTGGCTTTATCGCTCATTTTCACCATCAGTCCAGCAAGTGTATGCTGCTCATCTGGCGAACCTGCGTCCCAAAGCTGTTTGAGCAGGCGTTCCTGAGGATTTTTGGGATCAACTTTGTCAGACAGGAATGACCCCATTTTGTGCGCTACATCCGTGATTCGTTCTGTGGACATCCCCATTGATTGGGCTTTATCCACCTGTTCACCGAGAAACTCTTTCCAACGGTCAAAATTCTCGAGTACATCCACAACAGTTCCCTCCTCGAAGACTCCCTGCGTTGTCATCGGACTCCGGGCGCAGGTCGGGTATGTGACGTCTACGACATATAAGGTGCGCAGACGAGCCTGTTCTATACCCCGGAAGCATCTATGCAGCGCCCATTGTCACAGAAGCTACACAATCGATTGCCTGCCTTGGGGCATCGTTGACGGACAGCGCATTGTTGTCTGACTGCGCATTGTTTCCGGATTGCGCATTGTTGCCCGATTGCGCATCGTTTCCCGACCGTACAGGTCTGGCCCACATCATTGCCTCTGCAGCCTTACTCTGATGCGGTGAACGTGGATGACTGACACAGGACGCAAACACATCTGACATATCCGGAAGCATGTTCTCATATGGTGAAAGTGGACAACCGAGTGAAGCGGATCGGCTGAATGGACCCGCTGAATGGATCGGCTGAATGGAGAATCAGCGCAGGTAACACGCCAGGTTGGGAAGCCGGGTTGGGAAGCCAGGTTGGGAAGCCGGGTTGGGAAGCCGGGTTGGGAAGCCGGGTTGGGAAGCCGGGTTGGGAAGCCAGGTCGGCGATTTGGGATTCCGCAGTTCTTACGAAACCATTGTAACGAGGAGGATTCAAGGATGAGACGAAAGATGAGGTACGTGCCCCACGCCAGAAACCGCGCAATTGTGTATATATGTGCGCTTGTCTCCATGATTGCATATGCCATTCCTCGTATTCCACCACTTCAGCATGGAATGGCGGGGAGTTTCTCTATGGTATGGATTTTGTTCGCACTGTTGGCCTTGGCGTCCAACGTATATTTCCTGGTTGGAGCGGACAAGGAACGCAGTCGCATGCTTGAGTCTCAAAGTTTACGTGCTGAGCAGCTGGGCGTAGAACCGCGACTACGTGGCAAACGTCAACGATCCTTCTAAACGTCCAAAACCTAGGAACGCTCACCTTGCAACGGACATCAGGACACACACGAGGGACACACACCGTGTTGGTAACTCCATGGTGGCACACTGCTTTTGGACGCAGTTTTACTTAGCAGATCCCTTTGATTCGTGCGGTCCCGACGGACCGCAGTTTTCACGATCCCGTCTTTCCTCATACTTCGCACCCCATACCTCATACCTCATACCTCATACCTCATTCGCAACGCCCCCTCACACGCATAGCGATCTGGGAACGCGCTATTCGACGTGCCATAAAACAGGGGGAGTGGAAATAACGCGCTCGTAGCGCGTTATCATCCGAATTGATTCAAAATAACGCGTTGGCAAGACGCTATCCACCCCGAGTAGGAAGGTAACGCTTCTACAACGCGTTATTTTTTGCTGGCGCTACCGAGACCCGTCGAAATAACGCGTTCCTGGCGCGTTATCTCCACTAAGGCTGGCGAGAGCCTGTTACCTAGGTTCGTCGAACGGAAGGAGCAGAAGAGAGGTGAAACGCGGGGGGCAAGAATACAGAGGAGCCGAGAAGGCCACAAAGACCGCGGCCTTCTCACCGATTAATGGAAAACGTCCCTGGTTACCCAGGGACGTTAACCTAACTATACGTGCCTGACCGCCGTAACCGATGGCCCATCGACACGATTACCGCCGCAACCGGCGACCGACCCGCGCAGTCGACCCTCACCGCCGCCACTGGCGATGCATCAGCGCAACGGGCGACCACCGCACAGCATAACCAGCCGAACCTTATCGGTAGGCAGCGACACGCTTCTCCATTCTGTTACCAATCACACCGATAATAAGACTCATTACTAGGTAGGCGATAGCACTCATCATATACAAGACACTGGCAGCGTCCGTAGCATCGGTTCCGAGCCGGGCCTGATACATAATGTCGGCGTAGCCGACCAAATATAGCATGGTTGTATTTTTAAGCTGTAAGACGACAAAGCTTGTAATCGCGGGCAGCATTGCAGCAAACGCCTGTGGCATGACGACCCTTTTCATCGTCGTCCACCAGTTTAAGCCAAGGGCCGCCGCGGCTTCGCGTTGACCTTGTGCTACGTCTATAATGCCGGATCGGAAGATCTCTACAGCGTATCCCGTACCGTACGCCACCAGCCAGATCAATCCCGCAGTGAGGGGTGACAATTGAATACCAATCTGATTGAGTCCAAAGAAGATGATAAACAACTGGAGAATGGCTGGCAGACCCCGAATGATTTCCACGTACCAGCTAATGATGCCCTTAATGAGCCAGTGTCCGTAAAGTCTTCCTGCTGCAAAGAGAATGCCAAGTACAAATGACAATAGGGTGGAGACGACTGTCAGAACAAAGTCTTTCAGTGCGCCGACAGCAATAGAACTGAAATATAGTTGCGCAACGTGCATTCGTTATCCCCTCCAAGCAATCGCCCAGCGGTGTCCCATCCAGTGGAGCAAAGCGGCTCTTCCACGCCGCAACCCAGTGGTGTCCCATCTCGGTGGAGCAAAGCGGCTCTTCCACGCCGCAACCCAGCGGTGTCCCGTCCACTGGAGCCTGGTGGCTCTTCCACTCAGCCACCCCGTATGTTCTCCGCCGGCACTGGCTCGCAGCCTGACATGCCACAGTTGCACATTCCACGGCTGTACGGTCTGGAATCGCCTTTGAGTAATGTCGCCTAGTTGTCTCCGCCGCCAGCGGCCAATACACCAAAGTTATCGTCCGAGGTGTCGAAGACGGGGTTCAGCACGCGCTTTAGGAATACTTGAGCCCGTTCCGTCTTCGGGGATTCCAGGACTTTACGTGCAGGACCTTTTTCAATGATGGTATGATCCGCCATGATGACAACCGTGTCCGCCACCTCTTTCGCGAACTGCATCTCATGCGTGACCAATATCATCGTCATACCCTGCTTCACGAGACGTTGGATGGCCTGGAGTACTTCGCCGACCAACTCCGGATCGAGCATCGATGTCGGCTCGTCAAAGAGCATGATTTCCGGTTCCATGGCCAGAGCTCTGGCAATCGCGACACGCTGCTGCTGACCTCCTGACAGTCGTTTCGGGTACTTGTTCGCGTGTTCGAGCATTCCGACCATATCCAATAACTGTCTCGCGTGTTCGACAGCCTGCTTGCGCGGCATCTTCTTTACTTCCGTCGGCGCCAGGATAACATTGTCTAGGACGGACAGGTGTGGAAACAGGTTGAATGTTTGAAACACCATGCCAACACGTGTGCGGATGTCGTTCAGGACCGACTTTGGCGGTAAGGCATCGCCGGCACTGAGCTGATGGTCCAGTACGCGCAGTGTACCCTCGTTGAATGGGTGTAATCTGTTGATACAGCGAATGAAGGTACTCTTGCCGGCACCACTCGGACCCACAATGGCGACCACCTCACTCTTGCGTACATCGAGTGAGACGTCTTCAAAAACCACGGTTTGACCGAATCGTTTGGTGAGATTTTTCACGCTAACTACGACTTCGCTGGACATTGAGTTCCCACCTCGCTAGGAATTTCGACAAAATGATGTAGAAGACAAAGTAGATGACCCCGGCTAAGAGGAGCATATCCAACGGCAAAAACGATGCCGAAGCCGCTTCGTAAGCTTTAAACATCAAATCAGCGACGCCAATCGTAAACACCAGTGACGTGTCCTTAATCAGGTTACTAAGCTGGTTCGTGGATGGTGGAAGAATCGAAAAGAACGCTTGCGGCAGCACGATCTTCCGCATGATGGTTGATTGCGGTATACCGAGTGCGGACCCCGCTTCGGTCTGTCCCTTATCGACACCGAGGATGGCACCGCGAAAGATTTCGCCGTATTGGGTGGCATAAAATGCACCGAGGCTGACAATTGCAGACGTCTTTCCGGACAAGGTGACTACGTTGCCAAGGCTATAATAGACAACGAACAAAATGACGAGTACCGGAATCGCGCGCACGATCTCGATGTACCATCTCGCTATGAAGTTCAGGACGCGGGACCTGGATAGTCTGGCGAGTGCCAAAAGAAACCCGAAGGTCACGGCTACAATCAGCGACAATGCGGTCAGTTCCAGCGTTGCCCCTACGCCCTTTAGCAGTGCAGGCAGGTACTGCATCCACACTTGAAACATCGGGCCATTCCTCCTTTCCTCCTCGCAGAGAGGACATTTCGGTTACGCAGAGCGCGTTAGGTTACGCACAGCCCGTTAGGTACGCAGAGCGCCTCAGGTTCACGCACAGCCCGTTGGGTTCGCGCATAGTGGTCTTCAGGAGCGTCTGCCACCGATTAGCTGCCGCCGTACGTGTTGGGTGCTGTCGCTAGGCCTTTTAGGAAGACCGGATCTGTCATGCCGTAATGGTTAAGAATTTTCTGCTCCGTGCCATTGGTAACTATGTGTTTCAGATATGCATCGAGCTTGTCAAGAAAACTTGCGCTGTACGAACCCTTCGGGACGCCGTAGTAGCCGCGAAGACTCTGGATGGGTGGTGCGATGGAGGAGGGCACTGGTCCGAGCATTTTGATGTTCAGGTTTGGATTCTGTTGCTTCGCCCAGGAGATGTCCGTATCAGGTTGAATGTCGGCAGCCACACGCCCTTGCGACAATGCGAGAAAGCTCTCAGCCACGGAGTTGTACTGCTTCACATTGGCTCCGGGAATGTTATTTGCTTCGGCGACCTCGGCGGATCCCAAAACCACGGCGACCTTCTTACCCTGCAAGGCAGAAAGGCTTGTAGAAGAAACGGCTGGGTTCTTTGAATTGACCGCGATGGCATCGTTGTAGTTCAACATCGGACGGCTGAAATCAAGGACTTGCGCGCGTTGCTTGGTATAGTAGATGTCAATCGTCAGGTCATCCCGTTTATCAGCGACCGCCTGAATTGACGAATTAAACGGCATGGCGTCAACTTTAAGTGTCGCTCCCAAAGATTTTGCAAACCCTTTGAGAATGTCGATGTCATAACCTGTCCACTTCTTTGTGCTCGGGTCTTGAAAATCCTGAGGGGCAAACGCGGACACCGCAACGGTCAAGGTATGGGTGGATTCGACTTTCGACAACAAATCGTTTTGGCCGCTGGAACTACTGCTCCCCGTCCCGCTGCTACCGCCAGTACTCGCATTACTTGTCGATGCACCACATCCGGCCAGCGAGAATATCGAAACGGCCGCAACCAACACAGGTATAGATAGCTTTGACAACCGATTCAAAACATAACTCCTCCTCGTCTTGTTTCCCACGTCACGTCTTTTGTCGTATCGAGTCGCAACTCATTGCATTCGAGTAATTGTTCAACTCTAATAATTTTGGCTATACGTAATTTACGTATACAGAAGATTGTTCGAGTAATCGACGCTGAGTCAGTGATGGAGCCATATAGAATGTAATGGCCCTATACGCGGTCACAAGCAAGAGCCATACACTCGGTCAGGAGATGGCCCCGCACATTGAGTACTCGGACAGGCTTCTTTACGCGCATCGACTGCGAGTCACATGGACAAGCCGATACAGAGAGACGACACCCACATGGAAAACGCGGGCCCGTCGAAAGGTTAAACCAAATACATACTCTCCTTTCTAAGAAGATAGAGAGGAATGGTGTCAACAGACCATGCTCTCTTTGATGGCCAGACTGACTCAAGGTTGGATTGGGGAAAAAGGATACAACCCAAAGCACATTATTCGCCTACGAGGTTAGCTGACGGATTCGGCGCATGAGCGCCTATGACCAAAAGCTGGGAGCAGTTGGTCAATTCACCCCGAAAACTTGGTTCCCCCGTTCTCACCCTATCGTCATCGAAGGACGACGTCATGAAATTCGGCCAGTCTGTGTATTGGTATGAGGTCTTGGGCTAAGCGTAGCATAACGGTTTGGAAGCCGCAACCAAGGCTCGTCCCGGTGGATGCCTACTCTGGTGACTGAATTTGGTGACAGTTTCCATCTGGTGTTCACGAAACCTTAGATGTTCTCAAACCGAGATGGTCTCAAACTTGGGGTGTTTTCAAACTGAGATGCTCTCAATTTGCTGGTGTTCACGACACCTTACATGCGCTCAAACTGAGACGTGTTCCAGCTAGGGTACACCTGCGCCCCTATCGATTTCCGATGCCCCGCTTTGGCTTCCGGGCAGCGATGAAGCGATGAATGGTTCAGTCACGTTCGCGGGTCCACCAGAGCAGACCAATTGCTCCTAGCAAGCACAGCAGCATGGCTGCTAGCGGATCGATGGCGCCATTCATAAATTCCATCAGAACTCCTCCTCACTCTTCTCCGACAATCGCACTCGCTGCCGATAGTGTTCATCGGCCATCGCGCTCAGTCACAAACGTGTTGATTCGCAATCGCGTTAACCTACAACTCGTCTTTCTGGAGCGATGTCCCGCGAATCTTGCGATTTCTGATTTGCCCGCTCTCCGGATCCTGTAACATTCTACCACGGACGACGATGTCTTCCCCATATTTGTCCCTAAGTGCATCCGTGACTTTCGCGAGTTTTGTCAGTCTGTCAATGTCACCAGGTGATGCCGGTACGCGGTCTTCGGAGATAGGGGACCAGCGACTACGATTTCGTGTCTCACCGCCAACCTGCCGAGACACGAATTCATCAGGTTCCGGGTCATCGTCGAAAAGCGACAACTGGACGCCGACCTGTTCTATTGGATGAACCGCATCCGTCTCATCCGACAGCTGACCGAGCGTGACGCCAAGCAGCCGTATTGGGGTACCCAAAGTCCAGTTTTCCCGGAGCAAAGTTGTAGCGGTTTGATAAATAACTTCACTCAAATCCGTTGATGCGTTCAGGGTCCGAGCTCTTGTGATGGTTTTTCGCGTGGCATACCGGATGGTAATGCTGACTGTGCGTCCGACGAGGTGGTGGCGGCGTACTCTTCGTCCTACCTGATCTGAAAGGTTCATCAACACGGTACACAGTTCATCGAAGTCGCGCAAGTCGCGGGCCAAAGTGATGGAGTGGCCGATGCTCTTCGATGGCTCAGAGATCTCTTGAACGGGTGCTGTGTCCATGCCGTTCGCAAGACTTCTCAGTTCCGGTCCTCGAATTCCGAAGTGACGGCGTAGTTGCGCCTCATCAGCAATTGCCAAATCTCCGATGGTGTGAATCCCAAGCCGGTTCAGCCGCTCGGCAGTTTTTGCTCCGATGCCAAACATTTCTTTGACAGGCAGGGGCCACAGCATGTCTTGCACGTCCGCCGTGCGAAGAACCGTAATTCCTCGCGGTTTTTTGAAGTCACTCGCCATCTTCGCCAGAAACTTGTTGTTGCTGACGCCAACGGAACAAGGGAGTAAAAGTTCACTCGCAATTCGCTCTTGCAGTTGAGCGGCCAATTCTTCAGGTGACCCCATCCGCCAACTGAGCGTTACGTCTGCCCAGCACTCGTCGATGCTGAACACTTCGACGATGGGGGTAAGGGACCTGACAATGTCGAAGACTTTACGCGAAAACTCTCGGTAAAGTGAAAAATCCGGATGAATGAGGATAAGGTTTGGCGCAGCGCGCACAGCTTCCGCTACTGTCATCGTAGCTCGCACCCCGAGTTTGCGGGCTTCGTAGCTTGCCGTTACGACCACACCGTGGCGAGTTTCCGGACTGCCTGCGACCGCAGTCGGGCGATTGGCATAGCGACTTGGTTCGGCCGCAGCGTGACACGAACAGTAGAACGCATTCATATCAACATGAAGTACCGCCCGTTCCCTGTCCATGATGGCATCGACTCCTTGATTCCTCGATTCCTTGTGCATCCATTTTAACTTTCTTCCTTCGCTTCTGCGAGGTCACCATCTTTTGCGATGCGATGCTGTTGCCAAGAGCCGCGATGACGTTGCCGAGGTCACCGATGACGCCGACCGGGGAATGCCGTGTGCTGGCAGCGCGAAGCGAATTTCCTGACAGATGGACATTGAGTGGAAAACAGGTCGCAATTTCTGCATACTAGAGGATGATCTTGACAGGAATCGTCGAAGCGGCTGATTCACAGATGCTTGTTGGCGAATGATGTGAGCAGATACTGATTTGCAAACGTTTTGAGCAGATGCCCATTCGCAGTTCTGGCTACATAAGGCCGCATTACAGAGAGGTGACGTTATGGCGGAATCGGAGGACAAGCAAGGCTTTGGGAGAACACTGTGGAGTTGGGTCTGGCCCATTGCCATCGGCTGGTTGGTGGCAGCAGGCATCATGCACTGGGTCGTCAGTTTCGCGATTGTACCCACGTCTTCGATGTACCCGACGATTCCCAACCCTTGCTACATCCTTGTCGATCACGTTGCGACCGAAACTGGGTCCCCCTATCGCGGTGAGGTTGTCCTGTTTCCTTTCCCGGACGATCCGTCGCAGATTTACGTCAAGCGTATCATTGGCATGCCTGGCGAAACCGTCACCATCCACGGCGGCCACGTGTACATCAATAATCATGAACTGTCTGAGCCGTATCTTCATGGACGGTTAACTCCGGGAACCTGGGGGCCCTATCACGTGCCGGCCGGACATTATTTCATGCTCGGCGATAATCGCTCGGTTTCTGAAGACAGTCGATATTGGAACCACAAGTACGTAGCACGGGACACCATCATTGGTCGGGCAGATTTGGTAGTTTGGCCGGTGACCAAATGGACTCCGATTCAGTAAGCGGGAGGCGCGGTTGTGAAGGACAGGCGACACATGAAAATCAAAGAGATTGTGAGTCAACGCGAAATTGAAACCCAGGAAGAGTTGGTTCAAGCCCTGGAGGAAGCTGGATACGTCGCCACACAGGCCACCGTATCAAGGGACATCAAGGAACTGCAGTTGATTAAAGTGGTTGGGAGTCACGGACGGTACAAGTACGCCATTCCTGTGACTTCAGCGACGGTGTCACTGCAGACGCTGCAACGCAAGTTGTCAGATGTATTTGTCTCGATGACGCGTGCGCAAAATCTCTTGGTGCTGAAGGTGCTGCCGGGAAATGCACATTCCATCGGGGCGATGCTCGATTCAATTGAAATTGACGGGTTGCTCGGCACCATCGCGGGTGACGATACCTTACTATTGATTACGGCGGATGAGGCGGCGGCGGCACACGTAGAGCAGCAATTGTCGTGAGATACGCACGTGGGTAGCGCTCTACTGTTGTAACACCAGTCACCCGGGAATCACAAGACGTGTGTACGATGCTTACACCAGCCGAAACAGCGCGATGGCAATAACACCGCCGAGCATGGTCCAAAGCGGGTGTTTCGTAAGTAATGCGATGCCCGCCGCGACAATGCTGGCCATGACGAATGGGATGTTCAAGTGGCCTGAAGGCGCTGCACCATTCACGAGTGACGGAACAACCATGGCAGCAAAGACACCGACCGGGATGCTGTCGAGGCCGCGTTTGAGCCGTGGCGTGATGGATATCATTTTGCCAAGCCATAACCCAGGCAGTCGTGTCAAATAGGTCGCAATCCCGCATGCAGCGATAAGCCATATATAGGTTGTTGTGTTTATCATTTTTCTACCACTCCTATTGCAAAACTGATGATGGCTCCTGCAAATACAGCCCCTGAAGTTCCGTAGAAGTGGTTGGCAAAGGTGGCAGAGAGACCTGCTAAAACGGCCATGATTATTCTTCGGCGTGATTGGAGTTGTGCACCGAGGAGTCCCATAAAGGCGGCTGTATAGGCAAAATCCAGTCCAAACCGCTGGGGGTCGGCAATCAGGCTGCCGATGAGGTAACCGAGCAGGGAACTGAAAATCCATGGCACAATGATAGCGGTACCTGCACCGAAGAAGTAGGAGGCAGAGACCTCGCGTTCTTCGGCGGCGAGGATTGTCACACTGTAGCTTTCGTCAGTCATACCGTGGGACAGCGCCAACAAACGTCGGATTGGAATCCTTGTGAGATGTCGTCCAAGCGACAATCCGTAAAGAATTTGCCGGGAGTTCAGAAAGAACACACTGCTGACGATGGTCCAAAAGACCGCGCCTTGTTGGAGCAGTGCAAGAATCGTAAATTGAGAGGCACCTGCAAATACGAACACGGACATAGCGAGCGTCTGCACGAGTCCCAGGTGATTGGTCGAATGCGCTAAGGCACCGTAGGCAAGACCGTACGTGAAGACGCTCACCGATAATGGGAAAGACTTTTTCAGTGCCGCAGCAAAATCGCCCTGTCCTGCTCCTGACGAGCCCCCGGACGCGAGTTCTGCGGTGTTCGAGGTGAATGAAAATCGCAAGCTTCGTCACTCCTTGATGGTCGAAACTACGCGTCCCTCCTGTGGGAGCAGTCAGTCAGCCTTGCAAACACAGGCAGTCAGCAGTATAAACACAGGCAGTCAGCAATCGAAATACAGGCAGTCAGCAATCGAAATACAGGCAGTCAGCAATCAAAATACAGGCAGTCAGCCGTGAGAACAAAGGATTGAATTTCATTCGCAACATGTACATGAACATATGTACATCGATGTATGTTATGACATACAATCTGTATGATATCACATTCTGGACTTTCCGCCATAGGGGGACTGGTCATGGAGAAGCGCGATATCTCTCTTCTCATCGGAGAGCGGTTGCACACCCTTCGTGTGAACAGAGGACTGTCGTTGGAAACGCTGGCCTCAGTCACGGGCGTCAGTAAACCGATGCTTGGTCAAATTGAGCGGGGCGTGTCCAATCCAACGGTTGCGACGTTGTGGAAAATTGCGTCCGGTCTGGGAGTGCCGTTTACCTCTTTCATCTCGGAGGAGCCGCATGTGACGGTTGTACGGGCGAACGAGCAGACTCCACTCTATGACGACTTTGAACGTTACCAAGTCTTTAATACGTACACGTCAACCAGTGGCGACGTCGAGGTATATCGAATTCGCCTTCTGCCCGGCTGTCACCGATTGTCCGAGCCTCACAGTGCAGGCGTGGTCGAATCCTTGACGGTCGCCGCTGGGACCATGAAGATAGTCCTTGTGAACACGGTACACACGTTGTTCCCAGGGGACGCGCTTTCATTTCCGGGAGATATGGAGCACGAATATGTGAATGATAGTGGCGAAGTCGCTGAAGCGCACCTTGTCATTGTCTATTGATAGCGCGCGTCAGCATCAGGATAGATAAATAACTGGGTTCAATCATAGGAGGGAAAAGCATGGCAGGGGTGCTTGAAGCTGCACTGATGCAGGAATTGATTGATTTTCGCCGAGACTTGCACCGTCATCCGGAACTCAGTCTGCAGGAGTTTGAAACGACCAAACGGATTGCCGCGTTCTTGCGTCAGCATGGGGTAGAGCCGCTAGAGTATCCGCTTCGCACTGGCGTCCTTGCCGCGATTCATGGCAAATATCCTGGGCCAGCAATCGCCGTCCGTGCAGACATTGACGCATTGCCGATTGAAGAAGAGACAGGTCTTGCCTACGCATCCATCATCCCTGGCAAGATGCATGCTTGCGGTCATGACTTCCACACGGCTTCCGTTATGGCGGCGTTGCTTCAGACAAAGGCACTGGCAGAGAGCGAGACCTCCTTTGCCGGGACGGTCCTGTTTGTGTTTCAGCCTGCAGAAGAGGCCGGAAACGGGGCGGATGACATCATCGACTCCGGGGTCTTTGATGATTACGGTGTGAGTGCTATCATCGGTGCACATAACAACCCTTTACTTGAGACTGGTTCCATCGGGGTTCGATCCGGTGGTTTAATGGGCAGCGTAGACGAGTTTCGGATTGTCATCCGGGGTGTGGGGGGGCATGCGGCCATACCGGATCGGACTATCGATCCGATTGTCGTTGCCTCCGGCATTGTCAGCGGGCTGCAGCATATTGTCAGCAGGCGTGTATCCCCGCTTGACTCCGTGGTTGTGACCGTAGGCATGTTTCACGCAGGGACTGCCAATAACGTGATTTCTTCTGAGGCCGTACTCGAGGGAACGGTGCGGTGCCTGGGGGCACATACGCGTGGACCTGCGGAGGAACGCCTGCGCAAATTCGTTGAGGAATCGGCTCGGGCGTACGGGGCCACTGCGGAAATTACCTATGAGCATGTGCTGCCAGGGGTTGTCAATGACGCTGCGATTACAGACGTCGTGCAAAAAGCAGCCAGGAGAGTTGTTGGGGTCGAGAACGTTGTAGAAGCAGAGCCCACCCTTGGCGGTGAAGATTTTGCCCTCTATCAGCGCAAACTACCAGGGTGCTTCTTTTGGGTAGGAACTGGTCGCAAGGAAGGCGGTTCGTATGGCTGGCATCATCCACAATTTGTTGTGGATGAAGATATGATGTCGGTGGCTGGACAAGTCTTCACTGAGGCCGCACAAACGTACTTGAGGGAGCACTACGAAGACAGAGTGGACTAGAAGTAACGAGGAATTGGCAATGATAGGCGCAGTGGAGGCCGAAGGAGTTGGAAGTGGCCAACCGACGTGGAAACCCGACGTGGAAACCCGACGTGGTCAACCGACGTGGCCAACCGACGTGGCCAACTGACGTGGTCAACCGACGTGGTGAGATATAAGTCATGGTGAGTCGAAAGGAGTGGTGAGTGATGAAACTTGCAGATTCCATTTTGGACATCATCGGCAATACGCCGATAGTGAAACTGAACCGAGTCCCGCATCCGAATGGGGCATCAGTATATGTGAAACTGGAGTCACACAATCCGGGCGGCAGCGTCAAAGACCGTCCGGCACTAAACATGGTGGTCGACGCAGAGCAGAAGGGGCATCTTGTTCCAGGGAAGAGCACAGTCGTGGAGCCGACTTCCGGCAACACGGGCATTGGTTTGGCCATGGTCTGTGCAGCCCGGGGATACCGGTGCATCATCACCATGCCGGATAACGCGACGGAAGAACGTGTCAAAATCTTGAAGGCATACGGTGCAGAAGTTCATTTGACACCAGCCGCAGAGCGCATGTCGGGAGCGATTGAGAAGGCGAATCAACTTGCCGCGGAGATTCCTGACAGCTTTATTCCAATGCAGTTTGAAAATCCAGCCAACCCAGGGGCACATAAAGGGACAACAGCGATTGAAATCATTGACGCATTTGATGGGAAGCTTGATGCCTTCGTGTTGACCGCGGGAACGGGGGGAACAGTGACTGGAACAGGGCAGGTGCTGAAAGAACGTATCCCCGGCATCAAGATATACGTGGTTGAGCCAGCGGGATCGCCCGTCCTTGCGGGGGGCGAACCTGGACCGCACAAGATTCCGGGAACTGGTCCCGGATTTGTTCCGGCAGTGTTAAATCGCGACGTGTACGACGAGTTGCTGCATATTGAAGATGCAGATGCGGAGACGATGGCGCGAAGAGTCGCTGCTGAAGAAGGCATTCTGTTGGGACCGTCCGGGGCAGCTTCCGTGCATTTTGGCGTGGAAATTGCAAAGCAGCTGCCGCAAGGTGCGCGCGTTCTGTGCATGGCCCCCGATTCAGGAGAGCGCTACTTGTCATCGGACCTATTTCCACGCTAAAATTCGACACGCAGCGGATGAAAAATTTTTCATTACATGATAAAATATGTAATTTACGTTCTGGATGTACGCGTTGTTAAACGCCGTGTGAGAGATTTTTAGGGAAATATTAGCATTTGTGACGAAAAAGATAGGACTTTAGTCCTATGGGAACTTTGGGACAAGCAAGATATACTAACTTTTGTGTAGTGGAGCTACACTGTACTAACCCCAATTTGCGTTGTTTCACGCACCCTGCCTGATGGCAGGTTTTCTTTTTGCCGGGGGTCGGGAAATATTCCTCTGAGGGACCGCTTCCCGACGGGCCTCCTTGCGAGGCACGTTGTTCTGAGGTGTGTCCTTCTGACCATTTAGGGTCGTTTCTCGGTAGGCATCTTTCGGACGCACGTCTTCCTGAGGTGCGTCCGAATTGACGGGCCACTTCTCGAATCACTCGATACGGCAGAGAATCTGGTAGGATAAAAGGGTGTGACGCATGGGCGGGATGTTCCATGTCGTCAGACGATAATGACGCGATACCCTTGATGAAATGGCGGTTGGACAGCGATGAGACATGGCAAATCTATGTGGAAGGGCATAATGTATCGTGCAACGAAGCGCACGATGTCCCTCGTAACGAAGAGCGTGATGTACCGCGTAACGAAGAGTGTTGCGACTGAACAGAGGCGCCAAGCCCAATCCACGCTGAACGTCATACCGAAACCGCATGTCATGCGTCTTGCTGCGATGATGGTTGGCCTCTGTACGGCTACCGTAGTTGTTGTAACAGGCTGTGGCAATAGCCGCACCATCCTGCAGCAGGATGAGACAAAATATCCTGAAGCCGTGCGTCTCTACCAAAACGGATGTATCACTTGCCACGGATCCAACCTTCAGGGCGGCATCGGTCCGAACCTCCAACACGTCGGATCGCAGTTAACCGCCGCTCAGATTCGCCATCGAATCGAGGTGGGGTCTGGCCCCATGCCTGCATATGCCGCCCCCGGTGATGCTATCCTCACGTCCGCACAGATTACTGCCCTCACGAATTGGCTTGCTGCGAAGAAGTAGAATGGCGCGGCGAAACGGCCCCGCCCGCGTGAACACGCCTTGGTTCCCTGGTTCCCCCAAAAAATTTTCAATAGCAACAACATCTACAACGACAAACCCCGTGGTTTGTGATGGCTGATGAGCCTCATCAGTTCGCCAGCTGCGCGCCGCGTTGGGAGCGGATGACGGTCGAAAGCAAAATGACTGCGCCATCAAGTGCCTCGAGTTCACACCCGCGAAGGCCCCTTTGGTCGCCAACGTCGAGTTGTCGATGATTGGCTATCGTCGACAACCGATTGTCCGCCGCGATTGACCCCACCTTGTCGATTGTGTAGGTATGCAAAGACATCTGTAATCAATTTCGACAACAGCATGATGACGATGTAACCAAGGAAGAGGTAAAAATAATTCATCCATTGATACATCTTAAATAGACTTAAAGCCGCCATCGCTGGTTTCACACCAAATGCCAAGATGGCACTCAAGATGGTTGCGTATAAGTAGTAATTGCGCTTTCGTTCCAGAGCCCATTGATATAACAACATATAGGCAACCGGAACAAGAGCTGCCTCCAACGAAACGCTGATGGTGAAAAACGGTAATATCTTATACGGATAAGCCCACAATCCAAGTGCCCCACCGAGGAGGTCTATGTACCCAAACCAAACATGGGCATTGAAACCGAAAAATCCAATACGAAATATGCGGCTTCTGTCTATGTAGAATTACAAAATAATTAACGGCGCCACGAATAAAACAAGGCTGACCCAAAACTGCCATGTGGTTAGATTGGAGTACGTTTGCCAGTAACTCATCCAACTTTGTCCAAGATTCCTCTGCATGTTCACCAAGTTGTCTAAGGTGTACTGTTGGCCGCTAGTCATCTTTCATCTACTCCTCGTAGGACATATTCAGTTGGGGACATAATTCCCTCTTTGCTCACGGCTATACAGCCACTGTTATCAAAAACAGAGAACATCATGGATGAATCCCGTTCACAACACGCGAGGAGCCGCTGGCAAAAAAGAGGTCTCATTCACAAAATCGTAATGAAATGTTACGTGAACTGTCAGGAATCGTTCTTGTCTGCCCCCGCACGTGCCACCTAAACGGCGATAAAATTCTGATTGGATATCCAATCTTAACTAGTTCATCACCGTTAGCCAAAACGGCATAAACGGACTACTCGACTTCATCCGGTTGCGTCTGTGATGTGCGTTTTCTGTTGCGTAAAGTTGTAACCAACAGGAGACATCCGGAGCAATTCGGTGAAAGGTGGGGAATGGTGTGATTTCTAGAAGAAGTATTCAGACTTTGCTCGGTGTGATTTGGTTCATCGACGGGCTGTTTCAACTGAAGCCGCAGATGTTTACCCGTGGCTTTATTCAGCAGGTGATTCTGCCCACGGGTGAGGGGGAACCGCACTTTGTGGCGGCCATCGTGAATTGGGGTGCGTCTCTAACGAGTCCGCACATTGCGATGTGGAACACTGTCTTTGCTCTCATTCAAATTTTACTGGGCTTGGCATTCATGTTGAACCTTCGCATCAAGGCAACCATCGTCGCGTCTCTCATCTGGAGCCTTGCTGTGTGGGTCTTTGGTGAGGGGTTCGGCCAACTACTCACAGGGCAAACCTTGCTCTTGACAGGGGCTCCTGGCGCAGTGGTCATTTATGCACTACTTGGCATTGTAGTATGGCCACAGAAAGGTGATGCCCCCGATGGCTGGAGTCGTCGCGGACGGAGATTTGCTCAGTTATCCATGGCAGGGATATTTCTACTCGGGTCGGTGCTGCACCTCCAAAGTGGGTATTTGACACCCACGGGACTTTCCAGCGCCGTTGCTGTCTCGTGGGTTGGTACTCTGATAGGCCATGAAGGAGCCGCAGTGTCTATCGTGCTGGCTGCAATTGAATTAACCATCGCCGTATTGCTCGTGTTACGGGTTCAGTTGCGTGCTGTCGTATGGATAGCCCTTATCGTTTCCTTCGTATTCTGGTGGGTGGGTCAGTCCTTTGGTCAGGTGTTCGATCCGCTATCCACAGACTTCAATTCCGGCATTGTCATGATGCTGTTAGCTGTCGCGGCATACCCAAATCGTATCCACGCTGTGTCTCATCAAGGGAAGGTCAGTCAAAAAGCGCTGGCGTAAGACGGACGATTCGTCAGCCTTGTAACTATAATAGACAAACAATTGTCGAATGCTGGGAGTGGCAAGAAAATGGACCGATCCGTTGATCGGTCCATTTATGTTGCCCCAGATGTTGCCCCAGATGTTGCCCCAGATGTTGCCCCAGATGTTGCCCCAGATGTTGCCCCAGATGTTGCCTCGAAAGGAGGGAGGAGCACAGGCGGAGGGTCTGCCAGGTTACAGGGTCATCTTACGGTGCCGATTTGCATATGTCCGCAGCGTTTCAAGGCCGTAGATAAGCAGGGCCGCGCCGACAAAGATGAGGACATGCCAAATGGCGTGGAGCGCCCGAATGCCGTCGACTCGGTCTGCAAGCCCCGGGAAGTAAGCGGCGACCATCAGGATTGCGCCGACATAGGCGAGGATGGTGGCATAAGCAACGGATCGTTTCACGAGCTGACGCCCCTCTCCTCGTGGGTTGACAGATCCGCTTGATTCGTTACCCAGTGCGACGTCTGAACGCCCAACAGGCCACCGGAAGCGAGGTACAGAGCATGAACCCAGAAATGATGGACGGCAGTAAGATTTGACCATGCCTCGACGTCTGGCCAGGATGCAAAAATGAGTAATAAAACTGCGAGCACGACTGTAGACGGAACGTACTTCACGTCATTACGCCTCCCTATTCAACGGGTGCTCCCGAGGAGCGGCTGTTGCTCATCTCTTGGAACACCTTGCCTATTTTCGGTATGGGCAGAATAGTGCGCTGTTATACCTCTTTCACTAGAATCTTGGAGAGATTTGATTGAATCTGGTCGCTGTCCATCATCGTGCCGGGGCCTGAACGCTGCGGGAGGTGGGGGGCAGATCGGGCAGGGCTGGATACCGTCAGGGCGGGTCTGGCAGGGCGGGGACGGGAAGGGTGGGTCTGGAAGGTCTGGGACGGGAAGGGTGGGTCTGGAAGGTCTGGGACAGGCAGGGTGGGTCTGGAAGGTCTGGGACAGGCAGGGCCAGGTCTGGATGCGCGCAGGGCGGGGTGTGGATGCGTAAGCGCAGCAAATTCCGTTGCGCGCGCACTCCCTTACGCATCCACACCCCTTAAGACGTATGAAACGCCTTCCGGCTGGTGCACAAAGTTCCCCCGTGTTGCTCAGGTTCGCCAATAACGCCTTCGCAACGCGCCATTTCATCCACTGAGACGGATAACACGTTCCCAGCGCGCTATTCCACTCTGGAAAGAGCTGAGTAGAAGGAGATAACGCGCTCGCAGCGCGTTATTGTTTGAAGGGAGGGTCAAATAGTGATTCTACAACGCGTTATGTCCATCCGTAGAGAGCTAACGCTTCCACAGCGCGCTATTTTTGGGGCGTGCGGATGGGTTCGCATCCAATAACGCGTTCTCGAAGCGTTATCACCGCTCGGTCACGCTCTTCGGCCATCCTCTTCGGTCACGCTCTCTACAGGTACCAGCTCAGGCAGCGAGCCATATTCCAACTCAGTACACCCTTTTCCGCATATCGCGCACTCCCTTACGTATCCACGTTGCGTAAGGGAGTGCCCAGCCGGCCACTTCGACGACCCCTTACGCACCCACGGTGCGTAAGCCGTGCCCAGCCAGCCACTTCGACGACCCCTTACGCACCCACAGTGCGTAAGCAACGCCCGTTTTATCGATTTTGATGCTTCCCTACGCACCCACGGTGCGTAAGCAGTGCTCAGTCACCCGATCCGGCACTCCCTTACGCACCCACAGTGCGTAAGCAACGCCTGTTTTGCCGATTTTGATACTTCCTTACGCACCCACTGGTGCGTAAGCGCAGCAAATTCCGCTGCGCGCGCACTCCCTTACGTATCCACACCCCTTAAGACGTATGAAACGCCTTCCGGCTGGTGCACAAAGTCCCCCCGTGTTGCTCAGGTTCGCCAATAACGCCTTCGCAACGCGCTATTTCATCGGCTGAGACGGATAACACGTTCCCAGCGCGTTATTGTTTGAAGGGAGGGTCAAATAGTGATTCTACAACGCGTTATGTCCATCCGTAGAGAGCTAACGCTTCCACAGCGCGCTATTTTTGGAACGTGCGGATGGGTTCGCATCCAATAGCGCGTTCTCGAAGCGTTATCTCCGCTCGGTCACGCTCTTCGGTCACGCTCTTCGGTCACGCTCTCTACAGGTACCAGCTCAGGCAGCGAGCCATATTCCAACTCAGTACACCCTGTTTCGCATATCGCACACTCCCTTACGTATCGACGTTGCGTAAGCAATCGGGAGTCAATCTACAGTCTCCTTCGCTCCGCTTCCCACTGCGTACCCCCTCTTGCGTCCATGCTCATCTTAATTCGGGACGTGACGAAATTTACCGTAGACCTCAGTGGTGGGTAGTACGGTGACGAAAACGTTTGGATCGACTGCAGTACAGATTTGCCGCAACTCCGTCAGCTCGAGATGTGTAAGGGCGCAAATGAGGACATTTGTACTCGATTTTGTGTACGCCCCAGACGCGTTGAGCAAGGTGCTGCCGCGACCGAGCTGTGTACCGATGGCCTCACCAATTTCCTGTGCCTTGGCGCTAATAATGAGCGCGGTTTTGCGATTCTGATAGTTTAAGAGAGCGTTCACGACGCGTGAAGTTGCAAACATTGACACGAGGGTATAGAGGCCCGCGGGTATGCCAAAGACGGTCATGGACAGAAGCACAATGACGATATTCATGCCAAATCCCAGTGAGCCGACACTTTGACCTGTCAGACGGTTAAACACGAGACTTAGGATATCCGTCCCTCCGGCACTGCCGCCAACCCGAATGATGAGTCCGGAACCGATCCCGCCAAGAACACCGCCATACAGGCTCATAATAAGTGGGTCGGTGACTGGCAGATTGAATTCTGGGTGCACGAAGTCGGTGAATACGGAAAATCCAATGATTCCGATGCCGGTGAGCAGGACGAACTGCTTGCCCAGGTATCGATACCCTAGGATGAACAGTGGAATGTTGAAAATAAAGTACATTGTCCCAATCGGTATTGCCCAAAAGTGGTGAATGATTTGAGCGATACCCGTGACTCCTCCGGCCAAGATACGGGCTGGGACAAGAAAACTGTTCACGGATACCGCGCTGATAAGGCAGGCAATGAGCAGCACCGCAATCCGAATGATGATATTCCAAACCGGATGCCGGTTGGTACGCAGAACATAGTTGATGTTTAGTTGTGAACTGTCAAACGACGGCACGTTCAGACATCCTTTCGTAGCAACACTTTATGAGACCAATCAGGTCGGTTCTCACTCGCCACTCCTCGTGATCCCGTTGGGCAAATCCGCTCCTGGCAACGCCTCTGTCGTCTCGATTCGCCTCTAGTTTACCGAAAGTGCCATGGTTTGCGCACTAATGTTTCAGGTTCATGCTGACGGGCTGCCGAGAGGAGTCTTGCCGGTCTTGCCGGTCTTGCCGGTCGGGACCGGCGTGGTCAGTGGTCAGTGGTCAGTGGTCAGTGGTCAGTGGTCAGTGGTCAGTGGTCAGTGGTCAGTGGTCAGTGGTCAGTGGTCAGTGGTCAGTGGTCATCGGTCATCCGTCAGCGTTCAGTCGCGCAACCCCGCCCCTGCAGCCCCGCCCCTGCAGCATGCCTCACCCTCACGCAGGGCTGCACCGGCCCTGCCGCACAGAAACGCTTGCGCTGCACGCGGGAGTGTATAATGAGGACAAACGTTTCCAATCAGGGACAGGGTGCGTGGCTTAAAAATGAGTACAAAACACGAGCAAATCGTAGAGTACATTGAAACGCTGCCGATTGGCGCCAGAATCAGCGTGCGCAGTATCGCGAAGGCGATGACGGTCAGCGAAGGTACGGCATATCGTGCGATTAAGGATGCAGAGACGCAGGGTCTGGTCAGTTCGATGGACAGGGTCGGAACCATTCGCATCGAACGCAAGGAGAAAAAACACATTGAGCGGCTTACATACGCTGAAGTGGTCAACATCGTCGATGGCACGGTGCTCGGCGGGCGCACCGGGCTTCACAAGACCCTGCAAAAGTTTGTCATCGGGGCCATGCAGATGGAGGCCGCTGTCCGCTACATTGAGCCCGACAGCCTGATGATTGTGGGGAATCGGCAGCAGATCCAGCGCATCGCACTGCAACACGGCGCTGCTGTCCTGATTACCGGTGGATTCACGGTGACTGAAGAAGTGCAGGAGCTGGCGGATAAGCTGGAGCTGCCCATCATTTCGTGCAGTTATGACACATTCACGACGGCCGCCCTCATCAACCGGGCCATCTATGACCGATTGATTAAGAAAGACATCCTGCTTGTCGAGGACATCCTGCCGCAAGATGAGCTCGCGACGATGAAAAAGGGATCCACCGTCCAAACCTATCGCCAGGTTGTCGAACAAACGGGCCACGGCAAGCTCCCGGTCGTTGACGACGAGGGTCGCTTGGTCGGTATTGTGACCGCGAAGGACGTCACAGATGCAGAGGACGATGATTTGATTGACCTGCACATGACACGTCAGCCGTTCGCCGTGACCCTCAAGACTCCGATTGCTTCCGCAGCGCACCAGATGGTCTGGGAAGGCGTGGAGTTGATGCCTGTAGTCCAGGGCAGGAAACTCGTCGGAGCCATCAGTCGACAGGACGTCATCAAGGCCCTGCAGTTGATGGGTAGGCAGCCGCAAATGGGAGAGACCCTGGAGGGTTCTGTCCTGCGCGGGTTCGATGAAGTACACAACGAGGACAAGAGCGTCACATTGCAAGGTGTGGTCACTGCCCAAATGATTGGACCGACAGGCACCCTCGCAATGGGAGCCCTGACCACCCTCATCGAAAATTGTGCGGTGTTGTCTGTACACAGGCAGCGTAAGGCAGACGTTGTGGTCGAAAACATCACTCTCTACTTTTTGAAGCCAGTCTCTGTGGATGCTGAGATTGAGCTGCGAGGTCGTGTCATGGACCTTGGCCGCCGATTTGCAAAGGTGGATATTGAAGTCTTTGCCGGTGACATGCGTGTAGCCAAGGCTCTGTTGACGACCCAGACACTGGAGAGGTGATGGGCTTGCCAGAATTTGTTCATCTGCACGTCCATTCGGAATATTCTCTGCGAGAGAGTACACTGCGCATTCCCGAGGCCGTGCGTCTAGCTGGAGAATACGGGATGCGCGCCTTGGCCGTTACGGATACCAATGCGCTCTACGGCGCCATCCCGTTTTATCGTCAGGCCAAATCGGCGGGCATTCGGCCCATCATCGGTGTCCAACTGCAGGTCGCGAAGGCGGCTGCCCTTCAGAACGCTGATTCTGGTTTTGCAGCGAGGGGCGGTCTGGCATTGGATACCGCGGTCTTTCTCGCCGAGGATTTCACTGGCTATCAAACGCTCGTGCGGTTGATCACAAAGGCGCATGAGCGCGTCCGCCAACCCGTCATTACATTCGAAGAGCTCGCAGAGGACGCAAACGGCGTGATCGCTCTGATTGGCGGCGGGGAGTCGCTGCCATTGCAGAAGTTTTCCGCCGCCTCGAGTGCTGATGCGGAAGAATGGCTGGCCAATTGGCTGGAACACTGGCCGCACAGTCATTTGTACACGGACATTCAGGATCACGGCCTGCTTCGCGAACGAAAGGGTTTGCCTGCCATGGTGCGCTGGGCGCGCGAACATCATATACCGCTTGTGGCCACAAACGACGTGCATTATAAGGTCCCGGAAGATGCAGACATGCAGCGGATCCTCGCTCAAATGGATAATCAGGCGTCGCCGCAATTACTCGAGGGGAACCGCTACAACCTGGCGAGTGCGGAAGACATGTATCATCGTTTCTCCAAGCTGCCGGAGGCTGCACAGAACACTGTTGTCGTGGCGGATCGTTGTCAGTTTGAACTGCCCGAGCCGAAACCGCTCCTGCCGAAATATCCGACGCTTGCCGGGGAAGCAGCGCCAATTGTGCTGCGACGTGCCGCAGAGGAGGGGGCAAAGAGACGTTACGGTGGGGTCGAGGGCCCGGTCCGGGAACGAATGGACTACGAACTCTCTGTGATTGAGCAGATGGGCTTTTCAGACTATTTTCTAGTTGTTGCAGATTTCATCCGCTTTGCTCATAAAAACGGCATTTCTACGGGCCCGGGGCGCGGGTCAGCAGCGGGATCGATTGTGGCGTACGCACTTCGGATTACGGATGTCGATCCGCTTCGTCACAAACTGCTGTTTGAACGCTTCCTGAATCCAGAGCGCGTGAGCTGGCCGGATATCGATACAGATTTTGAATACGAACGCCGCAGCGAGGTCATTCAGTATGTGCTCGAGCGCTACGGGCGCGACCACGTTGCGCAGATTGGCACATTTGGCACGCTGGCGGCGCGTGCAGCGCTCCGGGACGTGGGCCGGGTCTTGCAAACACCGCCGAAAGTGGTCGATGGACTGGCAAAACAGATTCCTTCCATGCCAGGCATCACGCTCGCGAAAGCCCTGGAGGAAGTGCCGGGTCTCAAAGCGCAGACTGAAGCATCCGCGGAAGCCCGGACCCTGTGGTTCACGGCAAGTCAACTGGAGGGATTGCCACGGCACACTTCGACGCACGCTGCGGGCGTCATCATTTCCCCCATTCCGATTCAAGAACTTGCGCCAACGCAGCCAGGAGGCGACGGTGTCCCCGTCACGCAGTATCCGATGGAGGTTGTCGAGCAGCTTGGGTTGATGAAAATGGATTTTCTTGGACTGCGCACACTCACGTTTATCGACCGTTGTACCCACAGCATCGAAGCGCACACAGGAAAACGACTGGATTGGAAACTGGTGTCGAGCGATGACCAAAAGACCTTTCAGATGCTGTCACGCGGCGAGACGGACGGGTGCTTCCAACTTGAATCGCCGGGAATGAAACGTGTCCTGCGTGACCTGAAACCTGCTCACTTTGACCATCTCGTTGCCGTCATCTCCCTCTATCGCCCCGGCCCAATGGAGAACATCCCTGCGTTCATTGCAGCCAAGCACGGGCGTTCACCCATCCATTATCCACATGAGGATTTGGCGCCCATCCTGAAGGACACTTATGGCGTCATCGTGTACCAAGAGCAAATCATGCAGATTGCCTACAGGATGGCTGGGTTCTCGCTCGGGCAGGCGGACTTGTTACGGCGTGCTGTCAGCAAGAAGAAACGCGAAGTGCTCGACGAGGAGCGCCATCGCTTTGTGTCAGGTTGTATAACGAAGGGTTACGACAGCGAGACGGCCAATCATGTGTACGACCTGATTGTGCGTTTCGCCGATTATGGATATCCACTCAGTCACGCCGTTGCTTATGCGGTATTGGCGTTTCGCACTGCCTATTTGCGAGCAAATTTCTTTGCCCATTTTACAGCGGCCCTCTTAACCATGACGGCTGCGGACGAGAACAAGATCCGTGCGTATACAAAAGACGCAAAGTCGCATCACGTGCAGGTGTTGCCTGCAAGCGTTGTGCACAGTCAGGCCGAGTTTTCGGTCAATCCCGAAGGGCACATTCGCACAGGGCTGATTGCGGTGAAAAATGTCGGGCGAGCGGCTGTAGAAGCCATTCTGACTGCACGGCAGGAGGGTCCCTTTGCTTCACTGGTGGATTTTTTGCAAAGGGTGAACGGGCGTGTCTGCAATCGGCGGGCTGTGGAAGGATTACTGCTGGCAGAGGCTCTTGATGATTTCATTCCTGCAAATGCAACACCTGCCGTGAGATTGCAGATACTGGAAGAGGCTTATCAGACAGCTGAGGAAGGACGCCAGTCGCAAGGTCTCGGCCTTGTTTTCGGTGAGGAGAGACAGCAGTCATCAAGGCAAAGTATTTCGGGTGTAAAGCAGGGTCATGTTGGTCATCATCGAGAAGATGGGGCGAAATCCCCGAACGTCACGGACGTCTTGTATATTCGTTACGACTCCAAGGTTGGGCAAAATCATCAGTTACAGCGGGTCAAGCAAATTCTTGTGAACTATCCGGGCGATATGCGCGTAGCATTGTACAATCAGGCCACTGGGAGCCTCCGCGTGTTGGAGGAAAAGTGGTCCGTGGGCCTCTGTCCGGAGCTGATTGGAGAACTTGAAGATGTGATTGGCATCGGAAACGCCAAGCTCGGGCAAATGCCCAAGCAGCGCCAGCAACACCACCGCTGATGAGAGGGAGGTTAGGGACGGCAAACTACTTTCGGTGAAGTCTAGCCCTATGATGAATTCATAGTCTGCGGCCGTCGGTAGTCGGTGCGTCCCGAACGCATGAAACATATTGATGCAATCATCATGAAGCTGCAAGACCGCGGAGTTACCGTCCTGCATATCGCCGAGATTGTACGTCGCCTGCAAGAGCGGTATCATCCGAATCTAACCGTAGAAGAGTGCCAACAGAGCGTCTTGCATGTTCTCGAGAAGAGGGAAGTCCAGCACGCCTTGTATACGGGTATCGCTCTCGACGAATTGGCGGAGAAGCATCAGTTGCCGCAACCGCTGCAGACCATCATGGAGCGCGATGAACCGCTGTATGGCGTGGACGAGATTCTTGCGCTTTCCATCACCAATATCTACGGCACCATCGGACTTACCAATTTTGGCTACCTGGACAAAGTGAAGGTAGGCATCATTGGAACCATTAATGATAACCGCAGCCAGATTCACGTGTTCCTTGACGATCTCGTTGCCGCCGTTGCCGCAGCGGCGGCCGCCCGGATTGCTCACGAATACGGGGCGGAAGAATATAACAACAATTGGCACGCGCCTGAAAGTTTGTGACAGCGCCATCAGGAGTCGTGCGGGAACGAAGCCATATTCACGGTCTAACATTTGCGGTCCACATTTGCGGTCTGCAGTTGCGGTCTGCAGTTCTGGGTCCACATCAGAATTCATGGACTCCATACGTGTGACGAGTGTGATAGAAAAAGTGATATAATTTGATTTATACGCATAGAGTTGTGCTTGAAGCTGATTTGAATCTGACGAGCCCCTTCGCTTGGCCTTCCGTGAAAGGGCTCGTCATGGTATGGTATGTTGTGGACAGATTCGGCATATTCATGAGAACTTATCCCAACCTGCACGCTACAGGAGCGAATGAACGATGTGGACCGTCATATACATCGCACAATCGGATAAGCAGGCAGAGTACATCAAGAACAGGTTGGAATCCGAAGGGTTCCTAGTGCGCACAAGGCAGACGAACCTTTCTAAGCAGCAATTTGAGATACTCGTTCCAGAAGCAGAACTAGAAGAGGTCCAAGAGGTCTTAAACGACGTCTTGCACTCTTCACTATAAGGCCCCGGCTGCTTGGTCGTCCTATGGGTGTGAGAGACCCTCTGCAGTATATCTGCGGCAAGATGGGCCAATGCCAAATGGACGGAGCGCGGACAGGGCTGCCTAGGCATGGCATGGCACGCCCATTGTTGTACATGCAGTTGCGGGATATTGGGCGCGATAGCAGCGTACATTTTGTGTGGAATGCCTGAAACACCGTGATTCGAATTGGTGTAAACCTGTGATGAATCATGTAGCGTCGTCTGCAATGATAATGAGGTGACAAGGTGCTGAAAGATATTTTCCAAAAGAAGCGCCATTATGCGACCATCGGACAAGCCACGCGTCCTGCGGAAGCACAGCCGGTTGCTCCGGTGGATATCCCAAAGGGATTGTTCCACAAGTGCGAAGGCTGCGGCGCATTACTGATGTCTAAAGAACTCTCTAAAAACGTTCATACATGCCCTCATTGCGGCTATCATTTTTCTCTGGACGCTCTAACGAGAGTGTCTGTGACCTTGGATGACGGCAGCTTTGTTGAACACGATGCTGGCGTCACCTCTGTCGACCCTTTGAACTTCCCCGATTACGTCTCCAAACTGGAGAAAGCCAAGACCTCGACAGGCTTGCCCGAAGGAGCAGTGACGGGACGCGGAACCGTTGGCGGATATCCGCTTGTGATTGGCATCATGGACCCGCGATTCATCATGGGGTCGATGGGTTCTGCGGTCGGTGAAAAACTGACACGGGCAATGGAGTACGCAGCAGATACACGCACTCCGTTGGTACTGTTTACAGCTTCCGGCGGTGCCCGCATGCAGGAAGGCGTATTGTCTTTGATGCAGATGGCCAAAACCAGTGTTGCTCTCGAGCGCATGCATGAACTCGGTGTCTTGTTTGTGTCTGTCATCACGCATCCGACCACAGGTGGTGTCAGCGCGAGCTTTGCCAGTCTTGGCGACATCATCCTGGCTGAGCCTGGTGCGATGTTTGGCTTTGCCGGTCGCCGCGTCATCGAGCAAACGATTCGTCAAAAGTTGCCGGATGATTTTCAGACGGCGGAGTTCATGTTGAAACACGGCATGGTGGACAAGGTTGTACACCGGATGCAGTTAAAGAGCACGTTAGAGACTATTCTGCGCGTACATTCGTTGGGAGGCTTGACGGTTGGCGAGCAATCTTGATTTTGAGAAACCCATCATCGAGCTGAAGCAAAAAATAGAAGAACTGCGCCGCTTCACATCAGAGAGCGGTGTGGATTTGTCCGATGAAGTGGAAAACCTCGAGTCCCGTCTTGAACAACTGTCAAACTCTGTGTACGGCAGCTTGTCCTCATGGCAGCGGGTTCAACTTGCGCGCCAGCCGGGACGTCCGACGACGCTCGAGTACATTGAAGGAATGTGCACGGAATTTGTTGAGTTGCACGGAGACAGGAACTTTCGCGACGACCCCGCGATTGTGGGCGGCATCGGCCTCCTAGACGGTCGGCCTGTGACCATCATCGGTCACCAGAAGGGTCGTGACACAAAGGAGAACATTTATCGGAATTTCGGCAGCGCGCATCCCGAAGGGTACCGCAAAGCGTTGCGTTTGATGAAACAGGCTGAAAAATTTCATCGGCCGGTGATTTTGTTTATCGACACTGCAGGCGCATTCCCTGGTATGTCCGCTGAAGAACGCGGTCAGAGTGAAGCGATTGCGACAAACTTGAGAGCGATGGCTGGGCTGAAAACCCCGACAGTGTGCGTTGTGACAGGTGAAGGAGGAAGCGGGGGAGCACTCGGGCTTGGTGTAACGGATAGAATCCTTGCACTCGAGTACGCTTGGTATTCCGTCATTGCTCCGGAATCTGCAGCGGCCATTTTGTGGAAAGACAGCACCTTGGCCTCTCGGGCGGCGGAGACGATGCGAATTACAGCACACGACCTGCTTGAACTCGGCATCGCTGATGACCTGATTGCGGAGCCCAAAGGCGGTGCTCAAAAGGATAAATTAGCGGCGATTTCGATTGTTCGCACAAAACTTGTGGAAACATTAGCAGATCTTTCTGAACTTCCTATTGCTGATCTCCTTCGGGCGAGGTACGATAAATACAGGGATATGGGGATCTACACAGAACGGTAAGCGAGTGTCCACCAAATCGGTGGACACTGCGTTTGGTATGTCTGGGACGTTTTTTGTCCACCAGGGACGAAACGTGGCATACTGGCCAGGGAACGCTGCCAGCAGACATGACCGTTTGTCGTAACCAGAGTTGGTGCGACTGCGCGTGTTGGCTTGGCGGTCGCATTCCTTGGTTAGCCCAAAACGAGTGGAATTGAACAAATGAGTGCAGACTTGGAGTGACATCGTCACACATGAGAAGTGGGCGAGGAGGGACGGACGATGCAAAAAATCGCTGTCATGACGAGTGGTGGGGACGCCCCAGGAATGAATGCTGCTGTCCGTGCGGTTGTTAGAACGGCACTCTATCAGGGGATGGAAGTTGTCGGCATCCGTCGTGGTTTCACGGGCGTGATGAACGGGGAATTTGTTCCAATGAGTCTGGGGTCTGTGGCTGACACCATCCAACGCGGGGGCACAGTCTTGTACACCGCGCGGTGCGAGCCATTTAAGACGGAGGAAGGTCAGCGCCAAGGTTATGAAGTATTAAAAGAAGCCGGGATTGACGGGCTGGTGGTCGTTGGCGGGGATGGTTCTTTCCGCGGGGCACAGGCACTGTCGAGGCTTGGCATTCGGACCATTGGGCTGCCGGGCACGATTGATAATGATATCGCGTGTTGCGACGCTACCATCGGATTTGATACCGCCGTCAACACTGCGATTGAAGCGATAGACAAAATTCGCGATACGGCCACATCCCACGAACGTACTTACGTAGTCGAGGTGATGGGGCGTAACGCTGGTGATATAGCGCTGCACGTCGGACTCGCTGGCGGTGCTGAGTCGATTCTTGTCCCAGAGCGCCCATTCAGCATGGATGATATCATTCGTAAACTGGAACGCGGCGTGGCTCGCGGCAAAAAACATTCCATCATTCTCGTTGCTGAAGGTGCGGGTCGCGGAATGGACATTGGCAAGTACCTTTCGGAGCACACTGGATTTGAGGTGCGCGTGACAGTCCTCGGACACATTCAACGCGGCGGGGCACCTTCGGCCAAAGACCGCGTTCTTGCCAGTCAACTTGGCGCCTATGCTGTCGAACTGCTTCGCGAGGGCGTGAGCGGGAAGATGGCAACCATTTACAAAGGTGTGCTGCAGGCTGTGGATTTTGATACAGTATTTGCGACTTTGCGCGAGCCTGACATGTCCCTATACGAACTCGCTGACACCCTGGCCATTTAAGATTCGACAAAACGACATCAACATTCGACGCTAAAGTTGTTCGGTCGCACATGTTGGTATTTAGAGGTGAAATAAAGGTGTTACGACAGACCAAGATTGTTTGCACGATTGGACCGGCGAGTGAATCTCCGGAAACGCTAAAGGCATTAATGGAAGCAGGCATGGACGTTGCACGTCTGAATTTCTCGCATGGAAGTTACGAGGAACACGGCGAACGCATCAGACGCATCCGTGCAGCTGCCGCTGAAGTCGGCAAACACGTCGGCATCATGCTTGACATTAAGGGCCCCAAGATTCGAACAGGCAAGATTGCTGGAGGACAAGTGGAACTCCTCGACGGGCACAAGGTGACGCTGACCATCGATAAGGTGGAGCTTGGCACCGCTGAACGTGTCTACATTTCGTACGAAGGTTTGGTAGACGATGTTTTCCCGGGAGCGCCAATCCGCATCGACGATGGTCTTATTGGACTTGTTGTTGACGAGGTTCGCGGACACGACATCATCTGCACGGTCACAAACGGCGGCATTTTAAAAGACAACAAAGGCATCAATGCACCTGGGGTAAAACTACGCATCCCGAGTGTTACGGAAAAAGACACAGCCGACATTCGATTTGGTATTGAGCAGCGAGTGGACTTCATTGCGGCGTCGTTTGTTCGAAAGGCTTCTGACGTACTCGACGTCCGTCGCATCCTTGAAGAAGGCAACTATTACGCAGATATCATTGCGAAGATTGAGGCACAAGAAGCCATTGATGCACTGCCGGAGATTATTGAGGTGGCAGACGGCATCATGGTTGCCCGCGGCGATCTCGGTGTCGAGATCCCAACTCAAGAAGTCCCCCTCGCTCAAAAACGCATGATTCAACTCTGCAACCGAGCTGGTAAACCTGTGATTACAGCTACGCAGATGCTCGATTCGATGCAGCATAACCCGCGTCCGACAAGAGCGGAAGCATCCGACGTCGCAAACGCCATTCTCGACGGGACAGACGCCATCATGCTCAGTGGTGAGAGCGCAGCAGGCCGTTATCCGGTAGAGGCCGTCAAGACGATGGCGCAGATTGCCCTGCGCACGGAGCAGGCCATCGATGCCGGGGAGGTAATCAACCGTCGCAGCACGTCGGCGGATCGGAATGTGACCGACGCCATTGGACATGCCATCCAAACGATGTCCGGAGAACTCGGAGTCAGTGCGGTTCTGGTGGCAACCGCATCTGGGCATTCCGCACGCGTTGTATCGAAGCACCGTCCCAACGCGCTCATCGTCGCTGCAACCCCGAGAGCGGAAGTCGCGCGTCGGCTTACAGTGAGCCATGGTGTCTATCCAGTTGTTGTCGACGATATGACAACGACCGACGAAGTGCTCGAAACTGCCGTGACTGGCGCCCTTGATGCAGGTTTCGTCGCGCACGGGGACCTCGTGATTATTGTCGCCGGTGTACCCGTCGGACAACGCGGCACCACCAATCTGCTGAAAGTCCATACCATCGGCGATGTGATTGTTAGCGGCACCGGGATCGGACAAGGCGCGGTCAGTGGACGAGCCCTTGTATCGAACAGCAACTCTGACATTTTGGCGCGAATTGAGGATGGAGACATCCTTGTTACTCTTGCGACCGATAGAGATGTTGTGCGGGCCATGGAACGCGCCGGGGCCATCATTACGGAGGAAGCCGGACTTACCTCGCATGCAGCCGTTGTTGGTCTCACCCTTGGCAAGCCAGTGATTGTTGGCGCAGCAGGTGCTGTTCAGGCCATCGAAGATGGTATCTGGATAACCGTGGACGCAGCACGCGGCCTCGTCTATCGCGGCAAGGCGCAAGTTCTGTAGCGAGTGCGGTAGCGAGTGCAGTAGCGCAAACCGGTGAGCCGGTTCCGGGAGGCGTGGGTCGCGAACGTGCGGCTCGCCCGTTCAGTAGCGTGAGTCGCGAATGGTGCGGCTCGCCTGTCCAGTAGCGTGAGTCGCGAACCGGGTTTTCAGCAATAACGATCCGGGAACGCGCTATTCACCCCTTGTCAGACGCGTAGAGTGGAAATAACGCGCTGGTGGCGCGTTATCGTCAAAACAGGGTAGAAATAGCGCTTTGACACGACGCTATTGGTTCAGGGTCAGATGGTAACGCTTCTACAACGCGCTATTTCTTGGTAGGCAGTTTCGGTTGAACGGAAATAACGCGCTGGTGGCGCGTTATCAATTAACGGAACAGGGAACAGGGAACAGGGAACAAAGGAAGCCCCCGAAACGGGGGCTTTTTTCAATCATTATAAGTCGGATGTTAGCGGGCTGTTGGCCCGCTAACCTTTTATCTTTACGTGTCCTTTCTGTACGTCTCCAATCTGAAGAAATTGCAACCTGAAAAAGCTTCATGACTTCCCTAAGAATCATCTTGTGCGCAAGCAGGGGAACCCCATGGGGTATATGCCATTTTCTAATTATAGTTTTGTGCCTTAGAGGCATACCCGGATGGGTATATTGACAAACGCAGCGATACTTTGTTGCGTAAATCGACAACCCCTGGGGGTATGCTAAATATACTTTTGAGCCCTCCGTCTTTAACGATACCCATCCTCGAGAAACGCTAGCGATACTTCCGTATCCTAGAAGTAGGGCTATACCCGCCCCATCACAACCGTAGCGATAGTTTTGTTCCCTCCGCTGGAGGCTATACCCCGGGCACTTCTGGCCCTCAACCCTTGTAGCGATACATCTGATTGCTCCGCTGGACTGTATCTGAAGACGTTGCATGGCAACCTTGTACGGCAACCTTGTATGACGACGGTACATAGGAGGAATGCCTCTCCTAGAAAGCGAATACATCAGCAGTAAGACGGGTTGCAGCCTGGTTCGGTACAGGTTTCCGACTCGGCTGGTCAGGCGTGACCATCACACTACAGGGCGGTCCGCCCGAGGCGTATAAGCGCCACCGGATGCCCCAGTGCCCCTTGGGAGGCTCCTGCAGCACCGGATGCCCCAGTGCCCCTTGGGAGGCTTCTGCAGCACCGGATGCCCCAGTGCCACCGGATGCCCCAGTGCCCCGTGGGAGGCTCCTGCGCCACCGGACCCACGCCCCACCGGATGCCCTGCACGGTCGGCGTTGCCGAAGATTCAACCAAAGGAGGTTTTACAATGTTCAAGTTCCCCGCGCCAGATATGGACGAATTTTTCCGCACGTACGCCATCACAACGTTTGCGGTGAGTAAAGACGAGAAGCGGATTGCCTTCTCGACCAACCTCAGTGGAAAATACAACGTCTGGGGTCTCGATCTGCCGAATACATATCCATACCCGCTGACCTATCGCGATCAAACGCCGCGTGCCCTCAGCTTCGATCCGCTCGGCCGCTTCATCCTCGTCGGCTTCGACAACGACGGCGATGAGAACGTGCAGTTGTATGCCATCTCGCAAAACGGCGGTGACGTCACTCCGATTCGCACGTTCGAAGGCAGACGCCACTTTTTCGCTCGACTTTCTCAGGATGGGCAGCGCCTGTATTACTCCTCAGATAAGGAGAACCACCAGTTCCTCAACGGCTACGTCTATGACCTTGAGAGTGGTGAAGAAAAGGTCCTCTACGAAGGCGAAGGCGGTGCCAATTACATCATCAGGGTCTCAAAGGACGAGTCGATGTTCATCGTCGCTACTCATTTCGCCAACACGTTTATGCCAGCGCACGTCCATGTTGACGGGAAGCGGTTGTCGCTCGTGCCGGATGAAACCGTTCAGCACGTAGCTGGCACGTTTGACTTCGACGGGCACACGATTTGGTTCTCGACGGACTATGAATCAGACAGAGCGTATCTCGCCAAATTCAACGTCGACACGGAGACTTTCGAAAAAGTCTATGCTCTTGAAGACGGCGATATCGGCGGAGTCAACATCCACGCACCTTCCGGGAAGTTGTATTTTACCGTCGAGCGCGGCGCTGAGGACGCTCTCGTCGAATACAATCTTGCAACAGGCGAAGCGAAAGAACTCGCCACACCATTTAGCGTGATTGAGGAGTTGCAGGTGGGTGAGAGCGGATCGATATATGTGCTTGGCCGATCCGATGTCGACCCCTTCAACCTCTACCTTCGCGACGCCGATGGCAACTGGACGATGCTGACGCAAAACCGCGTCATGGGGACCACGCGTGAGGAGTTGTCGCAGGCCGAGGTCGTAACCTTCCCGTCTTATGACGGTCTCCCGATTGAGGCGTTATGGTTTCCAGCCAACAAAGAGCGGGCGAATGGTTACACCGTTGTGTGGCCGCACGGCGGTCCTCAGGCGGCGGAGCGCAGGGCGTTTCGGCCGTTTTTCCAATACCTCTGCAGCCATGGCTATAATGTCTGGGCACCGAACTTCCGCGGCAGTTCAGGCTATGGGACGAAGTTTGTAAAAATGGTTGAGGGGGATTGGGGAGAGGGCCCACGGCTCGACATGGTCGAGAGCATGGAGTTCTTGATTCGCGAAGGGAAGGCAGACCGCGACAAACTGTTCCTCGTCGGTGGCAGTTATGGCGGGTACATGACGCTTCTGCTTCATGGCCGCCATGCGGATTACTTCCAAGCTTGCGTCGACATCTTTGGCCCGTCGAACCTGTTTACCTTCTTGAACTCTGTGCCGGATCACTGGAAACCCGCCATGAAACAATGGCTCGGGGACGTGGTGGAAGACAAGGAACGCCTGACCAAGGACTCTCCCATCACGTACCTCGAAGGCATGACCAAACCAATGCTCGTCATCCAGGGGGCAAACGACCCTCGTGTCGTCAAGGCGGAGTCAGACCAGATTGTGGCTGCCCTTCGCGACAAGGGCAGGGAAATCGAATACATCGTATTCGACGACGAAGGACACGGCTTTATGAAGAAGGAAAACGAGATGAAGGCATACGGCAGTACGGTAGCTTTTCTCGACAAATACAGGAAGTAAAGACGTTTCTGGGCATCGTGCACGTCATATGCATGCCATACCGTTTGTCACAACCCAGCCACGAAAAGTGGCGCGAGCCTATACCATGTGCGTGGCAGCTACATACACTGACACTGCACAGGGTGACGGCAATGGGGCAGCCCACTGGATCACCCGGTGGGCTTAATTTATGACCAGCTAGTGTTCTTGTCCTCATTTGGTTCTCCCTGTGACATCGAATGGCACAGGAGGTGTTACGCTTATGCTAAGCGTCATTACGAGTTCGCTTCACGAAGGCATGCTGATTGCCATGTGGGTCGTCATGATTGCCATTGGGCTCGAGATTTTGATTACGCTCGCGGTGGGTCTGCGCGGCAAAGCAAACATCAGCGAAATGGCTCAGGTTGTTACACGGCCGGTATTGTTTGATCTTATTCCACTCATCGTTTTGTCCTGGCTCACCGTCTTGGATGACACGCACATTCTAGTGCTCATCTGGTACTATGTCGCTGCTGTCCTCATCATTGTTCGGGTGCTTCTTGCACTGAGCAACCAGTTGCGACGGTAAAACAGCACCAGGGTCCCGGCGGGTTCGGTTCACAAGCTGGGACCCATTTTTGAGGGGGGTTGACCAGCAAGTTTGGCGAGTCCTCACGCCGTGTTGGCAAGCGGTGCTGGCGAGTCCTCACGCTGTGCTGGCGAGCGGGCATGCGGTGCTGGCAAGTCCTCACGCCGTGTTGGCGAGTGGGCATGCGGTGCTGGCGAGTCCTCACACCGCGTTGGCACAGTTGGCACGCGGTGCTGGCGCGTGCGCGCAGTTCCCACAGTTTGCACAGTTGGCACGTCCCTGCCGCCTATGCATCCACCAGTTTGCCGGGGTTGAGGCGGCCATCGGGATCGAGCGCCGCTTTAATACTGCGCATCACATCAAGCGCCTTGCCGTGTTCGAGCGTCTGGTATTTGCGCTTCCCAAGACCCACGCCGTGTTCTCCTGTGCACGTACCGCCAACTGAAATGGCGTGCTGCACGAGCCCCGAGTTTACCGCCAGGGCCCTTTTCATGTCATCTTCATTGTCGCGGCGAACAGCCAGACTGATGTGGAAGTTTCCGTCTCCGACGTGGCCAATGACACCACCGCGCACATCGTATTCTTTCAGCAACTCCATCGCGTGATGGACCGCCTCTGGAAGTTTTGACAAGGGGACGCAGACGTCTGTCGCCATGTGGCCGTAGCCCGGGAACTGCTTCATAAACGTGTGCGCGGCTTCGTGGCGAACGGTCCACAGCCGTGCCCGCTGTGCCGGGTCTTCGACTGCCGTCCAACCTGTGCAACCTTCGTCCTCTGCAATCTCTTTGGCCATGTCAATAGACGCCTCTACTGCGCCCCTCGTTCCACCAAACTCCAGAAACAAGGTGGGTTTGACGACAAAGTCCGTTCCCTCAATGCGATTAAACGTCTCGATATACACATCCGATACCAGCTCTACACGTGACGGCGAGAGCCCGCTTCCAACCATCGCCGTGGATGCCTTCACAGCGTCTGCTACCGAATCAAAAATGGCACGTGCGGCAATGGTGAGCTCTGGGATGCCGACAAGCTTCAACCAGACTTCTGTGAAGACGCCGAGTGTGCCTTCCGATCCAACGAAAAGCCCCGTCAAGTTATACCCAGACGACGATTTGGCAGCCAGCGAGGCCGTCTGAATGACGCTCCCGTCTGCGAGCACCACCGTCAGAGACCTGACGTTGTCGCGCATGGCTCCGTATCGCACGGTGGTTGTGCCGCTTGCATTGGTTGCGGCCATGCCGCCGAGGGTGGCGTTGGCACCGGGATCGACCGGGAAAAACAGGCCGTACCTACGCAGCGCATCGTTCAATTGGACCCGGGTTACACCAGGTTCGACTTTGACCAAAAAGTCATCAGGACGGATGTCGAGGATTTTGTTCATTCGCATCGTGTCAATCGTGATGCCGCCTTTTACCGGTACCACATGCCCCTCAAGACCACTGCCGATGCCAAACGGTATGACCGGCACCCCAAACCTTGCTGACACTTCCATGATGTGAACGACGTCTTCAGTACTTTCGGGGAACACCACTGCGTCCGGGCGATGTGGAGTGTGATAGGATTCATCGTGGCTGTGCGTGTCGAGGATGGAGGGGCTCTGCGACACTTGATGGGGATGCAGAGCCCGCAAAAGTTCCGGCAGCCAGACTTGACTTCCCGCCGTCATGCTATCGCCTCCACGAAATTCCTTTTTGTTATTATAGCGCAGGCGGGTGCGCGTGGCGTGTCGGATTTTGGGATGCGGCCGGCTGCAGGAGGCAGCCGGTGTAGACGACGAGGCCGCCTGAACCAGGCATCATGCAGACGACGAGGCCGCCTGCATGACGCCTGGTGCAGTGGGAGTTCCACAATCAAATATGCCTGGCTGCAATAGGCAGCAAGGTCAGACTTACGCTTGCTGACGGATTTCCCTGCGTGTTGCCGCGTACACTGCATCGGCCGTGGACAGAATGCCGATAAAGAGCATTAAAACGGGGGTTGCGAAAGCACCGAGCAAAACACCCGCGAATGCCTGTGCAAAAGGCTGGGCTCCCTGTGCTAAAGTTCCCATGGCGCCAAACACCCTCCCCATTTTGTCCTGCGGAATTTGCGTCTGAATGATGGTCATCAACGTGATGTTCATGGCCAGATTGAACATGCCCATGAGACCCGCAAGAACGAGGACCAACCAGATGGAACGGCTGAAACTCATCGCAACCATGCTTAGGCTCATCAGCATGAACGTGCCAGTAATCACGTGCCCTTTTTTTACCTTTTTGGCTGCAAATCCGGCAGTGACCGCGCCGATGAGCATGCCAGCACTAAAGCATGTACCGATGATTCCGTACAGTTGCGCACTGCCGTGAAGCGTATTTGTCGAGAACTGGATGAGAATCAAATCAAACGGCGCAAACAGAAAGTTTGCAATCAGTGCAACAGGAAATAGTTTCCTTACCAGGCCAATGTTACGGATGACATCGAGGCCCTCTTTCATTTCCACTACCAGTTGTTTTACCCCGGATTTCGTCTTCTTCTTGGCCGCCTCGTTTGGCCGCACAAACAACAGACTGACAACCGAGGCCAGGTACGCGAGTGCGTTTGCAAGAAACGCTGCAGTCATGCTGACGTGTGCAACCAAGAACCCTCCCAGAAAGGGGCCAATCATGCCTGTTATGACCGCTGTACCTTGTGCAAGCGAGTTGGCCCGCTGGAGGTTTTCGCGTCCGACAAGGAGCGGCATGACGGCAGAGTTGGCCGGGGTGTAAAATGCGCCAACCGTGCTGTTTAGCGCTGCGCCCACAATCAGCATCCACGGTGCGAGGTGACCGGCCGCAAGGACCACAGTCAGCACCGCGATGGTGATAGCCCGCACGATATCCGACGAAATCATTGCCATCCGTTTTGGCCACCTGTCGACAAGCGCACCCGCAATCGGTCCAATCAAAATCATCGGCACCAGTGTTGCGATGGATACGGTGGACATCATCACGGTCGATCCGGTGAGCACCTTCATCTCCCACATCAAAGCCAAGCTGTAGACGTTGTTGCCTGTAAAGCAGATGAATTGGCCGAGCCACAGGGCTACGAATGAGGGCGACCACAGTGTGCGCTTTTCCTCCGCTTTTGGCAGGGAAGTTTGGCTATGTAAATCTGGCGTTGCATTGATAGGGATGTCTTGAGAAACGTCCTGGGGAATCTCTTGAGAAATGTCCTGTGTCGTCGTCATAACTGCCTCCTTAGGGGTGGTGCTTAGGGGTAAGTCCGATCCGATTTCCAGCGTTCACCTTGTTGAGGCCATTCTAAGCGCAACCGCATCGATAATCGTCGGCCGCAAGGTATGGTGTGTTGTCAGACTTTAGTCGGACTCTGACATCCGACTCGCGCCGTCGAGTGCCGGATGAGCGCCGCTTGGACGTAAATTCATCCTCAGCAGTTGCACAGACGCCGCCCGACAAATATAATCGGCTGTAACGAGCAACGACGGGAAAGAGTAGGCACGTGTTGGCCGTGAAGCGAGTCGGGGAAGGTGTGAGCCCGGCGGGCACAACGTGGTGAATGGGTCCCCGAGCTAATTGCTGAAGGTCGGACGGCGTCTGTGATGCTCCGACTGCGTAGGTAGATTCGGCGCCTCCGTTATCAGGCCGGTCAGCCAGAATAGATGAGGCTGGCCATCAAGGTGTGCACAAACGCGCAGGCTGGATTTGTGACTGCGAAACGCCTCGTGCGGATGTGTGAACATGGGTGGTACCGCGGAGTTTACGTCCGTCCCATAGCGGGATCGGGCGTTTTTTGCATTCACAGACAGAAACACGTAGAAGGAGTGTGCATAACCAAATGGCAACCCAGCCAACAAAGTCAACAGAACTAGCCCAGTCGTCAAAGCAGCAACGTGTATTTTCCGGCATCCAGCCAAGCGGTACTTTGACCCTTGGCAACTATTTAGGTGCGATGAAAAACTTCGTCACGCTGCAGGACGAGGCTGACTGCATCTTCTGCATTGTCGATCTCCACGCCATCACGGTTCCTCAAGACCCCGCCGCCCTGCGCCAGAACAGCATGAACCTGGCCGCGCTCTACCTGGCTGCAGGCATCAATCCAGAGAAATCAACACTCTTTATTCAGTCGCACGTCCCGGCGCATGCTGAACTTGGGTGGATGCTGCAGTGCATCGCCTATTACGGTGAACTCGGGCGCATGACGCAGTTCAAAGACAAGTCTTCCAAGAAGGACACCGTCACTGCCGGGCTCTTCACGTATCCCGCATTAATGGCCGCAGACATCCTGCTTTACCAGGCGACACTCGTACCAGTCGGGGAGGACCAGAAGCAGCACCTGGAGCTCACGCGCGACATCGCGGAGCGGTTCAACAGCAAATATGGTGACACGTTTACCATTCCCGAACCGTTCATTCCGAAAGTCGGCGGGCGCATCATGAGCCTCGAAGACCCGACGAAAAAGATGAGCAAGAGCGACGAGAGTGCGTTTGGGTATATTTCGATGTTAGATGATCCCGCTGTCATCAGAAAAAAACTCGCCCGCGCCGTCACCGATTCCGGTCGTGAAGTCCGTTACGATCCGGAGGAAAAAGCCGCCATCAGCAACCTCATGACCATTTACTCCCTGTGCGCGAACAAGTCCATGGAAGAGATTGAACAGCAGTACGAAGGTCAAGGTTACGGGCCGTTTAAGAAGGACCTTGCGGAAATTGTCGTCAGCACACTTGAACCCATTCAGAAGCGGTACCGGGAACTCCTCGAGTCCCGCGAAGTGGAGCAAATCCTGCGCCAAGGAGCAGAGAGAGCAGCATCCCAGTGTGCAGAAACCCTGGAAAATGTAAAATCGAGGTTTGGCTTCATTCTTTGAGGCTGTCCACTCAGCGTTCGACGCTCGTTATAAAATTTGCGCACGTTATACCGAGGTGACAGGCGTCTGCTCTTGCCACGCCTCGGATGTGTGGTATGATTTTAGTTGGTTAAATTGACGCTTACGTAAGGGAGGCACTTGAATGGCCCAGCTGCAAAAGTTCCAACCACCGACCAGCGGAGACCCAATCACACTGCAAAACGGAAAGTTGAATGTACCTGACAACCCGATTATTCCGTTTATCGAAGGAGACGGTACGGGTCCCGACATCTGGCGCGCTTCGCAACGGGTGTTCGATGCTGCTGTAGAAAAAGCGTACGGCGGTAAGAGAAAAATTGCATGGTATGAAGTGTATGCAGGGGAAAAAGCATTCAATCAGTTTGGCGAATGGTTGCCAACAGACACCCTGACAGCGCTCTCAGAGTACATCGTCAGCATCAAAGGTCCTCTGACAACACCCGTCGGCGGCGGTATCCGGTCGCTCAACGTGGCTCTTCGTCAGGAGTTAGACCTCTATGTTTGCCAACGCCCCGTCCGTTACTTCAACGGTGTCCCTTCTCCGGTAAAACGCCCGGAACTTATTGATATGGTTATCTTCCGTGAGAACTCCGAAGATATTTATGCAGGCATTGAATGGGCAGAAGGTTCAGAGGAAGTTAAGAAGATGGTTCATTTCCTGCAAAACGAAATGGGCGTCAAGAAGATCCGCTTCCCGGAGACTTCCGGCATCGGCATCAAGCCTGTATCGAAGGAAGGAACGGATCGTCTGGTCCGTGCAGCCATCGAGTACGCACTCAATCACGGACGCAAGAGCGTGACCTTGGTACATAAGGGGAACATTATGAAGTTTACCGAGGGTGCGTTCAAGAACTGGGGATATGAACTCGCAGAGCGTGAGTATGCAGATAAAACATTCACTTGGAGCGAGTACGACCGCATCAAGGCTGACAAGGGCCAGGATGCAGCCGATGCCGCGCAAAAGGCCGCAGAACAGGATGGCAAAATCATCGTCAAGGATGTCATCGCCGACGCGTTCCTGCAGCAGATTCTCACACGTCCTGCGGAGTACGACGTGATTGCAACCCTCAACCTGAATGGTGACTACATCTCTGACGCGCTTGCAGCCCAGGTTGGCGGCATTGGCATCGCGCCAGGAGCCAATATTAACTATGTGACCGGCCATTCTGTCTTCGAGGCAACGCACGGAACAGCACCGAAGTATGCAAACCTCGACAAAGTGAACCCAGGGTCTGTGATACTGTCTGGCGTGATGATGTTCGAGTTTATGGGCTGGCAAGAGGTTGCAGACAATATCACCGCTGCAATTGAGAAAGCTATCACCCAGAAGAAAGTGACCTATGATTTCGCTCGTCTCATGGATGGTGCCACTGAGTTGAAGACTTCCCAGTTTGCGGATGTCATCATCGAAAACCTGTAAGTCCAGGCAGCTTTGCACATGGATTCATCAGGATAACGGGGCCGATGGATGACATCGGCTTACGAATTTCCTGTTACATTGCAGGAGGCGAACCTCATGTTGAAACGAAAGAAGATTTCGGTCATTGGCGCAGGGTTCACTGGGGCTACAACAGCATTCATGCTCGGATTGAAGGAACTTGGAGACATCGTGTTGCTTGATATTCCGCAGCTCGAGAATCCGACGAAGGGCAAAGGACTCGACATGCTCGAAGCCATGCCAGTCGTCTCATCGGACGTCCATATTGTCGGCACCGCTGATTACGAGGACACTGCGAATTCGGATCTCGTTATCATCACCGCAGGTGTCGCTCGCAAACCGGGTATGAGCCGTGACGATTTGGTCAACACCAACGCCGGTATCGTGAAATCGGTGACGGAGCAGGTTGTGAAGTTCTCCCCGGACACGGTTCTCATTATCCTAAGTAACCCAGTCGACGCGATGACCTATGTCGCGTACAAGACCTCAGGGTTCCCGAAAGAACGCGTGATTGGCCAAGCTGGTGTCCTTGACACAGCACGGTTTAATGCGTTTGTTGCGGAAGAACTCAGCGTTTCCGTGAGTGAAGTTCATGGGTTCGTACTTGGTGTCCATGGTGACGACATGGTTCCGCTCGTTCGTTACTCCAATGTCGGCGGTGTGCCCATCGAGAAACTGTTGCCAGCAGAGCGCATCGAGCAAATCGTCGAGCGTACGCGCAAGGGCGGCGGGGAGATTGTGAATCTGCTCGGGAATGGCAGTGCATACTACGCGCCCGCAGCGTCGCTTGCACAAATGGCTGAAGCGATTCTGAAGGATAAACGTCGTTTGCTGCCGGCTATTGCATACCTCGAAGGCGAGTTCGGTTATAGCGATTTGTTCCTCGGTGTACCGACCGTCCTCGGTGGTAAAGGCATTGAGCGCATCGTTGAACTTGAACTGACCGCTGAGGAAAAAGCCGCGCTCGATAAATCGGCAGAATCGGTGAGGAACGTCATTAAGGTCGTATCCGCGCGGTAACACACATTTTCTCATTGTGAATGCGGCATTGTCACGATTGTCATGGTCACGATTGTCATTGTCACGATTGTCATGGGCTGTCCATCTGAGTGCTTCACCTCAGTGGTCAGCCCAATTTGTTTTGTTGTAATGTTCCTTTTTAGCGATAATTTCCCGCGTGCAATGAATCTCTCTATCCCTCACGGTCGTCAAGAATTCAGCCTATTATGTGATACAATAACAGCGGCGCAACGAAGCGAACTCGTGCTCGTCGAGACGCAATCGACGCGAGAGGGGTGCACCATGTCCGAAACGTATGCAAATGCAAGTCCAGAACAACTTGTCGAATCGAATTCACGCCCGAAACTGATGCTTATCGATGGCAACAGCATCACGTACAGGGCCTTCTTTGCATTACCTGCGCTCAGCAATTCACAAGGGCAATTTACCAATGCCGTCTATGGATTCACTCAGATGCTGTTAAAGGTATTGCAAACTGAGCATCCGACGCATGTTGCTGTGGCGTTTGACGCAGGCAAGCAGACGTTTCGGCACAGCGTGTACGGTGAATATAAAGGTACAAGACAAAAGACGCCAAGTGAACTCTCGGAGCAATTTCCACTGGTTCGGGAAGTGCTTGAGGCATTCGAAATCCCTGCGCTCGAGGTTCCAGAGTACGAAGCTGATGACATCATCGGCACCTTGGCTAAGAATGCAGAAGCCAACGGTTACGAAGTACTCGTGGTGTCAGGAGATAAAGACCTGCTACAGTTAGTGACCGAGCAGGTTCACGCCATCCTTACCCGTAAAGGTGTAACTGATGTTGAACGATATACTCCAGAATCCGTCTTTGAACGCTATGAATTGACGCCGCGTCAAATCATCGATCTCAAGGGGTTGATGGGCGACACCTCAGACAACATTCCGGGTGTGCCGGGCGTTGGAGAGAAGACAGCCATCAAGCTGTTGAAGGAGTTCGGGTCTGTCGAAGAAGTGCTCAGTCATATCGATGACGTCGCAGGCAACAAGTTAAAAGAGCGGCTCCACGAGAACAAAGATAAGGCGGTCATGTCAAAGCAACTGGCAACCATTTTTTGCGAAGTACCTGTAAACGTTGATTTTGATGCCTTGGCCTATTCCGGGCATTTGACTCCGAAAGTGCAAACCGTATTTCGCAAACTTGGATTCAAGTCGCTTGTCGATAAAATTTCCAGGGAAATAGATTTTTCGACAAATACCGCAGATTCAGGAGCCGGGGCCCATCACACCGAAGGCACAGGTGAAGGCGCTGATGGTACTGCCGCTGGTACTGGCACTGTTGGGAATGGTCAGGAATCACGACTTGATGTCGGCAGTGGCAATCAGCTCACAACATTGAGCCCGACTCCCGAAATCCCTTATCAGTACATCGCAACGAAGCAAGAACTCGAGCAACTGTGGCAGAAGCTTCGCGGCGAAGTCGGCCTCATTCCGATTTGTGACGGTGCCGATTATCACACAGCGAATCTTGCTGGTTTTGCTATTGGCACCAAAAACGCCTGTTACTATGTTTCGTTTGACGGCGAGCTTGAGACCACAGACGTGAAGCCGCTGTGGACCAAGGATTTTGAAAAGACCGTGTTTGACCTGAAATCTCTGGTTGTGCTCCTCGATGCGCACGGGCTAACGCTGACTCCAGGCGGGCACTGGTTTGACGTTCTTGTCAGCAGCTATTTGCTCAATCCTTCGGATGGAGAACTGACGCTGCAGAACCTGCTTGAGCGTGAACTGCATCGGAACGTCCCGCAATGTGACTGGTCAGCCATCGGAGATGTGGAGAAGAAAGCACAAATCGCATCGTGGCTGCCAGAACTGAGGCATCATATCAACGCCGGACTTCGGGAGCAGGAACTCGACGATTTGTTTTTCAAAGTAGAGCTCCCACTTGAGTTTGTACTGGCAAAGATGGAGGTTCTCGGCTTTCACGTCAACTCTGCGCGGCTTCAGGAAATTGGCAGTGACCTGCAGAAGCAGCTCGAGCGATTGACTGGTCAAATTTACCAGCACGCAGGGATGGAGTTTAACATTAACTCTCCCAAACAGCTTGGGGACGTTTTGTTTGAGAAACTCGGCCTGCCAGCGATGAAAAAGACGAAAACCGGGTACTCGACGAGTGCCGATGTTCTTGAGAAACTTGCTCCGTACCACGACATCGTGGCAGATATTTTGCACTTTCGCCAGCTTGGCAAGTTGCAGTCCACGTACGTGGAAGGATTGCTGAAGGTTGTACGCCCGGAAACGGATAGGGTTCACACCCGTTTTCATCAGGCTCTGACAGCAACAGGTCGCCTCTCGAGCAGTGAACCGAACCTGCAGAACATCCCCATTCGCATGGAAGAGGGGCGCAAGCTCAGGCTTGCCTTTGAGCCGACATACCGGGACTGGGTGATTCTCTCTGCAGACTACTCCCAGGTGGAACTCAGAATCCTCGCACACTTGTCAGGCGACGAAGCTTTGGTACAGGCATTTCGAAGTGATGAGGACATTCACACCAGTACAGCTGCAACCGTATTCGGCGTGCCGCTGGAGGATGTGACTTCGCTCATGCGCCGTCAGGCAAAGGCTGTAAACTTTGGCATTGTCTATGGCATCAGTGACTATGGCCTCTCGCAGAATCTAAACATTACCCGTGCTGAAGCGGCAAGGTTTATTGAAGACTACTTTACCAAGTTCCCCGGTGTGGCGAACTATATGAAGGAAATTGTTGAAGGCGCCAGGAAGACAGGGTACGTGACGACCCTGTTGAACCGTCGCCGTTATCTTCCCGACATTCACAGCCGTAATTTCAATCTGCGCAGTTTCGCCGAACGTACGGCGATGAATACGCCGATTCAAGGCACAGCAGCAGATATCATTAAGCTTGCCATGGTCCGGATTGACGAGGCATTGCGGGAATCTGACCTTCAGGCGCGTATGTTACTCCAGGTCCACGATGAACTGATTTTCGAGTGCCCACAGACAGAAGTCGAGGAGCTCGAAGCACTCGTCCACGAAAAAATGGAGAATGCCCTGACACTCAGTGTGCCGCTCAAGGTGGACGTGCACGTCGGGCGGACTTGGTACGAAGCCAAATAGGAACGCAACACAAATCGGAACGCAACAAATAGGAACACAACAAATCGGACCACAACATTAGGAGGAGCAAGCAGTGCCGGAATTACCGGAAGTTGAAACCGTGCGAAGAAGCCTTGAGGCGCTTGTAGTCGGGAAGGTCATTCGGTCCGTAGAAGTTCGTCTGCCACGGATTATTCGCCAGCCAGAAGACCCGCGTCTCTTTGAAGCTATGCTTTCCGGACAGACGATTGAGCGTATCGACCGCAGGGGCAAATACCTCCTCTTTTCCATGCCTCCACTCACGATGGTTTCGCACTTACGTATGGAAGGACAATATCGACTCGCAAATCAGGACGATGCAGAGGCTCCACACACGCACGTCGTCTTTCGATTTACCGACGGCACCGAACTGCGCTACCGCGATGTCAGGCAGTTCGGTACGATGGACCTCGTTCTAAAGCCAGCGGGATTTCCGAGCGGTCTGAACTCTTTGGGCCCGGAACCGTTTGACGAGTCTCTGGATGGTCGAGAATTATATCGACGGCTGCATCGTCACAAGGCACCCATCAAGGCTGTTTTGCTCAATCAGACATGTATCGCGGGACTTGGGAATATATACGTAGATGAAGCGTTGTTTCTCTCTGGCATCCATCCGGAGCGCAGTGCGTCGCAGCTCACGAGAAAGCAGTGTGACCAGTTGCTCACGGATATCCGGGATGTGCTGGAGCGGGCCATTGAAGCCGGCGGATCGTCCATCAAGACCTACGTCAACGGCTACGGTCGGCACGGAGGATTTCAAATGGCGCTGAACGTCTACGCGAGGGAAGGACAAGCATGCAACCGTTGCGGTAAGGAGATTGTCAAACTCCGTGTAGCGGGCCGCGGCACGCATGTCTGCCTGCATTGCCAACCAAAGCCCCGCGCTCGTAGGTCCGCTCCAAAACCAGGCACCACTAATCATGCCACAAGCCAAGCAGTGGACACTTCGCGCAGTACGGGCACGACGATGCGTGCGAAACGCACAGACAGTGTTGCACATAAACAAATTGGAGGCACCCAGGAATGATTGTGGGACTGACAGGTGGGATTGCCACTGGCAAGAGTACAGTAACCTCCATGCTGCGTGAATTGGGAGCCTATGTGGTAGATGCAGACGTGTGGGCTCGAAAAGTCGTCGAGAAGGGAAGCCAAGGACTGGCTGAGATTGTCGAGACGTTTGGACCCGCCGTCTTGCTTTCGGACGGGGCACTGAACCGTCCCGCCCTGGGGCAAATCGTGTTTCAGGACGAAGAGGCCAGGCAACGGTTGAACGCCATCACGCATCCAAAGGTCAGGGAAGGCATGCGCGAGGAAACGCTGACTTATCAAGAACAACACCCCGACATGCCCATCGTTTGGGATGTGCCGCTGTTGTTCGAAGGTGAGACAAGGCGTCTTGTGGATGTCACCGTTTTGGTCTATACCCCTGAGGAGGTGCAGCGTGTGCGGCTGATGCACCGAGACGGACTGTCTCTAGAAGATGCCAACCGTCGCATCGCCGCCCAGATGCCCATCGAACAGAAACGTGCACTCGCGACTTACGTCATTGACAACACAGGCTCACTTGAGAACACAAGAGAGCAAGTTGCTCGCATTTGGACAAAACTCTGCAAAGAGGCGGCGGAACAGTGAAGTTTGTTGTAATCAGACGCAGGGTAATAGTCTCCGTTGTGCTACTCGTTGCTGTTACCATACTGGTGACCTCAAATACGTTTTGGCGTTGGATGTATCCAATTGGTTACCAGTCGTTAATTCAGCAGTCCGCACGGACAAATCAGCTCGATCCGCTCCTTGTCGCCAGTGTCGTCCGCGTCGAAAGCCAGTTTCATCAGAGAGATGTCTCTCATGCCGGTGCCATCGGCCTGATGCAACTAATGCCGGATACAGCCCAGTGGGTTGCCGACCAGATGACGCAGCAAGGGACACAACTCGTTGGGGAACGGGCTGGGCAGACAAATACAAGTGACCTCGCCAGTCCACAGTTGAACATCCAGCTTGGAAGTTGGTATATTCGTTATCTTATCCAACAATTTAACGGCAATGAGGTTGCTGCCATTGCCGCGTATAATGGGGGTCCGAAGCGGGTGCATGAGTGGCTCGCCACAGGTACCTGGAACGGTCAATTGCAAACCATTACAGACATCCCCGTCGGGGAGACCAGGCACTTTGTCGATAGAGTGTTTTACAACTATGACCTGTACAAGCGAATTTATGGGACTTCCGTGCAATGGAAAAGGGCCTAGCCAATTATCAATGAAAATCTCCGACGTCGGTGGTTCTCGGTCTGGACGGAATTGGATTTCGGTAAAGCGACAAAAAGTAGTTGACACTGCTCGTCTAGCCTCATATAATGGGTTTTGTCGCTGCGAACATGTCGGGGTGGCGGAATCGGCAGACGCGCACGTTTGAGGGGCGTGTGGGGAAACCCGTGCGGGTTCAAGTCCCGCTCTCGACACCATAAAGCGAGGTAGTAAACCCTCACCAAAAAGGGATTTCACGGACATCACCGTGGAGTCCCTTGTGTCATTTTCTGGACGACAAATTCAGGGGGTGCTTCACCATGGGGGGCATATCCGGAACAACTTTGGGGCAGACATCGATAAAATCTGCCATTTCGAACGCCTCAACATTCATTTGGTCTGACCAGCAGATAAGGAATGTCGCGTGTCCACTTTTAGTCTAGTGTCACACCACGAGGTAGGGGAGAGGGTGCAAATGCCATCCTCTCCCTATAGATTCATCCTTTAACAAAACTCAGAAGATCCGTGTTTAGCCGGTCCACATGGGTGAGATATAATCCGTGTGGGCCATTTTCATATATTATGAACCGATTATTTGGCAATAACTGTGCAGACTTTCTCCCGGAAATCTGTATCGGAAAAGAATAATCGTTGTCACCATGAATGATTAAAGTCGGAATCGTGATGGCTCGCATTTCCTCACGGAAATCAGTCTCGAATATCGAGCGGTTGAGGGCAATTAGGGCAGGAAGAGAAGCTTGGAGCATGTCCCAGCGAGTCCATTCGCCTAATGGAGTGGGACCCTCCGTATTCAAGTAAGGTGGCTCGTTCTCAATCATCCACTTCGTGAAGTCTGCCTTTAAAGTCTCTCGCTGTATATTCAAAGCCTCTGCGTCCACTCCATCAGGGTTATCCTCGGTTTTCAACAGGAAGGGCAGGCCAGCGCAAACAAGCACAGCGCCCTTTATTCGTTGAGGACCGTAACGTGTCAAATAGCGAACCACTTCCCCACCACCCATGGAGTGCCCTACCAGTGTGACATGCTCAAGGTCGAGATAGTCGATTAGCGCCGCCAGGTCGCCTGCAAGGGTATCGTAGTCGTACCCACGTCCGGGATCGTCGGAACGCCCATGACTTCGTCTGTCATAGGTAATACACCGTAAGCCATGGTCAACCATACAAGTCGTTTGATAATCCCACATTCTAGAACTGAGGCCCCATGACGAGACAAATAGCACGGTATCCCCTGCACCGTAATCTCGGTAAAACAGACGTGTATGGTCCTTGCTCTCGAAAAATGGCATAACACATATCCCCTCTCATGTTTTGAAAATCCCTCGGCAGTAGGCTGTCATCACTCTTTGTATGGGGCGATTCTGACGAGACGCCCGAAGTTCACCAAGCACGTCGCATCGCGAATGAAGGCGAAGTTGAACAGCTCACCGGCAGTATCAAATTTGAGAAGCCAACTGGTACGTTTGCTGTCAATGGTTTGACAAGATTTGCTGGAGATCCCTCGGAGATTCTGCTGCGTTGTGGATGCGAATGCGACACGAGTTAAACGCCTCCTTGAAAAAGTTGTCTACGAAGCCAGTTTACAAAGCATGACATTCACCATCAATGCAGTGCTCTTTACGCATATGATAAGTTTGACTTAACGAAATGATCGGAAAGGGAGCGATGCCATGGAACTGAGGCAATTGGAGTATTTTATGGCTGTGTGCGAAGAACTCCACTTCACGCGTGCAGCTGAAAAGATGGGGGTCAGTGCGCCCAACATCAGCCAGCAGATCGGCGGATTGGAAAATGAGATTGGGGTCCCACTGTTTGATAGAATTGGGCGAAGAATCGCGCTTACTGAGGCAGGGACTATTTTACGTGAACATTGTGATGCCATTTTTTCACATCTTCGACACGCCAATGATGCAATTCTTGACTTGAAAAAAGGGCGTGGCGGAAGGCTTTCTATTGGTGTCCTGCCAGGGGACGCGGACCTTATGTTTGATGCATTGCTTCTTAACTTCCATCGGACATACCCCGAGATTTCTCTGTCATTGTTGGAAACCACGAGAGTAACCGAACAAGTTCTTGACGGGAGCATTGATGTTGGGGTAACCATTATGCCGATCTTCGACGACCGCCTCGTTCAAATCCCTTTATTTCACGAAGAATTTGCCTTGGCTGTCAGCATTCATGACTCTCTAGTAAAGGAGGATTCTATCCCGCTAGGAAAACTACAGCGATTGAAGTTGGTCATGTTCCCGTCAGATCACCAATGCCGAAAGTTAATTGATCAGTTTTGCGTAGAACGTGGATTTCGCTTGCAGCCATATATGGAAACGACAACACTATCTTCACTGCTGAACATGGTTCAAAGCGAAATCGGTGCCGCTATACTTCCAAGACTTTTATTGGACAGTCTAGACAAAAACGTCATTAAAGGGATTCGCCTAGTTCAGCCTACCCCTAGTCAAGACATTTGTCTTATTTATCGCAGTGACAGATATTTAGGATATGCCGCGCGAACGTTCATCAAGACACTCAAAGCATATATTGAGACGGCTATTCATGGAGCAGTGAGTGCGCTCTGAGCGTCTGCATATGTAGTAACACATACCATCCGTTCAAAATTATACTTATACTCTACGACACGGGGAGCACACGCATTATCTAGGTCGTGTCACAGGCAGTCGCTTTTTGGGCCTCTTATACGCCGCAAAACAACCGGATTCTGTACACTGAGGAGAAATCTTGGCTTGAATTGCTACCAACGTATGTTTGGATAAGGCTAGAAGTTCTAAACAACGGGCATTGCCGATAGATTTCTCCGCTCCCGAAACGTCCGTTGTGCCTACGGAAACGCTATCGCTTACCAATTGGGTATGACCGGTACCAGACAGTGCGATTGATGCAGCCGACGTGACAGTCAGGAAGGATACCATTTGACTTGCGTTTGTTGCGGTTCTTCTGACCTTGCCTCCTCGGCAACGTGGAGTGCTTATTCCAAAGGTTTACGAGTTCTCAGTCGGAACTACTGAACGGCATCATGTGCGAATTGAAAAAGAGAGAAAATTGTTGATGGCTGGGTTTAGACCGCAGACCTACTGTGTCTATATTGATAACACATTGGTGAAGAAATTGGTGGGGAAATAGGACGAACTTATTAAATTAATATGCAAGGGGCCAGACATGCTGCTTCTGTAACAATCGGGCAGCATATTCAATATTTCTGACTACTATATATCGTTGTGCGGTTTCTGCAACGTAGGGCTAGAATATATATACCCGTAGATGGAGACAAACACACCTGCGCATCCCTTATAACTTGAGTGAGGTCTGCACTTTCGCCTACTTTGTTGAGCAGAAGTAACCAAAACAGTGTAGTTACAGGGAGGAGAACGGTCATGATTCCGCTGATGGAGGTGATCCGTCTAAAGTCTGATCTAAGCCCAGACTTGATGCCTCTGATTTTATTTGTGTTCACACTATAGGTACAGTCTAAAAGAACTTGAACAGCAGAAGGAGATAGCCAGTTTTACTCGTTGATTGTGCAAATCGACAGGGACGGCAGACAGATAAAAAGCGCACGTAAGCGATTGTTTGATCATTGGATGATTGGAGTGAGTATCATGGAGAATTTTGAACAGATGTTAGAACAGTACGCAGAGCTATGCATTAAAATTGGTGTTAATATTCAGAACAAACAGGATCTTCTTATATTAGCTAGTCTGGATGTTGCACCATTTGTGCGGCGCGTGGCACGGCACGCCTATATGGCAGGTGCTAAACGTGTTTACGTAGAGTGGAACGATGACGAATTAGATAAGACTATGTTTCAATTAGCATCAGAAGAGGCGCTTCAAGAGTTTCCCGAGTGGAAAGCGAAAGGTTACGTCGAGATGGCGAAAGAGGGCGTGGCATTACTAGGGATTGTGTCTTCTAGCCCGGATGTGCTAATAGATGTTGACCCAAGCCGAATCGCAACGTATATGAGTACTGTCGCGGCCGCAACTAAAGAATTTGCTGATTATCAGATACAACGCAAGATCCGATGGACTGTAATTGCGGTTCCCTCTCCAGGGTGGGCGACTAAGGTGTTTCCAGATCTGCCGAAGGAGTCCGCAATGGAAAAACTGTGGGGTACCATTTTTGGAATTAATCGTGTTGGTCAACCGGAGCCTGCGGAAGCGTGGAAACGTCACATGGACACATTGATGGAGAAACGTCGAGCATTGAATTCAAAAGAGTACCGAAAGCTCCATTATAACGCCCCGGGAACAAAACTCACGATTGAATTACCTCTAGGTCACGAATGGTATGGAGGGCGTAGCAAAAATCAAGATGGGATTCCTTCGGTGGCAAACATGCCTACCGAAGAAATCTTCACGCTTCCGAAGCGTGACGGTGTCAACGGAACAGTTCGTGCAACTAAACCGCTCAGTTTTGCTGGAAACCTCATAGGGGATTTTTCGTTCACGTTCAAAGATGGTCGAATTGTTGAGTTTCAAGCGGAACGCGGTTATGAAGTGTTGAAGAACTTATTGGAAATGGACGACGGTGCGAGGTATCTCGGGGAAGTTGCATTGGTGCCAGTAGACTCGCCTATAAGCATCTCTAATCTGTTGTTCTATCAAACACTATATGATGAAAACGCGTCCTGTCACCTTGCCATCGGACGTGCATATCCGTGTTTCAAAAACGTCGAGAACATGAGTGAAGGGGATATTACTGCAGCAGGCGCAAATATGAGCAATGTTCATGTCGACTTCATGATAGGCTCGGCGGAAATGGACATCGATGGTGAATTGGCTGACGGCACTATGGAACCCCTGTTCCGAAAAGGGAAGTGGGCGAACTAGGTGTGCATCATATCACTAACAAGGGGTACCCAACTGGGCGCCCCGCTTTATTGTCAGCGTGACTCGCTCGTTGAAATTCTCAGGGAAACCGCAAACAACATGGAATCTGTTGAAAACTGTCATCAATATGTCATTAACATTCTTAAAGAGCGACGCGTCAGCCCTCCAAGCGTCCTTGTGCCTAGATAGTCGAAAACACTCATTCAGAAAGCAAGACCGCTGATCGCGGGTGTGCAGCAAATTAAACTTAATGTAGCAGGCTAAAGGGGAATTTAGTTTTCTTTGGACAAGGTCGGGTCATCCCGAATAATGGCGACTTCTAGATACGCATGAATATATGATGTACACCTCGGAGCTCTTGCGTCGCGAAGCGATCCAAAATGTGCGGCGAATCAGACACTGCATTATAGACCATGTCTTAAATGATTTGGAGGGGTATCGTCGGGACGGTCAACCAAGTCAAAACTGCAACGCGAAGAGGAAAGCTAAATAACCGGAGAATTGCGTAAGATTGTCACCGAAGAAGCCCTGAAACCCCTATGGGAATCATTTGTAGCTTGGAGCGAAGGTAGTTTACCCTACCACGAACTTACAGAGCGTATCCACCGATTACGTGCGCCCTCCTCTTCTGACACGACATGGTCCACGGTATGTAGCATGAACCTGGTCACGTCAGGGTGTTTATCTTGATGAATCCGCACAAGTTTACATATCTGAGCTTTGATGACTGCTCCATCTGACTGTCAACTAGTCATCTGGCATATATATACAGTTTGCAAACCAGTAATAGGGAGTTAGCCACCCCCACGTGTGGGACTGGCTACTGTGGCAGGATTCCTCGCTGACGTGGGAGACCTGAGTAGCTACGACAACCTAAGAAAGATTTCTAAAGTTTTTTATTCTTGATCAGACCCAAGACGGATGCGTAATCTGATTGCTGCGTGCATTGTAAAAGTAAGCACCAACCCCAGGTGGGGATGGAAGTTGTCACGTCCGCGAATAGGCGGCACACGTAAAAGGGGGTTAGCGACATGCAAATTCCGGATTATTATCTTAAGAGACCCGTTGTAAGTCGTGAAAAAAATGAGGATTTTGACCAGTTATACAGTTCCATTTTAGAGAGGGACAGCACGGCTGAAATCGACTACACCCTCAAGGCACCAAAGTGGCAATTTCTTTGCTATCTTTCCGATACCAAAAACATACTGCTGCATGGATCCGTTAATCCAGCGATTGAAGAATTTGAGCCCAGACAGTCAATTGATGCCGATGAGTTCGGAAATCGTCGTGCAATTTACGCGGCATCTGACGGTATCTGGGCAATGTTTTTTGCACTTGTGGATCGAACTCGTGTTACCTCGCTGGTAAACACCTGCTGTCGCATTCGCCAAACGGAAGACAGGACACCCGAATCGTACTACTATTTCTCAATTGATGAAGAAGCACTTCCACAGCATCCGTGGTGCAGTGGAATGGTTTATCTCCTGCCTAAGAACACATTTGAACAACAAGAAGCTATTCAGCTTGCTGGTGCACAGATTGAAATTAGTCAGTGGGCGAGCACAGTTTCGGTTAAACCTATTGCCAAAATTGCGGTTAGCCCTGGAGACTTTCCTTTCTTAAATAAGGTCAACGGACATGATCCAGTCGTAGTTTCCGAGCGTGCCAGCCTTAATCCCAACAACTTTCCATGGCGGGATTAGCTATATGAATCTTAGGGAACTTAGTGGAAGTACTTCATAAAAGTAACTTTTGGGGGTTGAAACATTTATGACACATAGGTGAAACACAGGCACTCATTGCTCCGTTTTATACTGAATCTTATAACCAGAAACTCGATTTGGATAAGATAGGAGCGAAATGATGCATCCATCAACTCACTACAAAAGGAAATTTTTACGGGCAAGTGGATTGACCATTGTGCTCACGATGGCGAGTGGCATGCTGGGGCTAACTGGCCTTGGACAAATTGCGTATGCCCAAACAACGGGAGCGACGATATTTTCGTATACGGGCAGCCAACAAACCTACACGGTTCCGACTGGGGTGCGCCTCCTCTACGTACAGGCAATCGGCGGTAAGGGGGCGGCTGGGAGCGGAGGCTCGACCGGGGGTTATGGTGCCGATGCCAGTGCCTATGTACCTGTGACACCTGGCGAAACGCTCTACATTCAAGTGGGAGGCAATGCGTCCGGCCGACAAGGGGGTTATAACGGTGGGGCAACCAACACCAACAATATTAACCCCTACTTCGCTGGTGGCGGTGGCGGGGCATCGGACGTCCGTACTGTTTCTACGAGTGGCTTAAATAGTTTGGCGTCACGTTTGTTGGTCGCAGGCGGTGGTGGTGGTGGCGGTGGAAACTCGCAGTATAATGGCGCAGGCGGCAACGGTGGCAGTGCCGGCCAAACGGCAGGAAATGGTGGACCGAGCAGTAGTTTTATCGATGGAATCACCTGGCTGACCGGCGCACGCGGCGGTGAAGGTGCTGGGTCTGCAGGTGCCACAGGGGGGCAAGGCGGCCAACTGGCTGTTTCACCAGAGAATGGAGGTGCCGGTGCAAACGGCATCAGTGGACGTTCGGGAAGTGGTGGAACGGGTGGCGGTGGATATCAGGGATCCGGTGATGGCGGCGAAGGCGGCGAAGGCGGCGGCGGTTACGTAGGCGGTGGTGGCGGCGGCGCGGGCGGCACAGAGCAGAGCAGCACAAATTTGGGTACGACTTCCGGTGGAGGCGGTGGCGCTGGATCCAGTTATGTCGAGTCCGGGACACTTGATTCGAGCATCACTACCGATACAACAGGGGTGCCTCAAATCACCGTCACGCCGGCCCTCGCAGTGACCACAGACTCGTTGCCGTCGGCAAATGTCGGATGGTCGTTTGATGCAAAGTTACAGGCGGCCGATGGAACAGGGCCCTATACCTGGGCAGTTGCAAGCGGATCGACGCTGCCAGGGGGATTAAGTCTGGACCCCACGAACGGTACCATTTCGGGTACGCCGACGAAATCGGGTACATACACCTTCTCCGTTCAGGTGACGGATTCATCGAGTCCCGCGCTGACGGTCTCTGTACCTTACACTCTGACGGTAACAGCAATCGGTACCGTGACCGGGTTGTCGGACAGCGCTCTCACATCAACCGATTGGACTGAATCGTGGACCGCGGTGCCCGGGGCGACGAATTATGATTTCTATTTGAACAACCAATTGGCAGGGTCGACAACCAATGCGGTGTATCACGTAAACGGAGCCACCCCGGCCACGACCTACCAGGTTTCGGTGGCAGCAGAGGTGTACGGTGCATTTGCTCCCACCACCTCTGCTTCAGTGTACACACCACCCACTGCGCCGACAGACCTATTGCATGGGGATGTGTCCCCGAGTGGCTGGACAGAGACGTGGACGCCTGTGGCAGGTGCCGATTCTTACAACGTGTATCTGAACGGAAGCAAAGTGGGCAATACCACCAGTGCGTCCTATCCATTTACAGGAGAACAAGCAAATACGCCTTACCAAGTCAACGTGACAACAGTGGAGGCTGTGTATGGAGAGAGCGCTCGGTCGTTGACAGATACGGTTCAAACGAGCGCTGTACCGACGGGGAGGAGACCGACGGGCGGCAGTGGCGCATCAAATGGCGGTGGTACGACGGGCGGGAGTGGTTCATCCGGTTCCGGCAGCAGCGGTTCATCGGGTGGGAGCAGTACGACTGGTTCCACAGGTGGCGGCACGCCATCGCCCAATGCCCTGGTATCGCACGAGTTTGACAGCAGTGGCGGTAGCCTGAAGCAGACCGTCGGAGATGTGACAGTCAACGTCAATGTCCCGCAAGGGGCATTCGCGAACCCAGAAACTGTGACGGTAACGATGGACCCGTCACAGGGCGTCGCACAAACCGTCTCCGGGCTGGGTAGGGCAAACGTTGCGATGGTGTTTGGAGTGCATTTCTCTGGCAATTCACCGACAAAGCCCATCACGGTGACAATCACGGATGCGAATATTCCAGCAAACGGTGTGTTTTACAAACTGTCGTCGACAGGGGTGCTGACCCCACTGACGGCCACGGTGAGTGCGGGGCAGGTGACGCTGTCATTGACGTCCGATCCGACCTTTGTGGTCTTGAAAGTGAAGCCGGACGAGCGCGTTATCACGATGGCTGGACACGCGAACATCGTGCCGGCAATGGTGAAAAAAGACGCGGGGACGCCGACGACGTATATGCCGATTTGGTATGTGATGCAGATGCTGCAGCAATTGCACATCGCGGAAGCTTGGGACGGGCACAACTGGCGTTTGACCACTGGCAACTCTGTGTCACTCGGCAGCGTCTCAGCAGGTACTGGACCAATGCACATTTATCTGAACGGCAAGCTCGTTCAGAATGTGAATGGAACCTACGCCATTGACCCATCAACGGGACGCAACACCACGTACATGCCCATCTGGTACGTACAGCAGGTCTCGCTGTTTCGCGAGACCTGCTTTTTTTCACCTTTATTCACCCTGTGACTTGTTGGGGTACGTATGAATCTTTCAGCTCACCAACGTACCTAGTGGATATCTCACACAAACAAAGGACATCCTCACCTTGAGGTTCGAAAATGCCCCGAAGGTGAGGGTGATTAGAAGATGCATTTTACCGGCCTGAAAAAACCCATTATATGGGGATTGAGCATCCTGACCATTTGCACGATGGCTGGATGTCAAACCCAAACAGGGAAAAACGAAAATCAAGCAGCAGCACAGGTTCCCTTAGTACAACAAAAACAGACCAAAAACTTAGTAAAAATCGTTCAAGCTGAATACCAAGCGAAGCGGCAACAGGTTGTTATCCACACGGCCCCTGTTGGTGGTGGACAAACTGGCGAAGATATCCTTGACGCGTCCAGTGTCGATGGCGTCGTCAATTTTGCGACCACGATGTATCCCGACGCTCATATTAAACGAGTCCTGCTTATTAACGACAAGACGCACCAATCCCATACATTTGACGTTCCCTCAGAACTCATTGCACCAAAAGATAGTCAATCCGCGTTATCACAAAAGCCCGCAGAAGAAGATGCTGTCGCGGTGATGGCGGGCATTCAACTCCCGCCGAGAGGGGTACATATCGACCCTCAGATCCAACCGCGAGCCGGAGTCGGTGCAAGCCACCAAGCGAAAGTGGATGCGGTACTCGGGGTTGCACGAAGCAAAATTGGAACCCCGTACATATGGGGACATAACGAAGACCGTGGACAATACGGCTTTGACTGCAGTAACTTTACAGAATATGTGTATCATCACGCACTTGGCTATCGCTTCACGACAGCTAGTCGCGGACAGAACTTGAATGTGGGCTATCCTGTTCCTTCTTCAGCAAGAAGCGCAGGCGACTTGATTATTTTTGAAAACGGGGCCCATGTAGGTATTTATGTCGGCAACAATCGTTTCATCAACTGTGGCGGAGGACTTGGGAAGGTCGGGTATCTGGGGTTGGGCCCTGGGAGTTATTGGGGAGCACACATTACCTCATTTCGACGGATGTTTTGATGTCGGGTGCGACGACGACACGGCCATCGAATGCGGGAATTTTAGCGAAAAGACTTCAGTATGTTCCTTTGTACACTTACCCTGCGCCACCCATTGGTTCGTCAAAAAGCGGGAGATTATACTCCGCGACGTCCACAACTCAAAATAGGCATCCCTCCGCTTATCAGCTGCTACACACACTCGACGTACAAAAGGCAGGTCTTGCGAAACTACGAGACCTGCCTTTTCTATGGGCGTGGTTTCAAAACTTTTGTGGATCATCCAAGCCGAATACTCAATTCAGTTCTTGAACTTTCCCTTAACCTAGTGTACTATATACCTAGAACACTAATACAGACGCACAGTCCATCATCAAGGTCACTCATCTCGCTTGTCCATATCGATAAGCATGCGGTGGTGTTGTCGGCCCATGATATCGATGAACTAGCACCGCTCTTGTACGCCGCCATTCGGTTACCTGCGGGTCAAATTTGAGCAATCAGCAGCACCGATGACATGCGTTAGTCATACGGCCAAAGTATGGTCGGATGGATGAAATCTGTTCTCGACAGTGTAGGGAGGTCATGACCATGTGGCAAGATGAACGCGCTGCTCTCGCCAATACGCGAAATGAGCATAATACGAAGAATACGCAAAGCTCCGTCCGACCGGGCAATGTCAGTCAGCCTGCAGTGGAAATTCGGGGTCTGACGAAACGCATCGGTCACAAAACTATCGTTGACAATTTATCGTTTGAAATCCCGAAAGGAGAAGTGTTTGGTTTTCTCGGGCCAAACGGCGCGGGCAAGACGACCACCATCCGGATGATGGTCGGCCTGATTTCCATCAGTAAAGGTCAGGTGGTCATTAACGGACTTGATATCCAGAAGAACTTCCGCGAAGCGATGATGCATGTGGGTGCAATCGTCGAAAACCCAGAAATGTACAAATTCCTTAGCGGATATCAGAACCTCGTTCACTTTGCACGCATGACACCAGGAGTTTCAAAGCAACGGATTCTCGAAGTTGTCGGCATGGTCGGACTTGAACATCGGATAAACGACAAAGTAAAGACCTATTCACTCGGGATGCGGCAGAGACTTGGATTGGCGCAAGCATTGCTCCATAACCCGTCTGTCCTCATCCTTGATGAACCGACAAATGGGCTCGATCCCGCTGGTATCCGCGAATTGCGGGACCATCTACGCAAACTCGCCCGTGACGAAGGGTTGACCGTCGTTGTCTCCAGTCACCTCTTGTCGGAAATGGAACTGATGTGTGACAGAGTCGCGGTGATTCAGCACGGTCGACTTATCGGTGTGAACCGGATGCACGACATGACCAAAACAGACGTCTTCGCAGCACAACGCACGCTATTTGACGTCAGTCAAACTGACAAAGCCTTGGCCATCATAGAGCGCACCCTCGGTCCATCTCGTGTCCCTCTTCATCAGGAGTCAAATAGTGTTGACAGTTCAGCCATCGAAATCTCCGTAACCCGCAAGGAGACATCTCAAGTTGTAGCTGCCCTTGTCAGGGAAGGCATCGAAGTCTACGCGGTCCATGTACACGCAAGAACTCTGGAGGAATCCTTCCTCGAACTGACGGGAGATGGGGACATTGATTAATCTCATCCGAAACGAAAACATGAAGATTTATCGCCGGACACGTACGTGGATTCTCGCCGCAGCCATGGTCGCTCTGATTGTCCTTACGGGCATTCTCTACCATCACCAGCATAACACGAGCGTGCCAGCGAATTGGAAGCAACAACTTGTCACGCAAAACACGAAGATTCAGCAAGAGCTATCTGCGAAGCACAATCCTGGACTCAACAATCAACAGCTTGAAGTGCAGTACAAGACCAACCAGTACCACATCGAACACAACATTCCGCCTTCAGCGACCACCGGTTGGGATTTTGCCAACCTAATTGTTTCCAACATGGGCTTCCTGGTTACTGTGTTCGTCGCTGTAATCGCCGGAGACATTGTAGCATCTGAGTTTTCCTTCGGCACCATCAAGGCACTCCTGATACGACCTGTCAAACGGTGGCAGGTTCTGCTGTCGAAGTTCATTGCTGCGCTGATTTTTGGCGTCGTATTCACCGCCCTTACCTTCGTCATCTCCTACGTTGTCGGCGGTCTGTTGTTTGGCTTTGGCGGTGCAGGGCATGCCCAAATCTACGTAAACGGGCATCAGACGATTTCCGAGGCCTCCACAGCTGCGTTTACATTGATGAACTATGGTTTTATGGCCGTACAACTGCTGTTCACGATGACCATCGCGTTTATGATTTCATCGCTCTTTCGCAGTAGTGCGCTCGCCATTGCCATGTCCATCGTAACGTTGTTTGTCGGTTCTACGGTTGTAAATCTGCTGTCCCGGTACAGTTGGGACAAGTACATCCTATTTGCCAACACAGACTTGTCGCAGTACTTTATCAACGGTCCCCACATTCATGGCATGACGCTTGGTTTCTCAATTGTCATGCTTGCTGTCTACTTTGTTGTCATGAAAGGTCTATCGTACGTCGTTTTTGGAAAACGCGATGTATCTTTGAGCTGATGCGTGTCAGCCTTGGCAGGTTGGATTGTCCAATTTGACTAGGTTCTTGGCCATACGGGTGGTAACATAGCGATAAGTCAGATGTTTTTCATCGAAGGCGAGGCCAGTCTCCTTGCATCGGTGAAACATCTGGCTGTCACAGGTGTCTGGTCGCAGTTTTGTCAAACCCAGCGGTTTGATAGGTACAGACATACTTACAGTGGCGCGCTTTGTTATAGACTGCGACGTTCGGGTATTGGCCCGCTGTGGAAAAACTGCCTTGGGGGTTCACCAATGGGAGAGAATGTACATCTATGCAGACCGTCTACTGACTTACAAAATGAGTATATCTCCTATTATGAGGAGTGGGTAAATAGTGGGGAAGAGTTGGAAGGTATGGCACCATGGGTGATTTCCAGAGACCCTGCAGATTTCCGAAAAATCGTCGAATCTTTGTTAAACAACGAGAAGGTTGAGTATTTGCCCGATGGAGGGGTACCTTCTTCAACATACTGGTTGGTAACTGACTCCCGAAAGGTTGTCGGGTCGGTAAATATCCGTCACAGTCTTACACCTTTCGGTCACATTGGGTATGGCATTCGACCTTCTGAGAGACGAAAAGGATACGCAACAAGGCTATTAGCTCTGTCATTGTTAAAGGCAAGGGAGTTGGGCATAGAAAAAGTCTTAGTCATCTGCCATAAGGATAATACAGGCTCTGAAAAGACAATACGAAACAATGGTGGGATTCAGGATACAAGCTACATTGAAGAAAGCGGAAATCTACTGCGGTTTTGGATCGATTTGTAAGGTGGGGCGCCGTGTTCTTAAACATAATGGGGTTTGTCTCGAAGAAGGATTTGCTCGCATTCGTACATAAAATATATGTTTAGGAATGTTCTGGATTATTGCGTTAGCGGGCAGGTTAGCCCCACATTATGAACGGTGGAAGTGATAGTGGTTGAACAAGAAAGCCCGTATCTGTCCGAGAAAATGTGACCATAGAACGTGACGTTGGCTTCGCTTCCATCACATTTCGGTTCTATTCTTTGAAGTCCCTGTCGTTGGTATGACTTAGAAGCCAATCTGCGATGGTCTCAGCAGACAAATGTTCTTCCGCGATGCGAACGACAAAATCCTCGACCTCTTGGTGTACACCGGCAATCGAGATACCGTTTAACTGCAGAAACAAACCCATAGCTGCAAACGCGGTCCGCTTGTTCCCGTCTTGAAATGGATGGTTGAGAATCAACGAGTGAAGCATGGACGATGCTTTCTCAATTACTGTTGGGTATGCATCGTTTCTAAACACTGTTGTTTGAGGTCGTGCGACAGTCGATTCAGGCCCACCGCTATCTCGTACACCATGCAGTCCCCCGAAGCGATCAATCACTTGAAAATGGATGTAGAGAACTTCCTCGACGGTTAGAAACCTCATCGATCTGCCAGTCCTTTGAGAATATCTCCATATTCGGTTACAAACCGGTCAACTGCCTCATAGAACTTTGGTGTGATGTCTGAAACCGAGGACGTAATTGGGCGTAGCACGATTTCCCCTTGTTCGTTACGGGTGACCTCAACGGGTTGCTCTTCCAGATGCATTTCACGAACCCAATCGGCTGGAATCGACACAGCAAAGCTGTTTCCGACTTTGAACTTCTTACGCACTTCCATCAATGTACCCGCCTTGGTACTAGGTTATAACAATTTTAACACGGGCGACCGGGATTTTGTGCTGGGTTAAGGTCCGCTGCATTGAATCCGTTGCGAGGGGTGTACAATTATCCAATAATGGGTGTTTTGATCATCCTCGACTATCACGAATGTTCAGGAAGCAAATAGTATATGGACTCGCTTCTACGGAGGAGGACAATTCATGCAATTTACTGCAAAAAGTGTCTTACTGGACCAACTTGGTGCAATTCAGGATGACCCTAGTTGGTATGTTCCCTTAAGCGTAGCACTAGATGGTCTAGACGCTAGCAGAGCCGACTGGAAGCCTGGGGAGCGAGACCACTCTGTGAGGGAGATTATGAACCACTTGGTCTTCTGGAATGAGCGTTGGTTGCAACATTTCAATGGTAAGACGAGGTCCAACGAGATTGACAATGATGCCACATTCACGAATCTAGTACAACAAAGTGAGCCGCTCGATGAGCTTGAGTGGAAGACGTTGGTGTCACGGCTAAACACGATTCTCTTCGACTGGCGTAAGACTCTAGGTGAATGTACTGAAGAACAACTAAGGGAGCCAGTGCCGAACGTTAAGTTTAATGCACCGTGGTGGGCAGTTATTTCTAACCTTGTTACGCACAATGTGTATCACATAGGACAGATTGTTTATGTAAGAAAATTACAGGGATCCTGGGATGATAGCAAGGGATTCTAAGGTTGTACCTTAATGCTCGTTCTCAAGAAACGGGAGCATAAATCGAAGAACGACGTGGTTGGCGGGTTGCATGATTATACGCCCCGAAATGAGGAGAACGTCTGTCGCTCTCGGGCAGAAGAATTCAGGAATACTGGGGGATGAAGAGTGCAAAAGCGCATTATAAATGTCGTGATAATTGCATTAGTTTGGTTATCAATTCTTATCATATGGGCGGTTACGACAGTAGATAAACATTTAAGTATGATTCGCCCAACTGATGCTGTTGGGATTACTGGGTCACCCGAAGGGGGATTTCTTGTCACTCGAAATCAATACGTCGTTTCTGTAGGGAACAACGAAGTTTGGATTATCAGCCCGGACCAGCAAAGCGTTCAGGTGGTAACACGAGACAAAAGTGGTCAATTTCATTGGTCTAACCCTTGAGAAGTCCTAAGGGGGCATAAACCGAAGACTGGCGGAGCGGCGGTGTTTGCATGAACATGCAATCATGGTCGATCAGATTGATGCTAATGTTTTACCGTCTGGCACGCAGGTGTACACCGTTAAAGGTCAAGACCAAACGAAAGTGATTGCTGTGGACAACGGACAACAAGGGTACGTGGAAGTCGTAAACGCAGGCTCTAAACAGCCCAAATAAGAAGAGAAGAAAGTCTCGTTCTTGAACAAACGGGCAGCAGTCCCGTAAAAAGGAACGCAATATTCAGGTGCAATAGCAGATACCCAGGCGTTCGTCGTGTCCCAAGAGGAGGGAGTAACCTTATGAGCAGTATCACTCGAAATGGAATTCTGGAGAAAATTTCGTCCGAACTCAGACGTGAAGATTACATTTTAGCGGTTTGGTTAGAGGGTTCAGATGGAACTAAGAGCGTTGACGAGCATTCTGATATCGATTTGGTGTGCTATGCAAGAGAGGGTTTTGTTGATCAGGCAATATCCCGACTAGATGCGGCGTTGAACGACTTGGGAGAATTAGATGTAGCGTACGAAGAACACTGGAGACCAGCGAACAATTGATATAAGGTGTATCACTTGGCAGACACACCACAAAGCCTATTGATTGATGTTACGTTCCAAAGCGAGAGTTTCCCCGTTTCGTTTCTCCACGAGGACAAGACTGTCGTACCCGTAGTATTGGTGGACAAAGTCGGTGTTGTTAAGTATGAGAATGTGGACATTGAGACGCAACGATCACAGTTACGAGAGCAATTGTCGCATGCCCGTGGAATGTACAGTCAGAGAAGCCGTGCGGTGAAGTACACCAAACGGGGACTATTCCTGGAATCCCTGATTTACTATCAAAAATTCGTGCTGAACCCGTTAGTGGAAGTTTTACGGGTCGTTCATACACCGTTCCAGGCTGATTGCTTTCTGGTACACGCAACTAGAGACTTTCCCGATAACGTAGTTGCACAGCTTGAGCACCTTTATGGCGTAAAGGCTGTTCAAGATATCGTAGACAGAATTGACTTTGCTCACACGATGTTTGACGAGGCAATTGGTGAAGCGGAACAAGTATTGTCAACGTCCTCTTGCGTTTAATCTGTAATTTCCCCTTCAGGTAGCGGGGCTTGAACTGCACAGGCATGTGGCTGCCGACATCGCATGATTATACAGTCGTTCCTGGTCCCTGCTTATGGATCATAGAGAGAGGAAAGTGACATGAGCCACCTTAAATATGTGATGGGGATTGCCTTGAAGCGGAGATATTTTCTTCTGTCTGTTTTATTACTATCCTTGTGCACCGTTAAAGAAGCCTATGAACTGACCCGGAAATTTGAGCACCTGTTTGACACTCGGGACATCAACCGTCTTAAAATTTGGCTCTCCAAGGCCGATGAGTCAAACGTTCCTGAGCTTCGTAGCTTCGCGCATGGATTGCAAAGAGACGAGAAAGCAGTAACTGCCGCCCTCATGGAGAATTGGAGTAACGGTCCAGTCGAAGCCGCTGTTAACAGCTTGAAGAAAGTGAAGAGGCAGATGTTCGGCAGAGAAAAACTCGATCTACTCGAGAAGAGATATCTGTATCTAGCGGTGTGCAGAAATGCAGAAGAACGGAGAATCCAAAGTACTCAGAGTAGCCATGTGCCACAAGTACCAGTGTCATCTGGCTAGCATATGTACAGAGATTCACAGACATGACTCAGTGGAAACTCCGCTCAGACTAGCTCTGGCACCAATAAAATTGCTTCACTCAACAAAATTGCGGGAGAGCCCGAATTCACCGGAATACGCACGCTGCCGACAAACGGATGTTTTGGGTCGTCTTTATACTGAGAAATCCAGCGATAGAGCGTGTTTGGTGTGATGCCAAGGTCACGAGCCACCTGGGAGGCTGGCTTCCCCTCCTCTACAACCAGTTTGACGGTATTGAGCTTAAAGTCGTTGTCATATTGCTTCGCCATCGTAGACACCTCGAATCGATTTACTTATTTTCACATTCTCGATTCGCTGTGTCCACCATTACAACCTAACACCAGATTTAGCATATGCACTTTTGCCAGTCAGGGGACAGCACCCAAGACTGATTTTGCACGTGGAGTAAATGGCTTCTGCGCAGGGTGTTCCAGACCCGATTCACTGATTCTCTGGAGACACCGAGCATCTGCGCAATTTCAGTTTGCGTCACAGGAAGGTCGATATGAACTCCATCAGCTTCCGTGTACCCATAAGTTGTCGCAAGTTGGTCGAGGAAAAAGTGTACTCTCTCTAACGTACCGGAGACTGCCAATTGATGCGCCCACTCGTACATCTGGTAGAGACGGCGGTTCATTTCTCCTGCGATACGTGTGATGGTTTTCGGGAATGGTTCAAGCCAACGTTCAAACTCTGCTTGTGGAACTTCTATGATGGTCGCATCAGTAAGGCAGTACGCAGAGACGGGCAACGGATCGTGGTAAAACAAGCTGGTTCCAGGTAGAAAGAATTCATCTCGCACAATGCGATGGATACACTCCCTCCCGTCTTCGTCCACACGGACAAGTTTCACGTAACCGGATTGGATGAAGAAAATCGTTCTCTCATTCGCTTGTTGTCCAATCAACATCTTGTTTTTTCGGTGGTGCGCTGTGTGACTTAATTTGCACAACGATTCCAATGCTGACGTGGGAACATCAGAAAACAGCGGCAATGTGGAAAAAAAGTCGAGCATCTGTGTTACCTCCCCTTTGCTAATTGGAACAAATATATCGAAGTGATGGTCTGCCTAAAAAGTCACATACGGACTAATTGATGTAGTCTGACTGAATCATTGCTCTTCAGTGCATGTGCACGTCCACGTCCATCACAGTACCCCAAAACAACCTCCTACAAATTGATTGGCATCAAGGACAGATGGTCGTCATAGGCTGGCCGTCATAGGCTGGCTGTCACCGCGAATATCTATCTTTTTCAGCGAAGGAGGGTCAAACAACATAGTCCACACCGACAACAGTCCGTTTGTACTATCTTTTTCCCCCTTGTGATGGATTGCACAGTCCGTTTGTGCTGTAAAGCGACAATGGAATCGCAGCTGCAACATCTATGGACGTCCATTTATAAATAGAGGGACACGACTACATGGATCAACTAACTAAGACCTTGAAAAGAATCTTCATAGTCGTCTTAGTCCTGTGTGGTTCCATCTTTGTGTGGGGAGCCGTCAAGACCTATCAAGGAGCACCGCCGATTCCCAGTGCGTTTGTCTCTACGTCCGGTGACACCGTCATGACGCAAACTGACATCATTGGCGGCAAAGCTGGGTTTCAAGAAGCAGACCTGATGGACTACGGGAGTGTCTATGGGAATGGCTCATACTATGGCGAGGACTGGACGGCACTGTTGCTGCACCAGACTGCCCAGAAAATGATGAGTGGTTACGCGGTTGCGAAGTACGGGAAACCGCTGGCTCAACTTGATAAAGGGCAACAGGACACAGTTCAGGCACAAGTTCAGACGCTGCTGCAGCATCCGGAGTGGAAGGGCAACGAAGTCATCGTTTCTGATATTGAGGCGAGCGCAATGAACAGTGTGCTCCGGGAAACGAGTACATCACTTCTCAAAACAAATCCGGCAACCGGGTACACGGACCCAACTGCATTGAACCTGGCAAAGGCAAAACAGGTTTCAGATTTTCTGATGTACACGTCATGGACCAGCGTCGCACATCGCCCTGGTCTGACCTATTCATATACCAACAACTGGCCGTATGATCCGCTGGTCGGAAATCAGCCGACTGCACAGACGTTCATTTGGACCTGGGCTTCGATTGGATTCCTACTGGCCGGCATTGGTGCAACCATCTACTTTTACTTTGCCCACATCTCGGCTCCTGTTGACGATATCGGGGAGGTGGAGATTGCTGGATTTCCAAGGCTGACGGCCAGTCAGCGCAAGACAGGAAAGTACTTTATTACCGTTGCGATTTTGTTTCTCATTCAGATTGGCGCTGGCGGCCTCATGGCTCATTACTATTCCGACCGGGCCAGTTTTTTCGGACTCAATATCTTGAACATATTGCCGTTTAACGTACTAAAAGCGATACACATTCAAACATCGATATTTTGGATAGCCATCTCGTGGATGGGTGCTGGGATTTTCCTGGCTCCGTTTATCAGCGGGGGCAAGGAGCCGAAGCATCAAGGTTTCTTGGTCGACATTCTTTTTGTTGCCATCTGGATTGTTGGTCTCGGTACACTTTTTGGCCTCTATGCCGGTATCAAGGGATGGCTGCCGGGAAACAGTTGGTTGTGGTTTGGCAACCAAGGACTGTCTTACTTGCAGCTTGGTCGATTTGATCAATTGGCGCTGTTTGCTGGTCTGTTCTTGTGGGTCATCATTATCGGCAGAGCACTGTGGCCTGCGTTACGAAAGCAAAAGGGGTTTGGCAGCCTGGAACACTTACTCCTCTATGCGGGGATTTCTATTGCGGCGATGTACGTGTTTGGGATGTTCCCAGTCACGTGGATTATGAATTCCTTTACCCTGACAGACTTTTGGCGTTGGTGGGTCGTTCACCTTTGGGTCGAGGGTACGTTCGAGTTCTTTGCGGTGATTGCAGGTGCATACCTCCTCGTCATCCTTGGCTTCGTATCTCGTAAAACTGCTGAGAGATCCACTTGGTTTGAGTTGATTCTCGTCTTTATGGGCGGCATTGTCGGTACTGGCCATCATATGTACTGGGTCGGTGAACCCTGGATTTGGCTCTCCATTGGCAGCATGTTCTCCTTTATTGAAGTGATGCCGTTGCTCTTGATGATTGTCGAAGCGATTGAAAATAGACGGAGAATGAAAGCGCACAAAGGCTTCGCACACCGTGTTGCGTTGACGTACATCATGGGGGCCGGTGTGTGGAACTTCTTCGGCGCCGGCGTCTTAGGCGGACTCATCAATACGCCACTGATGAACTACTATGAACATGGTACGTTCCTGACCTTGGCGCACGCGCACACGGCCATGTTTGGCGCATTTGGACTGCTAGGATTTGGTCTCGTGTACTTTGCCCTGCGCTACTTTGTGGGCGATGAAACGTGGTCTGAAAAGCCTGCCATGTGGGCATTTTGGCTCTACAACGCAGGGATGCTGCTATGGTGTCTGCTGAATTTCTGGCCAATTGGCTTCTGGCAGTTGTCTGCTGTGTACACGCACAGCTACGTGTATGCGAGAAGTATTACTTTTTACAACAAGACGGTGGTATTTCAATGGCTCCGAGGACCTGGCGATCTTGTGTTTACAGCTGGTGCACTCGTCATGTCTATCGATATCTTAATGAAGGCACGAAAAGGGTGGGGTAGGGTCAAGCGTGATGGCTTGAATGGCTAAAGTGCTCCTTTATCAGGAAGGTTTGCGTTGGTGCCTGCTCCCCTCGGTAACCAGTATTGTCACAGGTTGGGTCGGACTGTTCCGTGTCACCAAGGGCCAGTCCGACACGGGTTGCCGTCATTATCTCGCCGTTGTCATGCCTGCGTTTTGCCGGATGATAGGAGAGAATGTTGCAGAACGTAGTCTGCCATCCACAGACCGACAGCCTTGTTTGCTTCCCAGACCTTTGGAAACTCGGCTTGGGAGACCGGACCTTCTCCAGTTGACGGAGAGCCTATCTCGATTGTAAATCCTATTTTTCCAAGGTTATGCGTCCACCAATCAGTCAATCCGCCACCGTGCTTTGCGTCCAGCGGCGGCAATAACTCATATCCGGTCAGAGCAGCCAGTTCCTTGCCAGCCAAATGCCTGGGATCGTCCAAATCGAGTTCCAATCCCCAGAAGATGACTTCTCCAGCTGAATGGTAAGCAATTTCAGCTGGTGGATTCACCTTTGCGAGGAAAGCCATCAACGCTTTGACCTCCGTCGCCTCATAGGGGCGCGTTCCTTTGTAGTTCTTACTCGCGGGATGCGTAACGGCATCGACGCTGATACCGTCCCAAGCGCCGTCGTACTGACGATTCAAATCTAGTCCCTCTGCGTTCGCTTTCCAGGCTGAGAAGTCGTCACTGCCTAGGTTCATCTGGATGAGTGACGCTTGGACAGACTCAGGAAAGGCCGTGACTCCGCGTTGTTGCAACTCAACTCCGTCCACATCGACCATCGGAACGAACCAGATGGTCGCCTGATTGAGTAGCTCTCGAACCGAGTATCCGCCGACCATGTCATCGGAAACATATGCTTTTGCATAGGTTTGCAACATTTTCATCATCAGTTGACTCGTCATCCATTCGCGAGCGTGATGCGCTGCGCTGAGCACTGTGCACGATGGTCCATGCCCGATGCCGATGGCAAATATGTCTCTTCGGTACGGGGTCTGTCCGATGAGTTCTACCTGAACCAGTCCTCGGTGCACGCTCTCTAACTCACCTATCTGTTGTTTCATCAACTCGTACGAGTATACAAAGTTTAAATCTGTCATGATTCTTCACCTTCCCTTCGGAATGTCTTGACCCGTCTCACCGCATTGTTGACTTGGGCCCCTCTGCCTTGCTTCCGTCCTTCTGTGCAGCTGCATTCAAGCCTCGATTATCATTATAATAAACGAAATTATCGGTCAACGCAGACGCCGAAGATACGCACGATGCAAAGGACGGTGGTTTACTCGCTAATCCATGACATACGTGTTTTCCGGGCTACTTAGTGACAGCGTCCGTTGACTTGAAAGCACGACGATGAGCGGGAACATTTTGGCTGCGCGTCCTGTGGGAAGCCATTCCCAATCTTTTTTAACAACAATAAAAAGTCCGACGTCATCTCCTACGGCGGTGAACTCATCACTGTCTTCCCCGACAAACACGTCTTGACCGAATGCACTGCATAATGATAGCGACAACGCTCTGCCGTTCTGCGTCGGTAGCCCAATTTCACTGACGCACTGTATATGCTCAGCACTGAACTCGAAGCGAGTTAGGGCACTTAGGCGATGGCGGGCAATCAATTCAACGATGCTTCCAGCGGGATCGTGAAAATAGCAGGCATCGGCATCAAATGGGGTGCCAAACCTGACGACTTCGTGGCCCTGGTGAGTGAGAACAGGAACCTGTCTCGATTTGAGCCAGGAAATCGACTGTATCAGTTGATTCGCAGGAATATTCAACGCGAAGTGATAGAACGCTTCCTCATCACTGTGCTGAAATGTCAACTCCGTTTCACCAACTTGAACCCGTACTTCATCGTCGTTTGAAAGTAGGATGGGGAACCCTAGTCGACCGTAGAATTTTTGGATTTCTGCAACATTCGTAGTGTGCAAAATTAACTTTGAGATTTGCACCATGGCTCACTCCTGTTGAGTTGGATTTGCGCGCTGCACTAAGACAGTGTCCGCGTTATGTAGCGCCGTGTCGATGGCCACATGCGTTCAATCGTGTGGATGAGGCCAACGAAGATGATGTATACCGAGGCAGTCAGCATCACTGATGATATCGGCAATACCTTGTATAGGTAGACGGAAGCTAGCAGTCCAATCGCAAGACCGAAGTTGCTCACGAGATTCCGTAGACTATAGATTTTCCCAATCTGCTTGGGCGGAAAGTCTCTCTGTATGATGTTGAGCAGTAACAAGTCACCCATTGGGCTCCCGAATGCGGCAATGATAATACCGATACCCGCGACGGAAAGTGTGGGAGCTGTTGACAGCACGAGAAATCCGAGTCCCATGACGACCTGTCCGATGTACATGATGACGATGTTTTGGCGAAAACGCGAGCCTACAGTGAACAGCAAGCTCAGCACGTTGCCGATGCCGTATGCTGCAGACAACAGGCCGTAATCGCTAATGCCATGGTGAAAGCCGCGTTCGACGAGCAGCGGTGTACCTAATAGGAAAATCGTGCTCCAGGCGATGTTTACGAGTCCAAGGCTTACGATAGCCCGAAACAGGGACCGGTTTCGCCAAAGAAGACGAAAGGAGTTGGGGACTTCCGTCAAGAACGGATTGACCCCTGATGTCTTTGCACTACTTGGGGGTGGTATCAATGGCGCTAGGATGGTCGGCGCAGGTATCAATGGCACTGAAATGGCTGGAGTAAATTCTCGTTTGAGAGTGAATAAAATGGCAGCCGAGATAGCGAAGGTAAGTGAATCCAGCCAAAAGAACCCTTGAATTGAAAGAAGCGCGACGAGCAGTCCAGTCATGGCCGGTCCAATGATGCGCGCCAATCGCTGAGTGGATTCGAGCAGTGCATTCATGCCATTGGTTGTCAGTTCGTCCTTGCATAGTTGATTCAAAGCACCTTGCAGGGAAGGTAAAAATAGCGTCCCCAGCATTTCCACCAGTACGACTGCCGCAAACACAGTCCACAATCGAAGCTGACCGATGAGCGCTAAAACAGGCAGAGCCCCGACAATGGCAGTGCGCAATCCATCGACCACCATCATCGTTTTTCTGCGATCGAAAACATCTGCGAAGTGCCCTCCAAGAAGCCCAAACGTTAACCCCGTAACCAAGCCGGCTGCAGACACGAAACCGGCATTGCTGCCTGTTCTGCTCACCATCAACCAGACGACAGCCACGCTAAACAGCTGGTCTCCTACCACCGAAAGCAATTGGCTCCACCAAACGAGAGCAAGCGAAGGTGTTCGTAATATCCGCAGATAAATCATATGCTCAACCTCCTTCCACGTCGAATGAATCTCAGTCTATGGTGGAAGGAGCTATTTATCAATGTGATTTTCGTTATAATGAATATCAAATAAATCAATGGAGTGGTTCTGCGTGGATACAAATCAGTTGCGCGCGTTCGACCAGATTGTGCGGGACGGTAGTTTCAGTAAGGCTGCCCGTTCGCTCGACATCGCACAACCTACCGTCAGTATGAGAATTCAGGCGCTTGAGCGTGAAATCGGAGGGACATTGTTCGCGCGAACTGGTTCCAGCTTGGAGTTGACCCAGTTTGGACGCGTATTTCTCCATCATGCCCGCCAGGCTCTTGACAGTCTTACACGGGGTGTCGATGCCGCAAGTGGGGCAGCGGCAGGTGAGCGCGGACACTTAACGATTGCAACTTTACCCACGCTTGCCAGCGGGTTCTTCTATGAACTGCTTGCTCGGTTTCGGGGTGCGTATCCGCAGGTGAGTATTGAGGTTCACACCGGATACAATCAGGAAATATTCGATATGCTGTACGACGGGATGGTCAAGGTAGGATTCATGACCTGGCCCTACTATAACGCAGATTTGCGTGTGCTAAAACGGTTCAAGGAACCACTTCGGTTTGTCGCGCATCATACACATCCGGTTGTACTGGAGGAGAATTTGAACGCGGAAAGATTGATGCAGAGAGCACGGCCATTTCTCAGGGTGGACTGGAGCCATGAAGCCAAATGGAGACAACGTGATCTGTGTGCAAGCCAGAACGATGCAGACCTAGAGGTTCCGCCTTGGACTGCCTACCACTTCCTCAAAGACGGCGTCGGTGTGGCACTCCTGACGGAGCCGATGGTGAAGGAAGACCTTGCGAGTGGCAATCTCGTGGAACTTCACGTCCGAGATGTGGATCCGTTTTATCGCGAAATCGCCTTGGTATGCCTAAATCGAGTTGACCGCAATGAGCCAGTTTTGCGGAATTTCATCGAGCAGGTGTTAGAAGACCTGTAACGAGACTCTCCATCGACCCAGCCAGTAAAGTGAGCGAGAGATTACACGATTTGCTACACTTGGGAGCAAGCGTGCTATCCACCGCGGTGTTGAAGGGTGGTTTATTTGAGGCCTGTTTAAGGCTGGTTCATTTGAGGGGTGACGAAGGTTGAAATGTATCGGAATTATTGGTGGAATCAGTTGGGAATCAACAACGCATTACTACGCTGCGTTGAATGAGGGGATAAAGAATCGTTTAGGCGGGCTGCATTCCGCTCGAATTCTGCTGTGGAGTGTCGATTTCGCGGAAATCGAGAACTTGCAGAGAACAGGAGAATGGGAACGAGCCGGAGAAATTTTCGCGGATATTGCAAAGCGCTTAGAAGGTGCTGGAGCCGAATGCATTGTCATTGCAGCAAACACCATGCATAAAGTGGCTGATTATGTAACCCAAGCTGTTTCTGTTCCGCTGCTTCACATCGGTGACGCAACAGCACGAGCGGTTCTTAACGCAACGAAAACCAATGTACTCCTCCTTGGGACCCGGTACACGATGGAGCAACCGTTTCTGAGGGAACGGTTGGCCAGTCAAGGATTACATATTGTCGTGCCCGACGATGACGACATCTTGCTTGTGAATCGGATCATATACGAAGAACTGTGTCTTGGAGTGGTTACGAATGAGTCGCGGAAACGTCTGTTAGATGTCATTTCACGAAACAAACCACATGGAATAGAAGGCGTAATCCTAGGATGCACCGAACTTGCCATGATACTTCAACCAAATCACGTGGATTTGCCGCTGTTTGACACGACCTCCATCCACGTTGATTTTGCATTAGATTTTAGCTTGAATTCCTAAGAAGTTCCCGTCATTTGTGGCACGAAGAGGGGCGCATCGCCGCATTGCAGCTGGCGAATAGGGAAGAAACCTGCATGAATCTGCATTGATGCGAAGGTCGTAGGACGAATACAAATCGTCAGTTATGTGCGGAATTGACATAAACGCTTAGCTTGTAATGAACGCAATCCAACAAAACCAATGAGCAAAAGAAATGAGCAAAAACAACGGGTGAAAACAATCAACAAAAACAATGAACGAAGGGAGATTCCAGAGATGATGCGAGAACGTCTGTTAGAAGCCATTCAGTTGCGTGAAGAGGGACGAGCCAAACAAGACTTAACCATTTTGGAAAGCGCCAGAACCATTCTTTTGGACTTACTTACTTCGTATCCTGACGACGCCGAAATCAATTTTCAGACCGCGGTGGCCTATGACAACTCAGGACTCGGACGTCAGGCGATTCCTTATTATGTGCACGCGTTGGACCAAGGGATTGCTGGGCCCGACCTTGAAAGATGCTTACTGGGTTTGGGAAGCACGTATAGATATCTCGGTTATTATCAGGAAGCTGAGGAGACGTTGCGTAGAGGTGTTCAAGAGTTTCCCGAAAATCGGGGCCTCCAAATATTTCTCGCGATAGCCTTGTACAATACTGAGAAATATAAAGAGGCTATGGAGATAGTGATAACCAATTTACTGGAGACAACGTCCGACGAAAAAATCCAATACTTCAGGCGACCTATTGAATATTATTCACAACACCTTGATGAGACCTGGTGATGGTGAACGATTTTGCCGAGTACATTTCGTACTTCCATACGCATCCGTGATGCGTAAGCGCGACCGAAATAGACGAATGTGGGACTCCCTTACGCGTCCACATTTTCATGCACGTTTTACCATGTGATTTCGAACTTCCATCGCGACTTGGGGCTTTGGCTTGGTTGAATGGGAGTTGGGAAGCCGATAGCGAGCTGAGAACGCGCTATTCACCCGAACCGAAATAGGTTCAATTGGAAATAACGCGCTCGTGGCGCGTTATTCACTGAAACTCATCAAAATAACGCGTTCAAACGTGGCTATTGACTCAAGGTGCGGACATTGCGCTTCTACAGCGCACTATTTCTTGTCAGCACCATAGAGTCTATCGGAAATAACGCGATCACAGCGCGTTATTACAAATTAATGAGTAAAACCAGGGCCATCCACACGGAGGTATCCATTGGGGGCCCATCGGAGGGGAGGGGCTCATTTGGAATACAGGCTTTTTACGACCCTGGAAGTTGGCTCAAACTGGTTTCAAAGTATGTGCGGATTGCATCGCAGCATCTTCAAGACTCAAAATGCTGATTCCATAGAGGAAGAACTGTGTGCAAGACCCAGGTTTCTCATCCTTGTTGCTACAGACAATGAGCAAGTTGTCGGGTATAAAATTGGCTATCAAGACCGCAAAAGCCGGTTTTACAGTTGGCTGGGAGGCGTACATCCAGAACATCGGGGTCAAGGGATAGCGTCAGAACTGATGCTGAGGCAACACGAATGGTGTAAGAAACAAGGATATGTCGTAATACGAACCCAAACCAAAAACCAGTGGAGAAACATGCTGATTTTGAACTTGCGACATGGTTTTGATGTTGTTGGGACTTATACTGACGAACACGGTGGACCAAAAATCATCCTGGAAAAACGTCTTTGACTCGAACGCTGTTCCTACCGTGTTTATTTGCTGGCGTGAGTCATACGTCTGGGGCGCTTTGCGGGTTGTCATCAATCTGTCATGCGTCTTGTCAAAGTCTGATATAGATTTGAAGCATAAAATGTCCACATGTCGTGAACTAAGAGGGGAGTGTGTTGATGCGCATTCTCGTCGTGGAAGACAATCGCCGCCTTTGTGACTCCCTGAAGATGAACCTTGTGCATGAAGGATATACCGTGGATGTGGCATACGACGGTCAGGATGGTCAAGATCAAGCGGAGATGACGTCTTATGACCTCATCATTTTGGACATCCTTTTGCCCCATAAGGACGGCCTCGAAGTGTGCCGGGAGTTGCGTCGCAGGCGGGTCCACACGCCTGTTCTGATGTTGACGGGTCGGGACAGCGTGGATGACAGGGTTCAGGGACTAGACTGCGGCGCCGATGACTATTTGGTGAAACCATTTGCCATGCGAGAACTGCTAGCTCGGTTAAGAGCTCTGCTTCGCCGCCCGCAACCCTTCACAAATGGTCGCTCCGAGATTGGCGGATTGGTGCTCGATCCGGTCGAACATTCAGTCGAGCGTGATGGTGTCCCAATTCATCTGACGCCCAGGGAGTTTGCTTTGTTGGAGTATTTCATGGCTCATCCAAATCAGGTGATGACCCGCGACCAGATTGAGCAGCACATCTGGAGTTTTGATTTTGACGGCGACTCCAATGTCATCGATGTCTACATTCGACGCCTTCGTCGAAAAATCGACGAGCCTTTTCACACGCCGCTCCTGCACACAATCGAGGGCTCGGATACCGCTTGACATCCCCCGAAAGAAAGTAGTGACTCACATGCTCATGATGAATCACACGGGGTCCACCTCTCGAAGGGTTCCGTTCTTCTCAACGGTCACATTTCGTCTGAGTGCCGGATACCTGCTGAAAATCGTACTTATTATCGCCGTGTTGGTTGGGATATCGTACGGCCCCGTCACCAGGCTGAATCGTAACGCTGGGGATAAACAACTCGAAACGCAATTATCGCAGGACGCAGAGCAGCTTATCAGTGTCTCTCAGTTGTTCCTGTTGGAACACCAAGGTCCGTTAGGTGGGAAATTGCCCCTGCCGGCAAACGAGATCGTGCTTCTTCTTGATGAGCACGGGAATCTCGTCGATGGTCGTGGCCCATTGACATTGCAGGCGTCTGATTTGCTCCGCCACGCTGGAAAAAATGAATCGCTGTATTTTAACTTGCGCCTGCCGCTTCGCAGTCGTTCCACGTACGGCTCAGTGTGGGTGAATTACCGAGTATTGGTGAAACCGGTCTTTAGGCAAAACACGCGTATCGGCGTGCTCATGGTTGGCCTGCCCCGCCGGCCCGCTGTTCCAGCCAGCTTTTGGCTCATGCGCGGCCTACTTGTGCTGCTTATCGCGGCGGTTGGAGGCTTTTTCATGGCGCGCAACTCGATGAATCCGGCCCGGATGATTGTGGAAACAGCGCGGGCGATTCAAGCAACGGATCTGCGTCGGCGCTTGAATTGGAAACGCAAGGATGAATTTGGCGAATTAGCGAACACGTTCGACGACATGCTGGCACGATTGGAAGCTGCGTTCAAGCAACAAGCGCAATTCACCGCTGATGCAAGCCACGAATTGCGAACGCCGCTGACCGTGATAAGCCTTGAAATTAATCGTGCGTTGACCCAACACACTCAGCCGCTAGAGTATCGACAAACCCTCGACATCATCCAGACTGAAAATGAACATATGACAAGCATCGTCAATGGTCTGCTGCTTCTGGCACGTGCGGACAGTGGACCGCAGATGGAATACCGGGAATCGGTGGATTTGAGTGATGTGGCGCTCACCAGTGTTGAACGACTCCTTCCACTTGCCAAAGAAAAGAATGTCCAGATTTCCACCGGGAAACTGCCAGAACTCATGGTGGCTGGGGACCCGCAGCAGTTAGGTCGCATGGTGACAAACATTCTCGACAATGCAATCAAGTACACCAGTGACGTCGGCGAGCGTGTTCATATAGAACTGACCTCGGAGAATGGACTTTGGGCGGTGTTGCGAATAACCGATGATGGACCCGGAATTGGTGAGGAACACCTGGATTACCTGTTTGATAGGTTTTATCGAGTCGATAAGGCGCGTACCCAGTATGACGACGTCGGCGTTCGGATGACGCCTGGTGGAAGCGGGCTCGGTCTTGCCATTGTCAAGTGGATTGTCCAGTCCCACGGGGGGCGCATTTCAGTGGCCAGTAAAGCGGGAGATGGCTGTCGCTTCGAAGTCCGCATTCCCCTTTTTGGAAAACGCATGATGCAGGCCGCCGTGCCGGATTGATTGTGCAATTCAACGAAAAGATGACGATTTGATGACAGAGAACATGACGATGATTCATGCCTCTGTCATTTTTGCATTCTACACTCCCATCAGAGAGTGAAGGGAGAGATGATGCAGTGATTGGATATCGATTCGTGTTTGGCTTGGCGACTGTTGCCGGGTTGGGTGCGCTTGCACTCGGACTCATCGTTTGGATATTTGGTGGGAATCTCATCATGCTTCACATGATTTTCGGATTCACGCTTGTCCTGATTTTATTGGGGTTGTCTCTTGTGGCTGTGTTCACCAAAGGGATGAGGGGGCTTGGAACGTTAGGTATCCTGGACGCCATCATCGTTGCAGTCGTGGGAAGAACCCAGACCGTGATATTGACGGGACATCTGCATTGGTTGATTCAAGCAATTCACCTAATTCTCGGCGTGCTGGCCGTTCACTTGAGCGGAACTATGGGGCTGCGGCTGCTCAGGCAAAAGAAGAAGTATGCCGAGACCGGTTCAATTTCGCCCGGAGGTGAGTTGTGAAAATGACTGTAAAGCTGAGTGAGCAACTGGGGAGCATGGCACAGGAACTCGCAAACAACATGCCTTCGGATGCGCAGGCAGAGCTCTGGCGGTCCATCGAGGAACTGCGCCAATCCGAGGATGTCAATGGATTGCCAACCGGCGTCGATGCGCCAGATTTTACACTGACGGATGCAACGGGTGAATTTATCACACTATCCCAGGAAATCGACAAAGGGCCGGTTGTTTTGACCTTCTATCGAGGTGCATGGTGTCCGTTTTGCAATTTGCAGTTGAGGGCCTATCAAAGTGCCATCCCGTATCTGGAGGAAGTCGGAGCAACGCTCATCGCCGTATCCCCTCAAGTCCCTGATTATACGCTACTGCAACAACAACAAAACTTGCTGACATTTCCTGTGCTGAGTGACTTACAAGGGCATGTTGCTGCTCTCTATAAAGTACGGTACGAGGTGTCTCAATCGGTAGTTCGTGTGATGCAGGGCATCGGCATCGATCTTGTGCAATATAACGAAACGGCCCAGTGGACTCTACCTGTTCCTGCAACATTCATCATTGATCAGAATAGAACCATCCGCTTTTCCCATGTGGACCCAAACTTCATGATGCGCTTGGACCCCGACATTATCGTGCAGGTCTTGAAGGAGATGCAACCGCGAAACCATCGTAGTCCGCTGCCAGAAGATAAGGAGATAAGGAGATAGGGAGATAGGGAGGTGAGGCACAGGGGAGTTTCGTGACACCTGACTTGTCACATGGCCGTTTGTCTGTGGTCAAGGTCACGTCGCGCGTCGATTGAGGAGTGACACTATTCACATTATGGGAGGGGTAAATATATGTCGAGCAACGCTCAAATTATCGCGGAATACCTGCACCTATATGCGTCTGGGAACGCAGAACAGGCGAGTCTGTTCTTGAGCGATGATGTTTCATTCCATGGTCCAATGCAGCAGCAACTAAGGGGCAAGGCTGAGGTGTCTGAGGTCATTGGGCATGTCCCCAAAGGTTCGACAAACCTTCGGATATTGAGACAGTGGGAAGATGGGAACGACGTCTGTTCCATCTACGAATATGACGTAAATCTTCCGTCAGGGCCGGTGGCTTTACTTGCGACAGAGTGGCATACCTTGCAGGGCGGCAAGATTACGTCGATACTTATCAACTTTGATACCGGAGTTTTCGCTGCCAACCGCCGCAGGTGATGACGGACTGGATGAGCTTGCATGAGCCTATCACCCATGCAACGAAATGCGATTGGGGCAAATCTCTTGCCCCAATCGATTCCATAAATAAGTGTTTGGATTGTCGGGCTCGAGTAGGCCGATTGGTGATTGACTCTAACATCGCTTGTCGTTATAATTGTTTTTGTAACTACTAGTATGTACATGATGGAATATGGAGGTTTTGATGTATGTCGGCAAGAGAGAACTTGGTGGAGGCGACCAAACAACTGTTATGGGAACGGGGATACGCGGCAACAAGTCCACGAGATATCCTGCAGGCAAGTGGGGCGGGCCAAGGCAGCATGTACCATCACTTTTCCGGCAAATCGGATTTGGCAGCAACTGCCCTTGGCGAAGTTGCGACTGAGATGCAAGCATCAGCCGAGGCCATCTTGCACGCCAACAAACCTCCTCTGGAACGAGTTGTGGACTACCTGAAATTTCCGCGTGAGGCGCTGCTCGGTTGTCGGTTAGGACGTTTGGCTGCTGAACAAGAGATTGTGACTGATCCGATTCGTAATCCCGTTGTCACCTATTTTTCTTATCTCGAATCGGCACTTGAAGGATGTTTGGAAGAAGCGCAGCGGACTGGGGAGTTGCGCGACGACGTCAATGCGCACGATATGGCGGTCCATTTGACAGCCGTTATCCAAGGTGGATATGTCCTGTCGCGGGTGTTTCAAGACGCCGCACAAATGGAAAGTGCAGTAAGAGCAGCAATTGGTTTGCTTTCCGGAACATTTTCCTAAACTGCGTGAGGAGGTAGTTTGTATGCGGGAAGGCATGGGTATCCAACAGGTGTCTGTACAGTTGGTCGGGGGGCCGACCACCATCATTGAGATTGGTGGGTTGCGGTTTGTGACGGACCCAACTTTTGACTCACCGAGGCAGTACGAAGTCGGCGGGCGGTTTCTGACGAAGAATATGCCACCATCCCTTACTGCGGAATCTATTGGAGCGGTTGACGCGGTCCTTCTTTCTCACGACCAACACGTAGACAATCTGGATGCCAAGGGACGCGAATGGATGAAAGGGGTGCAAACCGTCTTCACGACGACCGAGGCTGCGGCCCGTATCCCTGGCGTGACATCATTACCGAACTGGACTTCCACCCAGATGGCGAGACCGGACGGACGAGTAATCACGATAACCGGTGTGCCCGCACAGCATGGACCGGACAATACGCAGCATCTGGTCGGGGAGGTCACTGGGTTTATGCTATCCGGCGACGGGCTTCCGACAATTTACGTGAGCGGTGATAATGCATCGCTGTCGGTGGTACGCGCCATTGCAGCGCGTTTCCCCTCAATTGATGTTGCAATCCTGTTTTGCGGTGCGGCCCAGACAGCTTTGCTCGATTACAGCAATTTAACCCTCGGCAGCGAGGATGCCGCGCAAGCCGCGCACATTTTGCAAGCAAGTACGGTGATACCTGTTCACTATGAAGGTTGGACTCATTATACAGAGGGTGCAGAATCTATCCGAGATGCATTTGAACGGATGCAGGCACAGGCTTGTTTACACCTTCTTATGCCCGGCGAACGAGTGAATCTGCCAGGCTGAACGGACAGTGCTATCACGTACAACGGTTACTCCCTCTCTTGCACCGATACATATTCTCAAAGCAGATTTGTCAGAAAATATGATATCTTTGTGCAAACACGGGGATTGAATGTGCAGAATTTCCCGTGACCCGAGGAGGTTGGCGCGTGATTCGGCAGATTCGAAACGAGAACGCTTGGGTCCTTGAAACCCAAAACACCGGCTATTGCATCGCTGTGCTGCCAAATGTAGACGAGGTGGCGCCCGCAGACGGGCAACCGATTACAATCGAGAGCGGCCAATTACCGGACTCAATGTCGAGTGCGACCTCAGAAAGCGTCAGGCAGCCCCATGACGATGTCGTACATCTCTACTGGGGCCGGCGGCTTCCGAGGTTGGAAGACTACGCACAAGCTGTCTCCGTCGCACAGCGAAGCAGCTTCAATTCAAAGGCCTGGCTGTCCCCACTCGAATACAGACCTTGGACAGGGGGAATGTACGAGGAGCCATCCCTGAAGGTGCGGTTTCCAGACGGAAGCCGTAATGTGGTGTTGGTCTTTGACCGTGCGCATCTTGGCCAGTCGGAATCGCTCGGTCCTTCGAGCCACTTGGTGCTTTACTTTTCAGACGTCAAGGGTCTGGAGGTTCGTCTGCATTACGTGGTCCGGGAACACGAGGACATGGTGGTGCGATGGGTCGAGGTCACAAACGTGTCCGCGAGTGCCCATCAGCTAACGCAACTGAGCGCTGCGGTCTGGAATCTCCCCGACGGCGGCGTGTACCGTGCGACGACGGTTCACGGAGATTGGGGACGCGAGTTTCAGTTACAGCGTCAGCTCATTCAATATGGGAAACACGTGATGGAGAGCCGCAAAGGTCATACAAGCCATGATGCCAATCCGTTTTTCATGGTCGACAATGGACTCGCTACTGAACACTCGGGTGCTGTTTGGTTTGGCGCGCTGGAGTGGAGCGGGAACTGGAAGATTGCCTTTGATGTGGGGAGTCATCATCGTTTGTCCATTTCCGGTGGGTTCAACGACTTTGATTTCGAGCAAACCCTTCTTCCTCGTCAATCCATCATCTCCCCGAAGTTTGCGGCTGGCTATACGGTGAATGGTTTCGGCGGTGCGAGTCGCAATTTGCATCGTTATGCGCACAGCATTCAGGACAATGCGGGGACGAAGGAACGTCCTGTGCCTGTCCTGTACAACTCTTGGGAAGCGACTGGATTTGAAGTCACTGAGAAGAGCCAAATGCAACTGGCGAAGATTGCAGCCGATATCGGGGTGGAGTTGTTCGTTGTTGACGACGGTTGGTTTGGCGCGCGTAATTCAGACCGTGCGGGGCTCGGGGATTGGACGACGAATTCGGAAAAATTTCCGCGTGGACTGAGTGGGTTAGCACAGTACGTGGAGGACCTGGGCATGCGTTTTGGTATCTGGGTGGAACCAGAGATGGTGAATCCGGATAGCGATTTGTACCGTAACCATCCGGATTGGGTGTTGCATGTTCCTGGGCGAGACAGAACTCTGGCACGGCATCAACTGGTGCTTGACCTGTCAAACACTGCGGTCTTGGACTACCTGTTTTCCTGTCTCGATGAACTTCTCGAACAGCATAAGATTCGTCTCGTGAAGTGGGATATGAACCGAACCATCAGCGAACCTGGGTCGACGGCTTTGTCCCCGCAGCAGCAGATGGAGGTCTGGAAGCGCCATGTCGACGGACTGTACGGGATTCTGGAGCGCCTGCGAATGAAACACCCACAAGTCGTGTTCGAGTCATGCAGCGGTGGAGGGGGACGCGTTGACCTTGCGATGCTTCGGTATATGGCGCAGTTTTGGACAAGTGACAACACGGATGCCTATGACCGCTTACGGATTCAAGAGGGCTTTAGCTATGCGTATCCGGCATCGACCATGCGGGCATGGGTGGTCGACAATCCACAGTTCATGAACGACAGAAATGTTCCGTTTCCGTTCCGCTTCCATACCGCCATGATGGGCGCGCTGGGGATTGGCGCAAACATCGAAGAGTGGACGGCAGAAGAGGGTGCACAGGCTGCTCGCTGGATTGCGATGTATAAGGAGATACGGGGATTGATAGCCGACGGCGCCCTGTACCGGTTGGTGTCACCGACCTTTGGCAGCGTAGATGCCGCCCTAAGGGCCAGCGGTGAGCGCGAGACTGGTGACGGTTGGGCGGTTGTGGAGTATGTTGCAACGGATGGAGCAGAGGCCGTGATTTTCGTTCTTTCGCGCGGGACTCAGTTTGGCGACCCAAGTCCACTCATATGCCCAGAGGGCTTGGATGAGGAAGCCATCTACACACTCGAGTGGCTGGATGTGAACAGCACGGACGCTCGCGGTATAGGCGGCGCTGCGGTTCACGAGGGTTCAGCGGGTCCCGTTTTGACGGGCCGAGTCGCGAGCCACGTCGATGCGCGCCCGAGGTCTGGCCTTGCCTGGAAGACGATTGGTTTGCGTCTTTGGTTACGTGGCGACTATGCCAGCGCAGTGCTGCGTCTCCGTCGTACATCAGACGAGGTGAACCTGCGTTAGCGGCGCCGTTGGTACGACCATCCACATGTTGATGCATCAAACAGGCGGAAAAATCCATTATAACTGAATATTTCGGAGGATATTTCTCTACAGCGTCGAATACGTTGGTAACAAGTCATCGCCATGACCTGTACGAATGGAGGTCACTTGATGCGGATTGTCTACATCGATGTCGATTCGCTGCGGCCGGACCATCTAGGCTGCTACGGATATGATAGAGAGACTTCACCAAATATCAACCGCCTTGCATCGGAAGGCGTGCGTTTTACGAGAGCGTACTGTGAGGGGTCGCCATGCGTGCCCTCGCGTGCCAGCTTCGTTTCAGGTCGGTTTGCCATCAACCACGGTGCACTAACTCATTTCGGCCCAGGCGGTTCGTTCTACGTACCAGGCGAGGAACGATACAGCCGCCGATACCCATTGCTGTCAAGGTACCTGCGGGAGGCGGGCTATAAGACCGTTACGATATCGAGCTTCGGAGACAGGCACCAGGCTTGGTGGTTCTTTGGTGGGTGGAACGAAATATACTCCCACACCTTAAAGGCAGGCAATGAAGACGCGAACGAAGTCAACGAAGCGGTCCTCCCGTGGATTCAGGCACACGGCAAGGACGACAACTACTTCCTGCATATTCAATACTGGGATCCTCATGGGTTTTACACCTGTCCTGACGAGTTCGCCAACCAATTTGCCAACCAGCCCGCACCGCTTTACCCAGATGAAGAAACCATCCAAAAGCAGCAATCCGACATCTTCCCGAGGTCTGCGAGACTGTTCCACTGGGCCATCACCCCGAACATCCCCAAAAAGATGCCGCTTGAGATACAGAGCCGGAAGGACTTTGTCCGACTCATCAACGGTTACGACGGCGGTATTGCCTTTATGGACTGGCACCTCGGTCAAGTATTCGAGGCGTACCGGCAGCTTGGCATTGAGGACGAGGTCTGCTTTATTCTCAGCGCCGATCACGGTGAGTCCTTCGGCGAACAAGGCATCTACATGGAGCATGGGATGGCCACGGAGTCGGTTCATCACGTACCGCTAATTATTCGCATCCCAGGGGTAACGGATATGGGAACCATGTGCGATGACTTTGTGTACAACGTGGATGTCGTCGCTACGATTGCAGATTTGGTGGGCCTGCCAGTTCCCGATGGGTGGGATGGTCAATCGCTGTTGCCAAAGCTCTCTGCAACCGCTTCAGGGGCAATGTCGGCTGAACACGCGAACGACACCCCTACGAACGGTAGTCCATCAGCAACTTGGCAGCGGGACAAGCTTGTTCTAGAGCATGGGCTGTACGCCTGCCAACGCGCTGTCCGTGACCAGCGGTGGTATTTCATTCGCACGTACGACCAGGGATTCTACGACTTCCCAAGCATCACCCTCTATGACATGGAGACGGACCCGTGGCAGACAACGAATGTGGCCTCTGAACATCCACAAGTGGTGCAAGAAATGGATCACGCAATTTCCAACTGGGTCCAGGCCAACCGGGACAAACATGGCGTGATTCCCGATCCGATGGAGGCCATTCTTGACACCGGGCCTTATCGCTACATCAACGAAGCGGCCTGGATTGCCCACCTTCGTGAGCTTGGCCTCGAGGACGCGGCACGGCGGTTTGAACGGCGCCGCAGGAGCGTGTACTAGTGCCGCCGGTGCAGTCATTGTCGTGTGGAGCGGCGCCGGTGCAGTCATTGTCCTGTCGAGCGACGGTGGCTGCATTGTCGTGTGGAGCGACGACGTGGCAGTTACCACAACCAGAGAGATGACGGAATCACCAGGTGGCGAAACAAAAAGTGAGGGATGACGTTGATGAAACTGGCGATGGTTGGAGAAGATTTCATACACGACTACATTTATCCAGGGGCTATCAACGGCTTTGATGTCGATGCGATGAATACTTCCGGCGGCTGGATGGCGGATATGCATCGTGGAACGGATGGAAACCCGCTCACTGATGCGGTTCGCGTCAGCGTGATTGTGTCGCCCGATATCGCGCGAGCGCAGACTATCGCCCGAACCTGCCGCATCGAGCAAGTCGCGTCACACATCACGTCAGAGATTGTCGACGCAGTGGACGGCGTGCTGGTAATGGAGCGCGACGGCGACCGTCATCTGGAGCTGGCACGGCCATTTATCGAGCGTGGGAAGTTTGTCTACATTGACAAGCCGGTGGTACAAAGGGTCACGGAACTGGACGAACTTCGCGCTTTAGCAGAGCAACACGATGCAAAGGTGCTCGGAGGATCTGCAGTTCGCTACAGTGCACAGTTGACGAAGGCTCTGCACAGAGCAGTCGCAGTCCCTCCGGCTTCCATCCATATTGCAGGTCCCGGTCCATGGCCCGAGTACGGCAGCCACATGGTCGAAGCGATGGTCATCTTGCTTGGACCCGCTGTGACCGCTGTGACCGCTCTCGGAAACAATGCGGCAGGTGCGGTGATTATAGGGTGGGCAGACGGACGTCACGGTGTGATTCAGTACGGTCGCGGCCATTATCCCCCAGGGTTTACCGTCCAGCTGTTTGGCAGCGAGGAGATGTTTCAGATAAACCTTGACGACGCGATTACTTACTATCGCGGTGTGTCCGAACGCATTGTGGAGGTTGCCAAAGGGGCGAAGTCACCCAGTGATTGGACAGAACTGCGGACCATCACACAGGTCATGGAACAGGTGGGGCAGTTGGTGATCGGCAAATGAGCCAGGCAGCAGATATTTCGGATTCATCCGCAAAACGAGAGCGGTTTGCTGGACCACGTGAGTTGATGTTGCTGCGCAGCCGGGCTGATGTGGAACAGGGGGTTAAACGAGCCGTTCGCTTCCATCTCGCGGCAGCATTGGCGCTGTCGAGTGCCGATACAGCGGCAGACGAGGCCAAGGCGAGGTGCGACGATGCCCCCATCGTGGCTGTCACAAATGTCGCCAGAAATGTTTCCGGAACGGTTTCCACAAATATTTCCGGGAATGTCGCCAGAAATGCTCCCGGAAATGTTGCAGAAGATGCAGACGTACTCGGCGCATGGACAGGTTTAACGTGGCCTGCCCGACCAGAATACGCCGCACGTGAGGCGGAAGAAATGGCAAGCCGTCGGGGATGGCGAGAGGATGAAGTCTTTGGACACGGGTTCGCGGCTGCTGCCGTGGCGGCGTCCGCGTCCCTGTATGACATCGAAGCGATACTCCGGACTGGACTTAGCGAACTGCCGCCCTCATCCAGTACAGCCCGAGCCGTTCTGCGCGTATTGGAGATTCACAGCCAGCATGGGCGTGAAAGCGCGTGGAATATCCTGACCACGACATTGCCAGAGTGGACGGACAGCAACGCCAATCGTCAAGTTGCAGCGGCCGTCGCGTTACTGCTGTTTGGTGCAGACGACTGGGGATACTGTCGGAACTTGGCATCATCGCTGGGAGGACAACAACTGTTCTCCACTGCACTTGTTGCCGCCGTTTGGGGGATGAGAAGCAGAGGCAAGGACGGGATGGCGATTGAGGTCGATGACGAAATGAAGAATTGGGCAGTTGGGCCATGTTTTCTACCCAGTGACTTCGAAGCGTCATGGTTACACCATGTTGAGGAACTCAAAGCACGGTTGCACCGGAACTGGTCAGAGTCAGCGGGGAGGTAGGGGCCACCTCTGACTTCGATACAGTTGGCTTGGATTCATCCGGCTGGTCCATTACCCGCTGACGCTGTGATTAGCGTGCGAATCTTTGCGTGTACTCGTCTATCCAGGCCTGTCGCAGGTTGTCGCGCACCCGCAGACGGACATCGGTGTCGAACACGTCAACAAATCGAGTCTGCGGGTCGCCCTTTTCGGACGGTGTCAGGGCCGCACCGCCAATGTAGCGGACGCCGTTTTGAATTGCGATTTGTGAATTCTGGTCCATCTTGCAATGGGTGTGTCCCGTGAAAAAAAACACGTTTGGTCGTGACTCCAGGATTTCACGTAGTTCTTCGGACTGCACGAGGGTGTCATGAGAGTCTGCCACCGTGCCATTGACCGGCTGGTGGAAGAAGACAAACACCGTATGATTCGCAGGTATCGAGTGCAAGGTGTCGCGGAACCATGCGAGTTGCGTTTCTGAAATCCATCCTCTATCCCGAAGGTCCAGGTCATAATGTTCGGTAGAGAGGAAAACAAACGTGGAATCATCTCGGGTCATCGTATCGTACATCTTTGCTTGCCCTGTGAATTCAAGAAACTGGCGTTGCGCTTTTGTACACGAGAAATCCGGGTCTTCGTGAAAACCGTAGTATTCATGATTGCCGAATGTGTAATAGATGGGGTAGGGGCACGTCTGTTGCAAGATTCTCATCGCCAGCTTTAAGTCTCGATTTTTGCCGTTGGTAAGGTCTCCGTTGATGACCAAAAAGTCAGGGGACTGGCGGGCAATATCGCGAAATGCAAACTCGATAGCGGGAACAGTACGCACAGGAGCTTCTGATTCTACCCAGGTCATAATATGGACGTCCGACACAACGGCAAAGGAATACAGCGGTTTTTGCATCATCTTGGTCATGATTTTCCCGTCCTTATCAAATGAAGTTGATTGCTTTCAATGATAGCGAATAGGATATTTACTCCACTACGTATATATAATATGGTGGATTTATCTTTTTTATATTGAATTATAAATTATCACAATATACAATAATATTAAATAGAAGCCAAGAGAACCCTTCAGTGTAAAAAACAGGAGTACGGATTCCATCTACCACGGAGGGCGCGCATTCCATCTTGCCGATGCAATCACTCATCAATCGGATAAAGACAGATTGACTTTTCCGGAGGAAATTTCCACCTTTCTAGTTTGTTGTGGCGGTATACACCGCAAATAGAACATGCATTTTAGAATGCGTGCTGCTGGCTGTTTACCACGACTCTGAGCCATGAGAGCCGTGCTGTAAGGCGGTAAATTCATGTTCGACACAAGGGGAGGTATTTGGAGTGAAGCGTCGTGGACGAATTACAATGGGTTTGGCCGTAGTGACTCTCGCCGGGGTGATTTCTGGATGTTCTGCGCAGGGCGGGACGAATCAGACTGGGGGGCAAACCACATCATCAAAACCGGGCGAGTTCAGCATGTACTTCATCGATGATGGTCACGGCTTTGACCCCGCGTTATGGTCTCAGGAAGTGTACCAAGAGAGCGCTGGTATCTATGAAGGACTCGTTCACTTTGACAAGAACTATCAACCTGCCGCGGGAGCGGCCGCATCCTGGGACCACAATGCGAACAACACCGTGTACACGTTTCACCTGCGAACAAATGCGAAGTTCTCGAACGGAGACCCGGTTACGGCACAAGACTTCGTCTATGAAATTGAACGCGCGGTCAACCCGAACACCGCTGTGCAAGAGAAGGCGAGCCCGGTTCCTATCAACGACGTTCCGATTCAGAATATCCAGCAGATTCGCGCTGGCAACATGGACCCAAGCAAGTTGGGTGTCAAGGCGCTAAGCGACCACACGCTGCAGATTACACTGAGTCGACCGGATCCCAACTTCCTTCGCGATATCTGCCTGCCACAGGCCGATTGGCTCGTCCCGCTCGACCAAAAAGTAGCGCAGAATATGCAACCGGGAGACTGGACCAACCCATCCAAAATTGTTTCAAACGGCCCTTACATGTTGAAGACTTACCAGGCCAAGACGTCGGCAACACTCGTTCCAAACCCGCACTACTGGGGCAAGGTGTCGCTGAAGAAGATTACACTACAATACTCGAGTAACATTAACCAACTCGTTGCATTCAAAAACGGTGCCCTCGATGAGGCCCTCCTCCAACCAACGGATGTGCCCGCAGTCAAGAAGAGTTCCTCCCTGTCGAGCCAGTTGCATATGTGGGACACATCCATTCAGTACACCTATGTTCCAATGGCATCTCAGAACAATGCGCTGCAAAACCCGGATGTACGCAAAGCGTTCGAGATGGCAATTGACAAAAATGTGATTTCCCAGAATGTGTTGAACGGAACAGGCACACCTGCATACGGCCCATATACACCAACTTGGGCTGACCCTTGGATTAAGAATGTTGCGGTTCCGTACAATGTCAAGGCAGCACAGGCGCTACTTGCAAAGGCCGGGTATCCCGGAGGTAAAGGCTTCCCGACGGTCGTACTTGAAGTGGGTACGACGACCGATCACGTTGCCGAAGCCATTCAACAAATGTGGCAGACGAACCTCGGTGTGAAGGTTACGTTTATGGGCGAAGAGTACGGTAAGTTCCTCCAGGATATGAAGAAGCAGCTCCCAGCGAATGAGGTCGGGTGGGCAAACGATTCTCAGTCGGGTACGTATCCTCAGTTGGGCCTGCCGCAGGGTGTCGGCAGCTACCTCTATCAACAGGCTGACCTAGAGATGGGATATCTGCCTGCGAACCAGTGGAATAACTGGTATCAGTTGGACCAGAACCAGAACATGCAGGCGTCGAGTAAACAAACCGGAGAAGTATCGCTATTCAAAAACTATCTGCCCTCCAGTTACCTAAACTGGGTTAAAGAAGGATACAAAGCGTACCAGGATGTCAGCAACCAGGAAGCTCAGAAGTTCTACGAGGATGAGGCCACAAACGTGTACACCATTCCAATTTACACACCAAAATATCCCGTCTTGATTCGTTCGAATGTGACGGGATATGTACCGGATCACTATATCCTGACGCTAGCTCCAGTGTGGTTCAATTACATTCACGTGAAGTAGTGGATAGAAGTGATTGCTGCAATTGCTGTGATTGCTGTGATTGCTGTGATTGCTGCGATTGCTGCGATTGCTGCGATTGCTGCGATTGAAGTGGAAGTGGAAGTGGAAGTGGAAGTGGAAGTGGAAGTGGAAGTGGAAGTGGTCTATTTTCCAGGCGGTTCGGCCATGTGGCTGGGCCGCCGCGGTTCAGGAGGCCTTGAGAATGCTGAAATTCATCATCCGGCGCGTAGTGTACATGGCAATTGCGTTTCTCTCGGTCAGTCTCGTGACGTTTGGTTTGATGAAAGCTGCACCAGGCAGCTTTCTCGCCTTCAACCAGTTTGTTGGCGGCGTCACTGCGGCATCGGTTGACCTCGGTGTTACCCAAAAGCTGATGAATGAGCTGGTACAGCAGTACCACTTGAACAGTCCGTGGTACGTCCAGTGGTGGAGTTACGTTTGGAACTTCGTCACGACGCATATGGGAACGTCCTTTGAATACCCAAACACGCCGACCGTCAGTCTGATACGGCAAACCTTTCCGGTATCCCTCGGGTTAGCGCTGATGGCCATTGTCGTGGCGAGCGTCCTGTCCATTGTTGCCGGTGTTGTCGCGGCTGTTCGTGAGAACACATGGGTTGACCGCAGCACCATGCTTGTTGCCATTTGTGGTACGGCTGTACCAGCCTATGTTGTGGCTGTGTTCCTCATGCTGATGTTCGGAGTATGGCTCCATGTGCTTCCCGTACTCGGATTCAAGGGCATTCAGTACTACGTGTTACCAGTATTCTCCCTCGCCTTGCCAATGATTGGGTCGATGGCACGCTACATGCGCAACAGCCTGATTGAAGCGCTCCATTCTGAGTATGTGGTTACCGTCTATGCGAAGGGTGGCAACTTGGCGCGTGTTGTGTTCGGTCATGGGCTGCGTAACTCGCTGTTACCGTTTGTAACGGTCATCGGACCGCAGTTGGCTGGATTGATGATGGGCACGGTCTTTATTGAAGACCTGTTTGGTATCCCTGGAATGGCCCATTTGTTCACGACTGCTGCTTCTCAAAGGGACTACCCGCTCATCATGGACTCAACGCTGTTGTACGCAGTCGTCATCATGGGCATGAACCTGATTGTTGACTTGGTGTATGGCGTTCTGGACCCGCGCATCAGGAAACAGGGTTATGCGAGCTAGGGGAGCGATGGACGTGGCAGTCGGAACAACAGACGCAAAAGAATCCCAAGTGACGAGCCAATTGAACCATCAAAAGCGCTCAGCGCTTGGCTTGCGCTGGCGGCGCTTTCGCAGGAATCGGCTGGCGGTGATGGGGATTGTCGTGGTCGTTTTACTGGTTCTGGCAGCTGTTTTCGCCAGTTTTGTTGCACCGTATTCCTATTCAACGGCCGATTTTGCCAACACATATTTGAGTCCAAACGCACAACATTGGCTCGGTACAGACTCGCTTGGACGCGACGTACTGAGCCGCATCATCTGGGCCTTGCGCAATGCATTTGCTGTCGGATTTGGTGCCGAGGTTGTGGAACTGACCGTCGGGCTGATGATAGGTGCCATCGCAGGCTACCTGGGTGGTTTTGTCGATAATGTCTTGATGCGTGTCGTGGACATTGTTTATGCCTTTCCTAGTTTTCTCTTCAGCATTGTTTTGGTTGTGCTGCTCGGACACAATCTGGGCGCCATTCTGATTGCTGTCTCAGCAACGAGTTGGGTTGGTATGGCACGTATTGTTCGCAGTCAGGTTATGCGACTGCGACAGACGGGATTCATCGAGAGCGCTCGCGGGATGGGGGCAGGCAACGCACGCATCATCAGGCGGTACCTGCTTCCGAACTCCATGGGACCTATACTCGTCGCGGTGACGTTCGGAATTCCTGCCAACATGATGACGGAAGCTGGTCTGAGTGTGGTTGGACTCGGAATTGAGCCGCCCACCCCGGACCTCGGACAGATGATTATGCAAGGGCAGCAAGCCATGTTCTCTTATCCCTACCTTCTGTGGGCGCCTGCTTTGATATTCGCAATCACACTTGTCTGCTTTGCGTTCGTGGGTGATGGGATGCGCGACGCATTTGATATGAAGGGAAAGCGGTAAAAGCGGAAAGGAACGCGGGAAGGAGGGGCTGAAATGAACGACACGGTGTTGAGCGTAAAAGACCTGCGCGTGCAATTTGACACGCCGCGTGGGCCGGCGCATGCAGTGAGCGGCATTCACTTTGAAGTCCGTGCCGGACAGTCCATTGGCATTGTCGGAGAGAGTGGGAGTGGTAAGAGCACGACGATGATGGCGGTCATGCGCCTCTTGCCTGAGACAACGAGCATCGCAGGTCAAGTTGAATTCCTTGGCCGCGACATCTTACGGGCTTCAAAGAAGGAAATGCAGAAGATACGTGGACGGGAAATCGCGATGATATTTCAGAATCCATCCACGTATATGAATCCAACCAAAACAATTGGGAAACAAATGATTGAGCCGCTGTTGTATCACCATCTGGCGACACCGTCGGAAGCCCGCAAACGGGCTGTCCGGTTGTTGGAGGACATCGGGATAAGCCGGGCCGAGTCCCGGTTTGACAGTTATCCGTTTGAATTCAGCGGCGGCATGTTGCAGCGTGTCATGATTGGTATGGCCCTCTTGACACAGCCGAAAATGCTGATTGCAGACGAACCTACGACTGCACTTGATGTGACAGTACAGGCGGAGATTCTCACGCTGCTACGTGACCTGCAACGGGATACTGGAATGTCGATGGTTCTTGTCACTCATGACTTGGCGGTCGCTGCACAGGTTTGCGACGAAATTTACGTTATGTACGGTGGTGAACTCATTGAGCATCTACCCTCGAAGATGCTGCTCAAAGGGCATCAACACCCCTACCTGCATGGACTGATTCAGTCCATCCCAAAACTGACGGGGCCGATTGGCAAACTCCCCTATATTGAGGGGCAACCACTTGGTGCCAGCATATTGCGTCCGCAAGGCTGCATCTTTGCCAGTCGCTGCGAGCATAAATTTGACAAGTGCGACACGCGTCCGACTTTGACAAAACTGGATGCGCACCACGAAGTCGCTTGTTGGAAGGTGAACACGGAGGTGACGGTATGAACCAGGTCATGTTGGACAAACAGGGGACCGATACCACCTCTAAAACTCGTGCAGACACATTGCTTGCCGAACTCCGGCACATGAACAAAAAGTTCTCAGCTGCAGACGGGGACGTTTGGGCCTGCAAAGATATCAATTTGCAAATTCGGCAGGGGCGGAGTCTGGGACTGGTCGGAGAAAGTGGAAGCGGAAAATCAACACTCATCCGCGTTCTTCAGATGCTGATTGCACCAACTTCAGGAGATGTGTACCTCGATGGTGTGAATGTCACGCGGCTGTCAGCGCGACGGCTGAGGCCCCATCGACGAATTGTGCAGTTTGTTGCTCAGGACCCGTACGGCTCACTGTTTCCGAACTTGACCGTTGGTCAGAACATTGCCGAACCACTCGACATTTACCGCATCGACGAGCGGCGACAGAACAAGGAGACCGCGGCGAAATTGATGGCAACGGTGGGCCTGCCGATTGAACTGTATCATGCTTTTCCTCACGAAATCAGCGGCGGTCAGCAACAACGCGTAGCGATTGCGAGAGCACTTGCCCTCTACCCCCGGATGTTAGTCCTGGACGAGGCAGTATCCAGCCTTGATGTGTCCATTCAGGCGCAGATTCTGAACCTGCTGCAGACGCTGAAGGAAGAACGGCAGCTCACCTACGTCTTTGTTTCACATAATCTCGCTGTCATTCGACTGATGTGCGAGCAGACTGCGGTGATGTACCGAGGACAGATTGTTGAACAGGGCGAAACGTTGGGATTGTTCGCCTCTCCTTCTCACCCATACACGAGGGCGCTCATCGGAGCCATCCCGGCGTTCACGGAGGACGGAGTAACGCCGCTTGGGGGCGTTTCAAAGTTTGCCAAGGAGCTGACGAAAGCGGAAGAAGGGCTTACTGCCGCTTGCCCGTACGCTGCAAGATGTCCCTTTGCAGATACAAAATGCAGACAGGAAGAGCCGCATCTGAGGGAGGTTGGCCCAGGCCATGAGGTAGCTTGCCACTACGCCGAGAGCGTTGCACTAACCCAAGAGGCGTGACCATGGAAGTTACTGGTTTTGAGGGACTGGTGTCACGAAGGGAAATTGGTGACTCCCAAACAGACACAGGTGGAGGAGATGGCATGACGCAGGGCAACCCTATCAGGTTCGGCATCGTTGGCTGTGGCGTCGTTGCGCCGCTGCACGCAGATGCGATTCGACATGTTCCAGGCGCAGAGCTTGTGGCCGTCGCGGACGTAGACGAAACTCGCGCCAAGAAATTTGCTTCTAATTGGGAGGTTCCGCACGTCTACACGGACTACAGAGAGATGCTGCGTCAGGACTTTGTCGACGTGGTGTGTGTGTGCACACCAAGCGGTCTGCATGGAGACGTTGTACTCACAGCGGCCGCAAATCAAAAACATGTGTTATGTGAGAAGCCGTTAGAGATTCGGGCAGAGAAGATGACGGAGATGATAGATGCGTGTCGTACTGCAGGTGTCAAACTGGGAGCGGTCTACCAACGACGTGCGTCTCCACTGAACCAACGCATCAACGCAGTCATTCGTGAAGGGCGTCTCGGCAAATTGGTGTTATGCGATGCTTATTTGAAATATCACCGTAGTCAGGAATACTACGACACAGCAGGTTGGCGCGGAACATGGGCAGTCGACGGCGGGGGGGCCCTGATGAACCAAGGGGTGCACGGTGTTGACATGATTCAATGGCTTGGTGGCGGGGTTGAACGCGTGTATGCGCGTACGGCAGCCCTTGTACGCAAGATTGAAGTGGAAGACACAGCCGTGGCAGTCGTGCAATTCAAAAGCGGCGCGTTCGGCGTTATTGAGGCGGCAACAAGTCTGTATCCGGAACATCGCACTCGCTTCGAATTGCATGGAGATAAGGGTACAATTTCCTTTGATGATAGTGGTCTCATCGAGTGGAACATCATGCACGATGAGCAGGGGACCCCGGAACCGGATGCAATAGAGCTCGACGTGCGCTCGCCCGGCCACTACGTGTTTGTTCGCGATATGGCACAAGCTGTCGTTGACAATCGGTGTCCGATGGTGCCAGGAGAAGAAGCTCGTAAAGCTGTCGACATCATTCTCGGTATTTATGAATCCGCCAGGACGGGGCGAGAGGTTGTTTTACAAACAAAATAGCCGTCAGAGTCAGGAAGGGGTATGGGTCGTGAACCAGGTTGCCAGTACGTCCAAGTCACTTTTAAGGTTACAAAGTTTGTACAAATCGTTGTCGAGGGCAGAGCAAAAGGTGGCTGATGCCGTCTTCGCAGACGTCAAGGGCAGTGTCTATTCGTCTGTGACCGATTTGTCGGAGAAGGCGGACGTCGGCGAGACGACGGTGATTCGTTTCTGTCGCAAACTGGGTTTTCGCGGCTTTCAGGAGTTCAAACTGGCTCTGGCGCAAGAGTTGACAGTCCCGAGCGAAAATATGCACAGTGAGCTGTCAGAGACAGACGATGCAGATGCCATTTGCAAGAAGATGAATGCATACAGCATCCGCACGCTTGAGCAAACGGTCAGTTTGCTGGACCAAAGGGAACTCGAGAAGGCTGCAGATGCGTTAGTGAAAGCCAACCGCGTCTTCTTTTTTGGTGTGGGGTCTTCCGGAATCACAGCGCAGGACGGCAAATACCGATTTATGCGTTTGGGGTTCACTGCTGACAGTGCAAGTGATTCCCATGTGATTGCGATGAACTGTTCTGTTGTAGGTAAAAGTGACGTCGTGGTTGCAATCTCCAGTTCAGGCAGTACAAAAGACCTCGTTGATGCGATACGAATTGCGAAGGAGAATGGGGCATACATCATTTGCCTGACAAACCATGCGAGGTCTCCGATTACATCGAGTGCTGATGCAATTTTATTGGGTTCCGCAAGAGAATCACCGCTCCAAGGTGGTGCATTTGCATCAAAATTGGCGCAGATTCATCTGCTGGACATTGTTTCGACCATTGTAGCCATTCGCATGAAGGAGCACTCGTACCCGTCGATTGAGAGGACGGCCAAGAGCGTGCTCGACAAACTGTACTGAGGGGGGCTACGATGGCTCAATTACTGGAAAAGCTCCGTACGGGTTTGATTGTATCTTGTCAAGCGGGAGATGACGAACCGCTCCATGGCTCGGACATTATGGGGCGTATGGCCGTGGCGGCGAAACTCGGTGGCGCCGTCGGAATTCGAGCCAACGGTGGCAGTGACATTCAGAAGGTCAAAGAACTTACGGGTTTGCCTGTCATCGGCATCGTCAAACGCGAGTATCCGAATAGTGGCGTTTATATCACACCGACTCTGAAAGAAGTCGAGGAAGTCGTACGTGCTGGGGCCGACATTATCGCGTTTGACGCCACAGATAGACCACGTCCGAACGGACAGCGGGCGAGTGATTTCCTTGTGTCCGTCAAAGAGCATTTTCCGGACGTGTATGTCATGGCAGATATCTCGACCTTTGAAGAGGGAGTGCGGGCCGCAAAATCTGGTGCTGATGTCGTCGCGACGACGCTCTCGGGATATACAACTTACAGCGCGCAACTGTTGGGTCCGGACTTTGAACTGATGGAACAGCTCACAAAAGCGCTCACGGTACCGGTGATTGCAGAAGGTCGTGTGCACACACCGGAGGATGCTGTGCAATGTTTTACGACCGGCGTGTGGGCGGTCGTGGTGGGCTCGGCCATCACGCGTCCGCAAGAAATTACGCAGCGTTTCGTAGAGCGTGTCGCAGAACTGTTTCGGCAACAGCAGTCTCTTGGACGGTAGCAACCAAAACGGAGGTGAACTCAATTTGGTATGCAGCATCGGAATTGACATCGGAGGAACGAAAATTGCCGCCGGAATCGTGCAATCTTCCGGTGTGATGCTCCGCAAAGAAGTGGTGCCGATTCCAACCTCAGGGCAACAGTCCATTATTCAACAGGTCTATGATCTCATTCAAAACTTGCGCGAGAATGCAAAAAGGGATTCGCTTGAGCCTGTCGCTGGTGTGGGAATCGGTACCGCTGGACAGGTGGATTACGGCAAAGGTGTTGTCCGCTCTGGGACAGTCAACATTCCTGACTGGAACAATGTTCCGCTCCGGTCTGTACTGTCTGAGAAGATTCATCTTCCAGTCTGGGTTGACAATGACGTGAATGTGGTCGCGATAGCCGAGAAGTTTATCGGCAGTGCGAGAGGACACCGCGATGTTGTGTGTCTGGCACTTGGGACGGGGGTCGGAGGCGGCGTAGTGGCTGACAACCGAGTGCTTCGAGGGGCTTTCGGCGCGGCTGCGGAACTCGGGCATATTTCGATTGATCGACACGGTCCCAATTGCAACTGCGGCTCACGTGGGTGTCTGGAAATGTACGCTTCCGGTCCAGGGATTGCTCGAATGATGGTGGAGAAGCTGCGATGTCACCCTGAGCAGGAGTTAGGCCCCGTGCTTTTCGAGGCTCTGCAACGTGACGAACGCATGACCAGCAGACTCGTCTTTAAGTGCTATCACAGCGGCGACAGCGTGGCCCGAGAAGTAGTGCATGAACTTTGTGATGCATTGGCCATTGGCATTGTGAGCCTCATTCATACCTTCAACCCGACTATCGTTGTGCTTGGGGGTGGGGTGATGGAACAGGGAGAATGGCTGAAAAATCTGGTGGAAGAGCGCGTACGTCAGCTAGGGATGCGCTCTCTCGTCGAAGCTGTTGAAATTGCTGTGGCAGCCGCGGGCCCTGATGCGGGGGTGATTGGGGCTGCACTGCAATGTTTTATGGAGGCATGACAAACTGGTCTCCTTTACGCAGAGGAAGTGACGTAATGCAGATTGCACCGTCGGATTCTAAATGGCAGTCACTGATAAGATACGTGCACGAGAGTCGTATGGCGCAGCAGGCGACAGCCACCGCGTTGTATGTAATCCAGGGAGATAAAACCCTCGTTGACTGGCGAGAAGGGACGGGAGAGGGTCCGAATGGGGAGAGCCCGATTACGGACCAAGCGCGCTTCAATGTTTATTCCATTCGTAAGTCGTATCTAGCGATAGCCGCGGCACTAGCCATTCACGAGGGAAAACTGGCAGACATTGATGTACCTGTGCGTCAATATATCGAAGGCGAAAGTAAATATCAGCACGTTTCACCGACCCTGACGATTCGTCATCTGGTGACACACACGCACGGCCTTGAATTCAGAGAAGGAAATATCCTGCACACATTTGAACCAGGAACCGATTGGATGTACAACAACATCGGCGTTGAGTTGCTGTGCCGGCTCATCTGGCTGACAACAGGCGAACACGTGGCTGACTACGTGCGAAACAAGGTTCTGAGACCGCTCGGGTGCATCGGTTCTGACTGGGCAACCAAAGCCGCCAGTAATTTGGTCTGGGACCAATATGCTGCTGGCCACCCTCCTCATCTCGAACTTGGTACACCGACGGGCGAATATCGCAACCTGTTTGTCACACCCGCTGAGTTGGCTCGATTTTCCTGGCTTCATCTCCGGCACGGTACGGCGGAGGAAAGGCAGATTGTCCCTCGTGCGGTGATTGACAGAGTCACGACTTGCGCTTCGCCTGAAGGCCTCTCCGTGGAACATCCACGACACGGCTATTTCTGGTGGTTAAATCGCAGACCGTCGCGCACGGAAATCGGGCACCACGTTCCGGCGGGGGCTTATCAAATTGCGGGCATGAACGGATCGATGTGCTTGGTCATACCAGAACTTGATACTGTCGTGGTCCGGATGTTGAACAAGGTTTATGCCCCTGCAGGCTACAATCGCCTCGAGGATTTCCATACGCTCGGAAACTTGGCGACGGCCTGTTTGTCCTGAGTCTCGTTTGCGCCAACATCGATAGCTTTCTCACAGAAACGTAAAGGTTGCGACTGTGGAATTAGTTCGCTATTCAGATAAGGAGGTCCACATATGCGTAAGACAGTTCTGAGTGCGTCGGCGGCCGTAGTTTTTGCATCTGGATGGCTATTTGCAGCCACTGCTTTGGCGTCTACCTCTACCTCTACCTCTACCTCCAGCTCCAGCTCCAGCTCCAGCTCCAGCTCCAGCTCCAGCTCCAGCTCCAGCTCCAGCTCCAGCTCTGGCTCTGGCTCTAGCTCTAGCTCTAGCTCTAGCTCTAGCTCTAGCTCTAGCTCTAGCTCTAGCTCTAGCTCTAGCTCTAGCTCAAGCTCAAGCAACGGAGGTGTTTCTTCAACAAGCGTAAGTAATGGAGCGGACACCCAGCAAGGCATCGGTTCTAGTGTGCTTCGACCAGGGGCAAATCCTGATAATCCGTACTCCTACGCATACTTGCCACCAGGAATGAGCGTCCCCGCCCCGGGGCCAAGAACAGAATGGCCGCCATCTCCGACCGCAACTGCTTCGGGCAGCTCACCGTCCACATCCACCAGCACGAGCAGTACGAACACGCCGGTCACTTCGTCTGGTTCCACCGCTCCCACTTCCGGTGGTACGACGACACCAGCACCGCCTCCGGCGACGACACCGCCAGACCCAAAGGACGTCAATTCTTTGCCAGACATCGCAATCGGAAAGCCATACACGCTTGGCGTACAATGGCCAGATGCACTGTTTGCGAGTGAGGCCGCTCATTTTCCCAATACAGGACAATTGACGGATGGGAACTTTGCATCATTAAGTTTCTCCGATCCCGGCTGGGTAGGGTTCTTAAGGCAAGGCGGCCAAAGTATTGTGGTGAATCTCGGTAGCACACAACGAGTGGATAGAGTGTCACTAGATTTTCTTCAGAATATGGGGGCCGGCATCGACTTTCCCGACAGTGTGACTTATTACGCATCAAACAACGGTAAAACGTGGTACAAGCTGGGTACTGCAGTCACGACTCAAGGTGGCGGTAGTTACACGCCACAGACTCAACCGTACACCATCGAAACACATGTTCATGCGCAGTACATACGGGCGCAATTCACAGACAAGGTATTCTCCTTCGCCGACGAGTTCTCTGTCTTTGGGCCAGGAACGAATACAGGACAGGTACACAGCCCCGGCTTAGTTCATTCGTTGATGGGGTCAGCCATGTCCGCCATGATGGGCAACGACTACTTGTATGACCCGACAACCCCGGGCCTGCTGACACTGCGACAAGAACTTCGCACGTTTGCTTCGCCGTCTGGCCCTGCAGGGCCGGCAGGGCCCAAACCCGATAACTCGCTGGCCCAGTTGGCTCAGCTGCACTGGGCTCTGGGACAGGCGAATAATCCCGGGAGAACAGGTGGACCCATCACATCGCTTCCCAACCCGGGTTACCTCACATCCCATGACGAAGGCACCGACGGTATCAAGAATATGGAGCTCATCTACACAGGCGCACCTCACATTACAGACGGGTATGGGAGGTACACGGTGAGTGATTTTCTGCCAACGATTGCAGAGGAAAGTCCAAACGGCAAGCCACTGGGTTGGATGTTCGACGGTGCGCTGTTCGGACCGTACGGAACGCCCACAACCAGTGCTGCTATCAACAGTTGGCTGTCGGATTTGTTTACCCCAAATCTGAATTTGTCAGCGCTCAACCAGGCAGTCGGCACACTGAAACAAAAATTGAACCATCCGAATTACAAGGAAAAAGTCGTTATCACAATTCCAGGACTGACTGCTGACAACGCAAACTTCGGGGCCATTGATTCGTCCGGTCAGAACATAGACCTGAATCCGAACGACGTGGGGGAAGTTCAGGCAACCATCAATAAGGCGAAGGTCATTGACTGGTTTATGAACACAGTACTTCAGGACTGGAACAGCGCAGGTTTTTCGAACTTGCAATTCGCGGGTTTTTACTGGCAACCTGAAGCTCTGAATGCGGCCGATCCGCTTGATACGACGCTGATACAGTACACCGCCAGCCGAGTCCATCAAGACGGCTATAAGTTTTTCTGGATTCCCTTCTACGGAGCCTGGGGCATATCTGATTGGAATCGTCTGGGGTTTGACGACGTCACGAGTCAGGCGGGCGTGGCATTCAACTTTGGCATCAATGCAAAGGCTCGGTTGAATTCAGTGGCTGATATGGCGCAGTTCTATCACACTGGCTTAGAGATGGAACAGCCCTATAACACCATGTCGGCAAACACTAATGTCGCCCAGAATGCATTAAACCACTTCTATGACTATTTCACCGGAGGATACGTGTACGGTTATGAAGGAGCTGTAGAAAAGACCTGGTACCTCAACTCGAAAGGTTTAGATGGCCCGTATGCGAGTACAAATCCGTTCTATCATGCTCAATATGACAGCGTGGTCCAGTTTGTGAATGATGCCTGGAAGAGTACCACATTCTATTGAGCGAATGACCCTAGCGGCGCGGCGTCCCCGGTTTCGCGATGGCGCCGTGCCCTCGTTTTGGGATGTGCCGCTGACGAGTCACCGTGTCGATAACGGGTCACTGTGTCGATTAACTCGACACTTCCTTACGCAACGCGTGGCCGCGTAAGAGTTCGTGGACATGGTCTTGGTTTTGCATAGCAATTTGTGATAACGCGTCACGAGCTCGTTATTTCCGATTGAATCTCTGGCGCCGACAAGAAATAGCGCGCTGTGGAAGCGCTATGTTCGCACCTTAAGTCCATAACGACGTGTGAACGCGTTATTTTGATGCGTTTCAGTGAATAACGCGCCACGAGCGCGTTATTTCCACTTGGGCGTATTTCGGTTAGGGTGAATAACGCGTTCAGGGCTCGCTATCCGCGCCCAACCAGGCCAAAGCCCGAGGGTGCGATGGAATTTGGAAGTCATATGGTAAAACGGGCGTGAAAATGTGGACGTGTAAGGGAGTACCGGTATGGCTGAATACGCGTAACTTACACACCGTGGATGCGTGAATGCCGGCAGGGCTGGATTGAGCGGAAATAACGCGCTACGAGCGCGTTATCCGATTCCGTCATTCCAATGTTCCATATTCCCCATCCAGCTTCCGTATTCCATATCCGATTACATGGTCGTGATTTGGCTTCTACCACGAGCGCGACCCATCATGGGAGAACAATCACGCGCGTATTGACTGGAATGTTCTTTACCAGACGTGCCTGCCGTCGACCGCTGCCCTGACGGACAATGGCCATGGTCAGCCCTAGACTGGGACAACGAAGAAGTGCTTGTTGATTTGCCTTTACGGTAATTTCCTGCGTCTGTCGAGCCTTGCTTCCGTAAAGGAATGTAAAGGTTTCACCTTTCAGCAAGGTGATGATTTGGGACCGAGTTGCCATCTTCATCACACCTCCCTTACGAGTGACGGGAAGTTCTAACTTCTCTCAGTTCTATAGGACGCGAAACATGCCTCGACTGGCAAGGCGAGTATCACCCGGCAGATGTACCATGTTCGTCGCAAGGCGAGTATCACCCGGCAGGTACCACCCGCCAATCATCTATGTCATCTCTTAGTGCCCTGAAATTGAGAATCCCAATTTTACTGGCCTAAAATGGGGAGCCCATAATCCACAGCAGGATGGCAACTGATATTTCTCGAAATGAATGACTATAGGTGTCTTCACGAAGAACCGCAAACGAACATTCGCAAGCCAAAGGAGGAGCGAACTATGCAAGCGATACAGATGTCTACTTTCGGTGAAGCTGACGTTTTACGTCTCGTAGATTTACCCGTCCCTGAACCAGGACCGAACGAGGTACGTGTTCGTCTTCATGCAGCAGGCGTAAACCCCGCGGAAACCTATATCCGGTCAGGGACTTATGCGTTTTTTAAACCGGATCTTCCGTACACCCCCGGCTTTGACGGTGCAGGGATTGTGGATAAGGTGGGGGATGGGGTCTCTCGGTTGCGATCCGGTGATAGAGTCTTTGTCGCTGCCCTATTGGCCCAAAGGAACACCGGAACCTACGCTGAAATGGTCGTCTGTGATGCCGATTCCGTACATCCGCTGCCCGCCTCAATGTCGTTTAGTCAAGGTGCTGCCATCGGAGTCCCTGGTTTGACGGCCTACCGGGCGCTGTTTCAAAGAGGTCGTTTGCAGCCTGGAGAGAGCGTATTCGTACATGGAGCCAGTGGAGGCGTCGGGTTGTTGACGGTGCAGCTGGCGCGGGCTTATGGTGCGTACGTCATCGGATCGGCTGGCTCTGACGCTGGTTTGGAGACGGTCCGGCAAGTAGGCGCACACGAGGCGTTAAATCATTCCGATGACCGTTACCTGGACAAAATTCCAGTGCTCACGGACGGACATGGTGTGGATGTTGTGATAGAGATGCTCGCCAATGTAAATCTGGAAGAGGACGTAAAAATCCTGGCAAAGTACGGGCGTGTCGTCATTGTAGGGAGTCGAGGAAGCATCGAGTTTACGCCACGGCTCGCGATGATGAAAGAAGCGGATGTTCTGGGTACAGCTCTGTGGAATGCACATCACTCCGAGTACACAGCTAGTGTCTATGCGCTCGCTGCCGCACTCGAGACCGGAATTTTGAAACCTGTTGTTGGCAAGGAATATCCACTTTCCGAGGCAGTTCAGGCACACATCGATATTATTCACAGGCAAGGGGCACAGGGGAAAATAATTCTGCGAAGCGAATAACGAGCGAAGGTGACCCGTCCCACCGAAGCGGTGCCAATCCGCAGAAGGGGGTGTGCATCCCGAGGGGCCATCGTGCACAAGGGGTGGCCGTCTTAAGGAAGGCGTGTACCCGCGAAAAGGCAGAGGCGTGTGCGGCTGTACCGGTGTGGTGAGCCGCACATTACGCACATGACAGACATTATGCCTCCGGAAAAAAGGTCATGCAAATCTGTTCTAGAAACGACTCGGATGAATATCGGCGAACATCTCTCTGAAACAGATATGACTCGCTTCGCATTGCCTGCAATAACATATCCGCCTTAAACACCGGGTTCGGTTCGGCATGATTGTCTGTTTGCATCTCCTTGATATGTTGTACGACGATTTCGTGCAGATTGAACTGAAAATCGCTAGCCCTGAGTGCTCCCTCCTCGACCCCTGTTAGTAATTCCAACTTTTTCTCCCGAAAACCCATAAATAGGCTAAGTACGCCTTTTAACCGCTGACGCGGTGAGTCCATCTGATGTCCTTTCAAGTACACGTCAATATCCTCAAACAACAGAACAATGTTGTCCTTGATTAAGTCGAGGCACAGTTCACTCTTGTTCTTATAACGGCGATAAAGTGTCCCCGATCCGATTTCTGCTTCCATCGCAATTTGGTTCATGCTCACGTTCGGAACCCCAAATTGTTGAAAAAGCTTAGCTGCGGAAGCCAAGATTCGTTGCCTATTTTCAGCCGCGTCGCGTCGTTCTGTTCTCGGTTTTGGTTGCTCGTCATTTTTCACGATATCCAGTCCCAACATCAGATTTTCTGATCTCGTTGACAAGTGGAGAAGTCTCCGTTTAAATTGAAACGGAGAGCTCTCCACTATTATAAACAAATCCAAAGCGGCAGCAAAGCAAATTGGCACCCTGACTGCCGCAGACTGCTAAGGTCCAATAAGGACTGCTAAGGTCCGCTAAGCAGTGCTAAGCAGTGCTAAGCAGTGCGAAGGACTGTTACAGACTGCCACAGACTGGTGACGAAGGAGTGAATGACTGATGCCAGATGAGAATCCATTCTCCTGGAGGTTTGTGGCACCATTGTATATGGGGTCCACACTCAATCCTATCAATAGCTCAATGCTGGCCACGGCGCTCGTGCCGATTGCCCTATTTATGCACGTGTCTGTGGCTCAAACCACAATCCTCGTGACCGTTCTCTATCTAGCAAGTTCCATTGCTCAACCCACCGCAGGGAAATTGTCCGCAGAATTTGGACCACGTCGAGTATTTTTGGCTGGCATTTTCACGGTATTTGTGGGTGGTTTGTTCGGTGGCTTTGGACAGAACTTGACCTTGCTAATCCTATCCCGAATTCTCATCGGCATCGGTACCTCAACCGCGTATCCATCCGCGATGCTCCTGATTCGCCGCCGCGCTGAATCGGCTGGGATGGCGCAGCCACCTGGTAGTGTGCTCGGAGCGCTTCAGATTGCGGCGGTAGTTACCGGGGCTGTGGGACTGCCGATTGGCGGTGTGCTCGTGGACGCCTGGGGATGGAGAACAACTTTTTTGATTAATATTCCCTTTGCACTTGTAGCGTTTGTCATGGCAACACAATGGATTCCAAAAGATGGTCCCATCTTGGGAGTCAAGACCGTACGGGACATCCTTTCACGTATTGATGTGATAGGTATCGTTTTGTTCGCTTCTACAGTGACCACACTCATGGTGTTCCTGTTTACATTGCCTCGACCAAACTGGATTGTGTTCGGGCTAGCAGTGGTGTTTGGTGTTTTGCTCGCATGGTGGGAACTACGAGCCAAACATCCTTTCATCGATGTACGGATGCTGGCATCGAACCTTGCACTCACGCGCACCTATGCTCGGTTTGCGGCGATGACTTTGTGTATCTATACCGTGCTTTATGGTGTGACCGAGTGGATCAGCGCAGCACGTGGAACATCCGCCCTCGAAGCAGGACTTCTCATACTTCCAATGAGTGCTCTATCGGCATTGGTTGTAGGTCCCGTTTCGAAACGGAACCTGGTGCGAGGACCATTGATTGTTGCTGCGTCGTCGTCCATTGTTGCGTCTATCGGCGTGCTTTTTCTGACCACGAGCACCTCAATTGTGTGGATTTTATGCATCACGGTACTATTTGGCGTGACGATGGGTACGATGGCGAGCAGCAATCAAACAGCCTTGTACATGCAGGTTACTTCAGACCAGATTGGCATAGCTTCGGGTCTCATGCGTACTTTCGGATATGTGGGTTCTATTGCGTCTTCGGCGCTCATCGCGGTTGTCTTCCGCGCAAAGGTTTCGGATAGGGGGATGCATCAAATTGCCGCAATCATGATTGGTGTGAGCGTCATTGCACTGATAATGACCCTTGTGGACCGCAGACTCAAGGTCACCAATGTAACAATGTAAAAGCGAGCGCGACCTGAGGTGTGACCTGAGGTGTGACCTGAGGTGTGACCTGAGCGACGGTAGGGCGCACGTAGGCCCTACCGGTCACCGCACTCGACTTAGACTCCTTGCTCATGTGATGACGCGTCCCTTCATTTGGCGTGGCTACTTGACAAAGTAATATGTATACATATAATATGCATACATATCATACAAGGAGTGATTAAATATGTTGATGTTCGAACACACCATAACTACGAAAGCAAAGCTGGAGACGATTTGGAACCTGTATAGTGACATCACGTCTTGGATGACGTGGGACGAAGGGATTGAGTACGCGTCGTTAGACGGTCCGTTTGTCACGGGTACACGCGGAATTCTGCAACCGAAGGGGCAGGATAGGTTGTCTTTTCAACTCACGGAGGTCCAGCCGATGTTTGGTTTTTTGGATGTCACGGATATCCCGGACGCAGGAATTGAGATTCGCTTCTCTCATCGATTGCAGAAGACACTCGACGGAACGAGCCTGACGCATACCGTCGCAATCACAGGACCAAACGCAGAGATTTTCGGGGAGGAGTTTATTGCTGAACTGTCGCAAGGCATTCCTCGAACTATGGAACGGATCGCGGCAATGGCCATGGAAACGGAACGTGAACATGCAAGCTGAATGGGTAGCTGATAGAGCACGTTTCTGGATTGGAGTCGTATCTGCATCTCACGTGAGGCGCGGTGTAGAAGGGGGATATGCCCAGCTCTGTCATGGCAAAGCAGCGCCATTGCGACAGATGCAGCCTGGTGACTGGTTGGTGTACTATTCTCCACGTACAGAAATGAATCAAGGACATTCGCTTCAGGCGTTCACAGCCATCGGGATGGTGGATGATGATGACGTCTATGAATACGCGATGTCCGAATCGTTCGTCCCGTTCCGTCGAAATATCCGGTATGTTCCCTGCAGGGAAGTGGCTATTTCTGTTCTTCTGCCTGAACTCAACTTCACGAGAGGAAAACAAAATTGGGGCTATCCGTTTCGGAGGGGACATTTCGAGATTGCGCGGGAGGATTTCCTGACAATAGCGCAGGTGATGGTGGAGGGACATGATGAGTTCAGATTTCAGTAACGCAAACGATAGTCCGGGCTTTTTACTGTGGCAGGTAACCGCGACATGGCAAAAAAATATTCGTCAAGCGCTGGAACCGTTCGAATTGACGCATCCGCAATTTGTACTGCTATATTCCTGTTATTGGTTGAATCTACAGGTGGATCGGGCTGGGGTGACGCAGGTTCATTTAGCTAGGCACACGAAGGTTGACGTGAATGTTACCTCCCAGGTGTTGAGAACATTGCAAAAGCGGGGCCTTATCGACCGTAAACCCCATCCAACGGATACCAGGGCCAACCTTATTGTCGTGACCCAGGATGGAATTAGTTTGGCTACCCGCGCCGTCCGCGCCGTAGAAGATGTAGACCGTACTTTTTTTTCCGTTTTAACCGACGCAGAAAGGCACGAAATGGTTGGCTTCATGTTGCAATTGTTGACTCCCTGAAGGTTCGCTGTGGGGCTGAACTGGGGGCATAACTCTAGTTGTGATTGTCGTTTCCACGCTCTCCATCATTGAACCACTCGGACTGTTTTGGCTCGTTTTGGTGAGCCTTGCTTCTCTTCTGTCTCGCGTATGGAACGGATTTGCACAAAGACGGATTCATATTACTCATATTGTATTATTTGGAAGTTTACTGGCATTAGGAGTAACGTTAACTCAAATATAAAGACTGTCGATTAACTCGCACTCCCTTGCGTATTGTGAATGCGCAAGGGAGTGCAGGGCTAGCTGAGCGGGCGACAGTTACGCATCGTGGATGCGTAAGCGTACATGGCCATGCCTTGGTTTTGCTCAGTAATTTGTAATAACGCGCCCTCTGCGCGTTATGTCCGATTGAATCTTTCGTGCCGGCTAGAAATAGCGAGCGGTGGAAGCGCTATGTTCGTACCTTGATTCCATAACGACGTGTGGACGCGTTATTTTGGTCCGTTTCAATGAATAACGCGCCACGAGCGCGTTATTTCCACTTGAACGAGTTTCGAGCAGGGTGAATAACGCGTTCCCGGCTCGCTATCGCTGGCCCAACTCCCAACGGAGCCAAAGCTTGAGGGCACGATGGAACTTGGAAATGGCACGCGAGACACAGTGCGTAATTGAGTGTGAAATGTGCCGTCGTGCGGACTCTCGCGAACGGCGCCCCCCCTCGGTCATCGCCGGTTGGGCGGCAGACAGTTTGTTGGCTTCCGCCGCAGAGCAAAATGTGGTGGTTAACTCAAATTCTCCTTGCACTGCCGTGGAAGTTTACGCGGTGAGCACCCCAAACCAATAGTGCCATCACAATCATCAGACTGCCGACTACACAGACACCCGTCCAGTGCCATAGGCTCCAGGCGTAACTGCCGACAGACGAACCAATCGATCCGCCGATGAAATAGGTCACCATAAAGACCGTGTTCAAGCGGTTGCGCGCTTCAGGAACCAGGCTGTAAATGCGTGTTTGATTGGAAATCTGTGCTCCTTGGACACCCAAGTCTAACAAAATTACACCGAGTAACAGTCCCCACAGGTGATATCCGAACAGCCAAAACGTGAGGAACGAAACGAGGGTAATCAGCGTGGCGATGCCGACGACAGTCTTGGCACTGAATTTATCCGCTAAGCGTCCTGATACGGGTGCAGCCGTGGCCCCGACGACGCCGACGAGACCAAACAAGCCTGCCACTTGACTGCCGTAATGATATGGAGGCCCTCCGATGAAGAATGCCAAGACCGTCCAAAATACACTAAACGCTCCGAACAGCATCGCCCCAACAATCGAAGCTTCTCGAAGTGTACTTTGCTCTACAATCAATTGGCCGATGGACTTCATCAGTTGACGGTACTTAAGTTGTGTTTCGGGATGACTTTCTGGCAGCAAGAAACGAAGGACTATCGCCAGCACAAGCATGGAGCACGCCGCAACCCAGTACATTGACCGCCAACCCCAAGTCCCCCCGATAAAGCCCGCCACCGTGCGCGCGAGGAGAATCCCAATTAAAAGACCACTCATCACCTGGCCAATGACTCTTCCGCGTTCTCCTGGAGTCGCCATATGTGCGGCAAGAGGCACCAACATTTGTGGTACGACCGTTGTAATGCCAACAGCAAGACTTGCCACGTCCATCCACACCATGTTTGGTGCGGTCGCAACACCCACAAGGGAAACGGTGACAGCAACTAATAGGAGCAAAATCATGCGACGGCGCTCCACCATATCGCCAAGAGGCACAAATAAAAACATACCAAGTGCATACCCAATCTGTGTGCACATGGAAATGATTCCGACCTGTTGTGCCGTCGTGTGGAAGGTTCGTCCGATATCCGCCAGCAGGGGCTGGTTGTAATAAAGGTTCGCGACGGCCATCCCGCACGTAACTGCCATTAAGAGGATAAGTCCGTTCGACAATGGCTTCTGTGTTGCCTCTGTGGCAGTTTGATTCTGTATGATTTCTCTCTCCCCTCCATCTTCGGTACACTGCAAAAAATTGTGAAACGGAAGATTGCCGGTGCGCAGTACGTCACGGATGATAACACCCGGCAACGTGGGCAATAAGCACTAGAAAATGATAATCAACTTTAGAATGTACTTCAACAAAGAAAAGGGAAGGGAAGGAGAATGGAGGTGTGGATGAGACGCCCTGGAAGCCTAGACCCAGCGAGAGACATGCACGTTGGCAGTCGGGTGTGGGCCGCGAAGGTTTGGAGTACTTACTGGTTATAAAAGTTTGGACATATACTTACTTGTCATAACGGTTTGGACATATACTTAGTTTCGGATGACAGATTTTTCGAGGAGGAACCAGGTTGACGTCATTGTATCCTGCTTTGTACGCATTTTTGCTTACACTTGCATTCATCCCAATACAGACTCGACTTGCCAAGGCGTACGGTGTAGTCCAGCCGATTCGTAAGGAACTTCCAGCGGACCAGCAAAAGAAACGTGGTACGCCACTGATGGGTGGGCTGATTTTCCTCATCGGTGCTCTCATCTCAGCAGTCCTTCACCAATCGTTTGTTTCAATTTTTCTTTCGGTGTTTTTCCTGTTATTCGCATTGATTGGGTTTTTGGACGACTTTAAGAAGGCTTTCACCAAGTCACCCGATGGTATTTCAGCGAAAACAAAACTAATTCTGCAAACGATTGTCACCGCCGGAGCACTGTACTACTTGCTGTATCACATGTCTGTTGATCCGGTTCTACAAATCACCAAAGGTATTCAATTTGCGATTCCCACAGTTGTGTTTGTTGTGGCGGTAGGTCTTATCGTCATCGGATCGACAAATGCAATTAACTTTACTGACGGACTTGACGGCTTGCTGTCCGTGTGTGCCATCCCAACGTACTTTTTTTTCTTCGTGATATCGCCGTCCGAGGCCATTAAGGGATTTTCTCTCGTGATGATTGCCTGCTTGCTGGCATTCTTATTCTACAACCGGTTCCCAGCCAAGATCATTATGGGCGATACAGGGTCCATGGCGATTGGGGGGACGTTGGCGCTGCTTGCTGTCATCAATCATGTCCTCATCCTGCTGCCAATTTTATTCTTGGTATACTTTGCAGAAATACTATCCGTCGTGATTCAAGTCTCGTATTATAAACGCACAGGTAAACGCGTTTTTCGAATGTCTCCAATTCACTATCATTTTAGTCTGAAATATGGCTGGAACGAGAACACAATCGTGACGGTGTTTGGAGCTGTGTCATGGATCTGCTCATTGGCATGCATCGGATACTACTTCCTGTTGATGCGATGAGGTATCCTACCGCTTGCGAATGATTCATCGAGGTGAACAGACGCTTTGAAAGGAAGACGGGCATGATTCATGATGAAGTTCTGCGCAGTGAGTGGATTGTTGCGTGTGCTTCGACGACCGTACAGGAAACTCCGGTACAGGTACTCATCCTTGGCGAGCGTGTGGTGCTGTTTCGAACCGCCGACGGCGTTCACGCGTTCAGAGACATTTGCATTCACAGAGGCGCGGCTCTATCGCTCGGTTGTGTCCAGAATAATCGCCTCGTTTGTCCCTATCACGGATGGGAGTACGCTCCTGACGGCTCCTGCGTCAAGATTCCGCAGCTCCCCGCTGGGCGACCGATTCCCACGAAGGCTAGAGCAGCTCGTTTCCACTGTATCGAGGCTTACGGCTTTGTATGGGTGAACTTGGGGCATGGAGAGGCCCCCCTCTTCTCGTTGCCTGAATACGACGACTCAGCGTTCCGTCACGTCGTGTGGGGGCCAAGTCGAGTCAGTGCCAAGCCGCCGCGCATCATTGAGAACTTTCTTGACGTCGGTCACCTGTCGTTTGTGCATGAAGGATTCCTCGGGGTTCGAACACATGCGGAAATTGGGGAATATCGTGTGGCGGAAGGTGAGGATGGGGTCCTGCGTTCGGGCGAGATTGAGGTCTACCAGCCCGACCCCGATGGCAGTGGCCAATCCCGCTACGTATACTACATCTATGAGATTCTGGGGCCACTGTCGGTACGGTTTATCAAGCGCGATCCGCTGACAGGTTCCAGGATGACGATACTTCTCTCTATCCGCCCGGATGATGAGCAAACATCCACGGCATACGGGTTAATCTCATTTGACTACGAGACGGGCATGACCGATGAGCAGATTACGGGTTTTCAAGACATGATTTTTGCACAGGACAAGCCCATTGTTGAGAATCAGCGGCCAGAGGAGTTGCCGCTCGATTTACAGCAGGAGCTGTCCCTGAAGTGTGATGGGGTAAGCATTGCGTACCGCAGATATCTGGCACGTCGGCGAGTGACCTTTGGGACAGCGTGATGGGCGGTTGGGAGCGTCATGGATGGTTGCGGTTGTTGATGCGAGAGGTCTTTCGAGTGAGAACACACGAGTAAGAACACAACTGATGTGGTGAGGTGGAGTCATCAATGGACAACTTGCGGTACCCGATTGGAAGGTTTGAACGGATCGACAAGATTTCGAGAGAACAACGAAACGACTGGATACAGCAAATTGCCGCGGCCCCAGGCAATTTGAGGTCTGCCGTCAAGGACCTTTCCACAGAGCAACTCGACACACCGTATCGACCGGGGGGATGGACGGTACGGCAGGTCGTTCATCATCTACCAGACAGCCACATGAACAGCTACATTCGCTTCAAGCTGGCGCTTACTGAGGAGAATCCAATCATCAAGCCATACATGGAGGACCGCTGGGCACAATTGGATGATTACCGAGACACACCCATCGAGGTGTCGTTCACATTGCTCGAATCGCTTCATGCACGATGGACGAAGTTGCTTTTGAATTTGCAAGACTCTCAGTTTCTGCTCACCTTTACCAATCCGGAATCTGGAGATTGTCTGTCCCTCGAAACCGCTGTTGGGCTGTATGCCTGGCACGGGAGACATCACATCGCGCAGATAACATCGCTTAAAGAACGCATGGGGTGGTAAGGACTTGCTGGTGATAGTTCAGGGCTGAAGCACTTTTGGTGCTTTAGCCCTGTATTTTTGTGAGCGACACTCTGGGGCTTTGGTTCCGTTTCGCCGCGGGTCGAAAATAAGGAGCCCGGAGAGACTGTCGATTAACTACGCGAGATGCCGTTCGCCATTTTCGAAGATTATCTCTGTATTACTCGTTATTTCTACGTAAATCTCGTGTTTTCTGGTATAATTGAGGTATCCGAGATTACGGGGAGTTGGAGAAATGAACGGGGTAAAGTACAAGAACTTTGAGCAAGCCTCCTTCGAGGACATCATGGTGTATTCAGTCATACCACCTCATCCATTCTGGGATGCAGTGGCGAATTACATTGATTTCTCGTTTGCGGATAAGCTCTGTGCCCCCTTGTACTCACCCATCGGCCAACACCCGTATGCTCCGTCCTTGAAACTTAAAATCCATCTCGTACAGCGGTACTACAACATTTCCGACCGTGAGATGGAGCTAAAGATCGTCGGTGATATCTTCATTAAGCGATTTTTAGGTGTACCGATCTCACTCGCAAAGTTTGACCACAGCACAATTGCGCTGGACAGGAGTCGGCTTGGCGCGGATATATTCCATGCCTGTCACGTGAATATCCTCGCTCAGGCACTGAACCTCGGCATGTGGGGACAAGATGATGACCGCTGGTTGGTAGATGCGTTCCACACGCATGCCAATGTTGCTACGCCAAGTGTATATGAGCTCATTCAACAAGCGGCTCAAAAGCTTGTGCGTTACTTGAAGCGTCATAACCCAGCGCGTTACGAAAAATTGAAGGAGAACATGGATGTGGGGGCATTCTTTCGCAAACTCAAGCGTGAGGTGCAGGGCAGCGAAAGAAATCTCGCCTTCAGCAATCTATGTGTTTTGGCGTTCAGTTTAGTGGCATGGCTGGAACGTGCGGACACCGACGACATGGATACCCAGTGGAAAAACGACAATGAGCAGGAAACAGCCAAGCAACAACGCGAGGTGCTCCTGCGTATTTTACGTGAGAACGTTACTCCGAAGCTCCCTGACGAAAACCAGTCTCCTTCATCTGAGAATGTGGAACCACAGAAAGAGGATATTCAGTACGTTGAACAGGACAAAAATAACAAGCCCTCCGACCGTGTAGTGAGTGCACATGACCCAGAAGTACGTGTTGGGCACAAGTCCAAAAAGCTGGCGTTTATTGGCGATAAGACACAAGTCGTGGAGTCGGCCAACTCTCACCTAGTCCTCAATGCGGAGCCTATCCCTGGTAATGAAGTAGATGGAATTGCACTGGAGTCGGTTGTAAAGGCTGTGGTGGATGAGTTCGACAAGCGTCCCAAGGAAGTAGTGGCAGACTCAGCTTACGGAAATGCTGAGAATCGCGACAAGCTCTCCAAGGAACTACATATCCTTCTAACGGCACCGTTGCCCAAATTCACGAACCCGTCCGGAAAGGCATTTCGAGCTGAAGACTTCACATACATACCGGAACGTGACGTGGTCGTGTGTCCTGGTGGGTACACGTCAGTCCGAAAGAACCACATTAAGCAATCTAAGGGTACACAACATGGATTTGCTGAAGAGGATTGCACAGCATGCCCTTTACGTGCGCAGTGCACCGACCATGCAAAGGGACGTACTGTGTTCGTGAGTGACTACTGGGAACTGATTCAGGAGGCAAAGAAGTACAATGCGAGCCAGGAGGGTCAAGAGGCACTTCGAGCTCGATACGAAATTGAACGCACCAATAACGAAATGAAACGTCACCACGGACTCGGAAAGCCCCGAACCCGTGGTCGTAGCAAGTTGCGGATCGACGTTAAGATTACCTCTATGGTGGTCAATGTAAAGGTAATGGTGAAGGAGTTATTGAACCGAGGTAAGCCGTTAGAGGCCCCCGTCTGCCTCTAAAGTGGAAAAGGAAGCAAAAATGGAGGAATTGAGCGTGGGAAACCCAAGGTTAGCAACCAAAATTCAACCATTTGTATCCAATTACCTTCAAAAAATTCCCTAACAAAGGAAAACAGGAGCCTTACGGCTCCTGTTAATAGACACTCTCCCGGAACGCGTTAAACACCTGACCCATGACGCGTTCAAGTGGACATAACGCGCTCGTGGCGCGTTATCAACTGAAACGGATAAAAATAACGGGTTCACACATCGTTATTGACCCAAGGTGCGAACATAGCGCTTCCACAGCACGCTATTTTTTGCCGGACCTATAGATTCAATCGGACATAACGCGCAGAGGGCGCGTTATTGCATATTAGTGAGCAAGACTAGACCAGGCCATGTCGACGTAGAACTACGCATCCACGCTGCTTAAGCAACGCACGCGCAGGCGATTTCGCACTCTCCTACGCGTCCACGATGCGTAAGGGAGTGCGAGTTAATCGACAGGCGACAGTTGACGTTAATTTTTCCCCGACCAGAAGGCTCGATAATCTTTGGGGTTTAGTGGGAGCATCTGTGCGTATCGTTCCGTCAACAACTGGGTTGCATCCGCTGGCAGGCCGATAGCTGTCAACTCGTCAGCAAAGTGCTTGATAGCGGAACGCTTGACAAAATGGTAACGAAAGTACAGGGAGCCCAGTTTTGTGACACTGGTAACGGATCGAATCAGAATCAGCAGATAACGCATCACGAAGCCTCCTATCTCCTATCTCCGAACTCCTCTGTTGCTCCGTTCAGTTTTGGCCGTCATGGTGCTGGTTCACAATTTTCGTGATGTCCTTCACAGCAAACATGTAATCAGACGCCATTTTAAGTGCCATTTCCTGCGGAATACCGGCGTTCGCGAGTTCCTTATACAACCCGCCCACGGCCCGACCCATCTCTTTGGCGGATTCTTCAGAGTAGAGGATTTTAAAAAGTTTCATTAACAAATCAGGAACTCTGTCGGCTACGACTTCAAGAAGCTGGCTAATGTCCTTCGCGGTCCAATCCGCACCAGTGTTGTGTGCGTGCGCGTGTGTGTGTGCTTCCATGAAAACCTCTCCTTGTTTACAGTTTGTGCTCCGGTATTTCTAGTGAGTGAGTCCGGCAATCCTCTGTCCGAACTCGCGAAGTATGGATTCATAGGCTAATTGCACGACATCGCGGGCAAATCCAAGTGGTGTGAGCATATAACCGACGGTTCGCACAGTGGTTCGGAAGAGCCCTCGTTTCACGCTGGCACCAGGGATTTGACCGTCTGTGGGCTCAGACATTTCTCCCATCTCTTGTATCTCTTTCATCTCTTGCATCTGTGTCTGTTGTTCCAGGCGCGTCCACAGTCGTCCGAGAAAGGCTCGGGTTGGTGCCTCGGTCCAAGTGTTACTCGCGACCTTAGCGGTGGTTGCCAGGAACACCAGTTCACGCTTACAGGCATCGCAGTTTCTAATATGGTCGAGCGTCATGACTATCTCTTCATTCTTTAGCGATCCGTTCAACAACCAAGGCATCAGCGTTCGCACCTGAGTGCACGGTTCATTCAACTCCCGTCCCCTCCTCTCGCAACTGTTGACGCAAGCGTAATTTTGCGTGGTACATTCTGCTCTTGACGGTTCCCTCGCTGATTCCCATCAGGGCTCCGATGTCTTTGTAACTCATCGATTCCTTATAGACGAGATAAAACATCTCAGCGTACGGCGGTGGAAGGCTTTCGAGTGCTTTCTCAATCGACAATGTCGTCGCAACAGAGTCTGCGAAATCCTCTTCCACAGTCAGTAAAAACTCGTTCATAAAGGCGGGTTCTGAGAGCAGCACAGGAGGTTGACGGTATTTCGCCCTCATCCAATCCATCAACTTGTGTCTCGCGATACCGAAAATCCAAGTGTCTACCGACGACGTGCCAGTATACCGCGAAGCACTCTTCCAGACGGTGACGAAGGTGTCCTGCATGACATCTTCGATGTCTCCGTCGCTGGTCACTTGAAGTCGTAAGTAGCCGTACAGACGCGGTGCAAATGTCTCATATAGGGCGGCGAATGCGGCTTTGTCTCCATTCGCAATCCGCACAATCAATCTCTGTCGCTGTGCATCTTTATCCGAACCTACATGTGTTGAGGAAAACCCATCACCAACCACCCCCATTCACTATGGTAAGTCGTTGGAAACACACACGAGGTTCACACCAAAGTGAAGTTTTTATTTTTATCTTGATATTACCACTGCTTATCCGAGCCACAGTAGGTTCCAAATGAGTCCAAACACGAATGCCGCCCAGAGGGAGCGAAAGCGGTAGACTATCCAGCCGTTGATGCATCCAAGTGTAAAAAACGACATGACGATGGGAAGGGATGCGTGCGCGAGCAAAATGGCGAGTGCGTAGAGGGTGCTTTGAATTCCGATGGCGGTCCACAGCGGGAATCCCAATTGTCGGAGTTTCGGTTGCAAGGTGTTTCTAAATAGCATCTCATCGACGTAACTGCCAATCGTCATGAACACCATTTTGCCCGGCAATACTTCTTTTGGAAACACAGGTTGGTGGAACCCAAGGGTCAGTACACTGAGCATCAGTGCCAGCACAGGTATATATCGAAATGCGAAGCGCCAAGATGCTCTTTGCTGAATCCTCGTTGTTCCGGCCTCAGGAATACGGGTGTTGTCGACGGTGAGAATGGTTATCCAGGCCGCAATGTTGTAAATGTCGAGCACGGTGTGACCGACTGGATTTTGCACCAGTGGAAGAACGAGGCGAACGGATGTTACGCCGAGAATATCGATGTTCAATCGAAGTCGATTCAGGCGACGCCGGACCGTCGGAGCGAGGCGAAATGATTGGACAACAGGGGTGCAGGGCGGGGTCGTGTGGTTCACTGGTCAGCCCCCTGCCAATGTTGCCATGACAACATGTGCTGCAATGCGTTGCGTTTATGTTGGTTTGTCAACCGCCGTTTGGCTTCGGCCAGCGAAGTTGAGATGAAAGAATTTGATGGATAGCCAAGTCCAGTAACCACGACGACACGGTAGGAATTTGGAATCTGAAGGACGGTCTTTAAGGCTTGTTCGTCCCAACCAATCATCTGCCTGGCGCTAAGGCCAAGTACTTGTGCCTGGTAGACGAGACTCATCATGGCTAGACCGCAGTCGTAGAGATGGTAATCTTTACCGTCAATACGGTCATCATCCGTGGGACAGGCAACTTGCACGACGAGGCCAGCCGCCTTTATGGCCCACTTGTTGGTTCGATGCAGACACTCGACGACGGCCGCAATGGCATCCTGATTTGTTACCGCCACGTACCGTGCAGGCTGGTGATTCCAGGATGAAGGTGCACATCTGGCCGCATCAAACAACAACTCCCACGTGTGCGGTGTAATTTTGTCATCTGTCCAATTTGTGACACTCTTTCGTTCGCCAATCTCTGTGGCCAAGTGTTCGATGTCCATATTTTTCGGGCCTCCATCTTTCTCAAGGGTCGGTCTGCTGATATTGTGATGATAGGTGACAGTGAGGTCATGTCGGAACTGACTGAGGTCATGAATTGGTCATACGGGGGTACCTCATGCTGGTGCGTACTTCGTTCATTGCGTTACGATTTCTTGGATACGGAGCGGTGTTCTCGTATGTTGTCTTGGCCCACCACGATATAAGGTGGTGGGATTTCGCGATTGGTATGATGGTGTGGACGTATGGGAGTATGGAGTTCTGGAAGCGCCCGGATGAGCGAGTATCATTCATGCGACTCGGTATCTGGACGGAAGTCTTCGCGGTTATTTTGTGGACATTGACGGTTCAAAACGGTTGGGTGCTGCTCCTTCTCGTCTCCCCAGCGGCTAGGGCAGGAGTGCACCTCGGGTGGCGGGATAGCATTTTCGTTGCAGTGTGTTCTCTCGTCTGCATAGCGGTAGTCTGGCGAATGTGGCCCGCCGGCGTATGGCCCATGGGAGTGCAGATTGCCGCGGTGGTCGGGACATCGGCGTATAGCTTGGTCCTCGGGGAACTACTTCGTCAGCGGGATAGGCTCAAACGAGAGGTTCAGGTAACAGCCTTTGAACGCGACGAACGCATTAAAAATGAAGAACGACTGAGAATGGCTGGGCAGTTGCATGACACACTCGGTCAGCATTGGACGGCAGTGATTCGAGCGCTCGACGTCGCCGAACAAGTTCACGACGACCAGCAACTCGTGTTTATCAGCAGGGCACGGAGCGCAGCGATGGACGGTCTTGCGGCCATGCGACAGGCGACGCACGCGTGGAATCGAGGAAGACAGTCCCCGCGAGAGTGGCTGCAATATGCGGAAGAGTCGTTGGGACGGTTGCAGGAAACCGCTTTTCTCGAGGTTCAGTTTCTGTCTTCAGAAATAGACTGGTCGCGCTTTGAGAACCCAACAGATGTAGCCGAGGTTTTGGCACGAACACTCATTGAAGGTGCCACAAATGCTATTCGCCACGGATTGGCGACCCGGGTGGTTATCGCGGTGCATTGCGACCTTGTGGGGATTCGGGCCACCATTCGTGACGACGGCAAGGGCGTGAAAGCAGTACAGCGTCGTGGCGATGAGGGCATCGGGCTGGCTGTACTAAAGCAACTTGCAGCAGCCTCTGGTGGAGTAATTGGGTTTGAGTCGACTGTTGGCCGTGGCAGTACACTCAGTTTACAGGTACCGTACACTCAGTTTACAGGCACCGTACACTCGGTGACGGACGTGCCTGTGGCAAGAGATGGAGGGAGCAGATGATTCGAGTTGGGGTTGCCGAAGACCAAGCTTTGATACGAGAGAGCCTCGCGATTGTATTGAACCTGCAAGAAGATGTGCAGGTGTTGTGGACAGCGGCAAATGGCTCAGAGGCCGTACAAGCCGTAAATCGTGCAGTGGTTGACGTCATCCTCATGGATCTTCGAATGCCAATCATGGACGGGGTTGCCGCCATGCAACGGATTCGCACCCTGTATCCAGACGTAAAAATGATTGCTCTTACCACATTTCATCATGATGAATGGCTGATTGACGCGCTGAATGCCGGTGCGACTGCGTGTTTTCTGAAGGAAATTCCGCCGCTGTTGCTTGTCGATGCGATGAGACGGTTGTTGGCGGGGATGTTTGAGCCGGACGAGTGGACTCCAGAATGGAGAAAATACGCACCAGACATTCAGTTTCAGGTGCGCAGTCGTGATGTTAAGTATGCTTCCGAGATACTCAGTGCACGGGAACTGGAAGTACTGCGCGCTATGTGCAACGGGCACACAAATGCGGAAATCGCAACGATGTTGTATCTGACAGAAGGTACCGTAAAAAATTACGTCTCTGGCATTTACGAAAAGCTTGGTGTCAGGCATAGAGCAGAAGCTATTCATACGGCCCAAAAAAATGGACTGTGCTAAGGCCCTTTGCTTGTGGATGGGCAAGGGCCAAGTTTTGTTTGTGATTCGCACAAGTTGCAACAAGGGTGCCTGGTTCCGAGTGCCTGGTTCCGAGTGCCTGGTTCCGAGTGCCTGGTTCCGAGTGCCTGGTTCCGAGTGCCTGGTTCCGAGTGCCTGGTTCCGAATGCCTGGTTCCGAATGCCTGGTTCCGAGTGCCTGGTTCCCGGTATCTGGATCCCGGACACTTAGTTCCTGGCCCCTGCTTATTCTCCCCGTGCCAGAGGCAGTCCTTTTTCCAAGTATGAGATCCCATCATCGAACAGTTGGATGAGGTCCTTTGATGGATCTTCCAGCCAAATCATCCCTGCTGCCAGCGCGATGCCAAAGAAGGCGCCAGCAAACATACGGATGTCTCCGTCGCCTGCAGGGCGTCCAGTCCGCTTTGACAGAGCATCTGTCATGAGTTGAAAGACATTCAAGAAATTGCCCATGGCGGCCGTGCGCAACTCTGGGACCGACATGATGAGTCGGCTGCGTTCCATCTCGGACTCGCGTTCCGCAGCAGACATGTTTTCGTAGCCCTCTTTGACCGTCTTGCGGAGTGCATCGAGTGGTGACAACTCTGGCGGTTGAGACAAGACGAGGTCTATGACCATCGGATCGTAAAAGTCAGTCAGGACAACGGATTCCTTTGTCGGAAAGTAACGAAAGAAGGTGCTCGGCGACACCTCCGCTGCTTCTGCGATTTGCTCCACAGTGGTGTCGTTGTATCCCTGTGCCCGAAACAGCCGCATCGCCTGTTGCTGAATGGTCAGCCGCGTTTTTAACTTTTTCCTGTCTCGCAGCGGTATTTGCTGTTCTCGAGAATTGGGTCGGTTGTGACTTTCGGTCTCCAATGCATCTTTCTCCTGTTCCTGTGAGAATGAGCTTGCTCACCGTATTTTTGGACACTGTCAATGCTCATTCTGCCGCGCCTCCCTTCGTTTGCCTCCCAGGCAGAAAGACCAGGGCAAGGACGACGTTGAGGACTGCAATTACAGCGCTCAGCCACAAGAGCACATCCATCCCGTCAACAAACGACGATTTCACAGCCACAAAGAGGCTCGGCAGATTCAGTTGTTGCGATACCGCGACGCCTGCAGCTACACTCTTGCCGGCAGCCGAAACGACCGGTTGGGGCAGCCCACGGGTAATTAAGTTGTGGCGGTAAACACTCGCCAAGATGGTCCCAAGGACAGCGACACCCATCGTGCCACCGGCTTGGCGGACCGCCTGAATCATGGCGGATCCGACACCGCTATGTTCACTCGACAGGGCTCCCAAAGCGGCATCCATCGCAGTGGGCATCGCAAATCCAAGTCCCAGTCCGCTGATTGTCAGCCACAGAATGGAATATTCTGTGCCCGCCTGCAAACTGGTATTTGCTCCAATTATAACCCCTACGGTCAGAACTGCGAATCCTAGTCCCACTGCAACTTTTGGTCCGGCCCATGCTGCAAGGCGAGTTGCTGGAACGGCACCGGCAATCAAACCGATAATCAATGGGAGCAGGCGAACCCCACTTTGCAAAGGAGTCAGGCTCAGGACTTCCTGAAAATACTGCGGTACAGAGAACAAAATGCCGAACATCACAAACGATACCAACGTCGTCAGAATCGTCCCCCAGGTGAATCCACGTGATTGAAACAATTCGAAGTCAATGAGCGGATGAGAGGCTCTCCGTTCCCAAACGACACAGGCAGCGAAAAGTATCGCACTCGCGAGAATTGGGATGAGGGCACTGAGGGTCCCAAACCCGTTTTCCCCACCTTCAATCACGCCGTACGTGAGTCCTGTGAGACCGAGGCTGGTCGTAACCATCCCAATGAGGTCAACAGGGTGTGGTTCTTGTGCTCTTGTTTCTGGCAGCGTGAGACCGACCGTGAAAAGCGCGATGATAACAACGGGCACGTTTATCCAGAAAACCGTCCCCCACCAATAATGAGTGAGTAACCACCCTCCGAGAATGGGTCCAAGCGGAAATGAAATCATCGTACTGACCATCAGCAGGGCCACTGCCTTGGGTCGTGCCTTCTCGTCAAAAAGGACCGGAATGACCGACAGAGCAAGTGGAACAATAAATGCAGCACCTAACCCCAAAAGGATTCGCGCGGCAATGAACATCCCTGCCGAAGTCGCGTAAGCGCAAGCTAGTGAACCACCGCCGAAGACGACGAGTGCAAACAGCAGTAATTTCTTTCTTCCGATTTTGTCTCCCAGCATCCCCGCAGGAAGCATAGCTGCTGCAAGTACCAAGGTGTATGCGTCTACGAACCAGAGCAATTGGTTGTTCGTTGCATGCAGTGCGGTGGATAGCGTCGGCAGCGCAAGATTTAAAACCGTCATATCGAGTCCAATTGCCACCGCAGCCACGGAGAGTGCGACAAGTGCCCACCATTTACGATTGCCATCCATCTGCTGTTCCTCCTTGTTACGTTCTGCTCTGATTTGTTCGCGTCGTCAGAATCGATAATGATAGTTAATATCAAATGATAGTTACTGTCAATATATATTTAGTGTCATTGTTTTTGAGCGATTGAAGGGAAAGCGATTGAAGGGAAAGCGATTGAAGGGAAAGCGTTTGAAGAGAAAAGGTGGCGATTCATGAAACGAAGGAAACAGAAAAAGGGCTGCCCGACGGTGGGTAAGACGTTCCGTTGTGAAGTAGAAAAATGAAAATGACACAGGAAATGGCGTGTGAATTGGATATCCAACAGACACGCCATTTTTGTATAAATACCAATGCTTTATGCTGCTTGATTATGTAAATTGACAACCAGAACGACACTGATTGATTTGATGTAATAGGTTTATTACACGTACCCATGTTTTTACATTTCGATTGTCAATTCGATTGAGTTTTACCCTATTCAAGGGTATCCACAAGCGTCGTGGTATAATATGGATGTTGGACCAACGGGCGGTTATGCGCCATAGCAACTCATCCATGCATATTGGTAGTCGTGGGAAAATTGCCGAAAAATAAGAATGTGGAAATGCAGTATTTCCAATGACATTTATTGTGATGAGGTCTTGAACAATCGGGGGTGGACTTGGATGATTCTAAATGAGCAGTTTGAAAGTGCACACTTGAATCCTGCACTACGATGGAGATGTGAGCCGGAAAATTGGTTCATCGATGCCAGTAGGTCACAGCTTGTTTTAGAAACTGATGCACAGACTGACTATTGGCAAAAGACACATTACGGGTTCGAAGCAGATAACGGACATTTTCTTTACATGACAACACAGAAAAATTTCCGGATGACGACACGAGTGGAAACCATTCCAAGGTCGAGATACGACCAAGCTGGCTTAATGATCCGATATTCAGAGAATGCCTGGGTCAAGACTTCGTTGGAGTACATACCAGACGGGTTAAGCAAATTAGGCGCCGTTGTTACAAACAATGGATATTCTGATTGGTCAACACAATATGTGGATTACAAAGACGTGAACCTGTACTATCGCATATCGAAGATCATGAACAACTGTTACGTCGATTTTTCATTGGATGGGGAGGATTGGAAACAGATACGAATTGCTCACCTAGATATTCCTGAAGAGGCTCCTATTGCGTTAGGATTATATGCTTGCAGTCCTCAGGGTAAAGGACAGAGTGTGCGCTTTGATTTTCTTTGCGTAGAAGAATTGTCCGATGACCCAAAAGAAGCGTATTTGTAATTCACGGGGGACAGGGTGGAAGTAAGAGCCCCGGAATACCTCTACAATCTCCGGTGGTATAGATAGAGAGAGAGACGAATTATGAAGACAAAGGGGGCATTGGTGTTTAATCGAAAGAAACATGGCCTTGTCGACGGGACAGAAAAACACAGCAGCGATAAAGCTGTATGAACAAAAGGGGTTCAATGACATCCGTACGAGCCAGATAAGCCATGACGTTTCGATTATTCACTTGGAAAGGAAAACCCGTTGAACTTCAACAACGGAGGCGAATGTCCCGGAAGGACAGACGCTGCTCTCTTGAATGAATATACATTGGCTAACGCTTTGTGCTTATGGTGCTTTAGGGCAGGTTAAGCCGAAGAACCGTGTATGCTGGAATCAGACGTAAATCAATAGGGGGCACGACCATGAATCTTCGAGTGTTGGATGAGCCAGATGCTCGGTTATACCAACAATTACGATTAAGTGCGTTAAGCATGAACCCAGACGTATTTGGTTCGACGTATGAGAGAGAAGTGAAATTCTCACTGGAAACTGTAAGAGAACGAATGAAGCCCACTAATGACAGGTTTGTTCTAGGGGCTTTTGATGATAGTGGTTCATTAGTTGGAATTGTAACTTTCATGCGTGAGAGTGGACTTAAAACTGCTCATAAAGGAAATGTTTTTGGGATGTACGTAGCACCTGAAATGAGGGGCCATGGTTTAGGGAAATCACTTATGCTAGAACTCATAAAAAAAGCAAGAGAGTGCGATGGCTTGGAACAAATAAACTTAGCAGTTGTATCTGAGAATGAGTTCGCAAAGAGGCTCTACAATTCCGTGGGATTCCAAGTTTACGGTGTGGAACGAAACGCCTTAAAATTCAACGGGCATTACTTTGACGAGGAGTTAATGGTTTTGAAAATGTAATTTTTGTTGAACGGGGGCATTGCCAGAGCAAAGGCGTGGTTCCGCCGGCAGAAGCGGGCAGAGATAAAGGCAAGATTTCAAGGGAGGCAAGTAATTGAATGAGAGCATTGCAAAAAACCTGGTAGAACAATATGTGGCTGGTTGGAAAGAAGCAGGGATTGAAACTGTCCTTAGCACACTAAGGGACGACTGGCACGGTAACGAATCCTACCTTGAAGGGGCGACCATCGTACGGTTCAGAGGTGAGAAAATCCAATCCCTCCGAGAGTATGCTACTACAGCAAAGGTATATGAGTGGAATGGAACGTGGAAAGAATAATTCAGGCGTGTCTTCGTTGTGTATAAAATACAGTATCGAATCGGCCTACCTTCTTGCACAAGCGGGCAGCGACGGAAGAAGCGTATATGCATATCGCTGTGTCGCGGAAAAATATTGTATAATTCAAAATATATGGTAAAATGGGTGATTGCTATGCTATATACCAACGAAATTCGTCTGTTTAATATAGCCAAAGACATTACACCTTGGAAGGGGAAGCTTGTTTGACACGAACTATCGAGGAAACTAAGAAATTTTTTGACACATGGGCGTCAACCTATGCTCGTGATTTGGAAAATGCCAACGGTATTCTAGAAGGGTATGAGACAAGCATTGAGACTGCTGCTGAAGTGTGTCCAGTAATTCAAGACATACAGCTTCTAGACATAGGCATTGGCACGGGGAATTTTGCCCAACGCTTTGAAGCGAAAGGTGCCATCGTTTCTGGGATTGACCTGTCGGAAGCAATGGTCGCAGAGTGCAAGAAACTCCACCCGAACTATGAACTGAGAACGGGTACATTTCAAACCATACCGTTTTCTGAGAGTGAGTTTGATGTCGTCGTATCGAGTTTCTGTTTTCATGAAGTTCCACCAAGTCAAAGGCTTGGTGCATGCAGGGAAGTCAATCGTGTACTTCGTAAAGGGGGACATCTCTGTCTCCTAGACATCATATTTGCGTCACATGCGGCGATGGCAGAAGCCAGGAGCCACATGGTGTCTCACTGGGACGATAGCGAGGAGTATTCACTGGTAGGCGACTTGAGTGAGAATTTATACGCGTCTGGGTTTCATTCCGTGCAGTGGGTTCAGACAGGACGCCTTCATTGGATGTGCTTGGCGTATAAATAACTGATTCAATGATGGGGGCTGTCATTTGACAGCTCCCATCATTGTCCTAGCTTAAACGGGTGTCTACCAAAGACAATAAATACTGAAAGGAACGATTTTAAGACAGAAATAAATAGATTAATTAATTCAGGGATTGATGGCATTGAGTGTTACTATCCAACACGTTCTCATGATGTCACAGAAGATTGCCTGTCCATTTGCAAAGAACTTGGCTTGTTAATTACGGCAGGTTCTGATTGCCACGGTAATTTTGGGAAAACCGAAATTGGAGAGATGGAAATTCCGATTTCCTGGTTAAATCTTGGAGATATTTTAGGTCACAAGTAAGTAAGTAAATTCACCACATGATTAAACAACCATGGAAAAACGGTCTTAATTCCATTTTCGATGGTGTATTTCCACTTTGTTGATGGTTAACAGGAAACGATCATTGAAATGACTTGGTAGTTCTTCCGTCACTAACGGCGGCGTTAGTCCAAGATGAAGAACTTCGCAATACTAAATATGAATGGCGTGCCAAACGGCACGCCATTTTGTATGTCAATTACTGGTCAATTACAGGTGACCTTTTGCACTTTCCACTCCTCAACGGAACGTCTTAGGTGGTGGGGCAGCCCTCGCACTCTACAGCGTGAGGCGACTCTGACTGCATCTGACAGTTTAGATGGTGGGGACGGTTTCCTCACCGCGAATCGAAGGCACGCTTTCCTTATATGAAAAGTGATTTAAGAACAGATTCATGAAGACGGCTGTAATCGTGCCTGGGACAATTCCACTTTGAAGCAACATGTTGACTGTGTTCGACAGGTGTGAAAACATCGTCGGGACAACAGACGCTCCGAGACCGATGGACACGCTGCACGCGATGATGAGCAAGTTCTCATTTCTCTTGAGGTCGACGGTACCGAGCATGTTCATGCCATAGGCCACAACCATCCCAAACATGGCAATCATCGCACCTCCTAAGACGGCGGAGGGGATAACAGTAACCAGGGCTGCCACTTTTGGAAGGGAACCGAGGACAAGCAGGATAATGCCTGCTGCGACAATGACGCTGCGGTTTTTCACGCGGGTCATCGAAACGAGTCCCACATTTTGCGAGAAGGCTGTGTATGGGAAGGTGTTGAAGAGGCCGCCAAGCATAATGGCAATTCCCTCGGCCCGTAGCCCTTTGACAATATCCTTGTCCGTTATGGGCTGCTCCGTAATTTTGGACAGCGCATGATACACGCCCGTCGATTCAACCATACTCACCACACAAACAATGAACATGGTCACAATGGCGCCAATGTTGAGTTGCGGATGGCCAAAATAGAGCGGGTGCACAACGTTGACCCAGGATGCAGCGGAGACGTCTTTGAGGTTTACCATTCCAAAGAAAGACCCGGCAATCGTCCCGGCAATCAGGCCGATGAGAATAGAAATGGACCGGATAAATCCCGTCGAGAAGCGATTCAAGACAACAATGAGAGCGAGGGTGCCGAGCGCCAAGAGCAAATTGATGGGCTGGCCGAAGTCTGGGCTGCCTTGGCCACCTGCAGCATCGTTCATTGCCACCGGAATCAGGGACAGACCAATGATGGTGACCACGGACCCTGTAACAATGGGGGGGAAGAACTTTTGCAGTTTCCCGAAGATAGGTGCTACCAGGAAGACAAGCGCACCAGCTATCATGATGGACGTAAAAATCGTGGGAAGATTGGATGTGTTACCAATCGCAATAATAGGACCGACGGCTGTAAACGTACAACCCAAAACAACAGGCAACCGAATCCCAACGTATTTGGTGCCGATGACCTGTAAGAGAGTGGCGATACCACAAGTGAACATGTCCGCTGCAATCAGGTACGCAAATTGTGTTGCAGTGAGCTTTAGAGCGCCTCCGATGATTAATGGGACAATCATGGAACCAGCATACATGGCAAGTACGTGTTGCAATCCGAGTGCGGCGACACTGCGTGTTTTTAACATGTGAGAGCCCTCCTCCTTGAGCCGTCGGGACCTGACTTTTAACGGCGAACTGAACTGCCGTAAATCCAGTTACCGACTTTCATCTAGAAATTGAATGCCTGTTTCCGGAGCCATTTTGGCGATACGAGCAAGCGCGAAGACTGGATACCCCGCGTCATCAAGAAACTTTCGTCCGGACTGGAAGCTTTTCTCAATCACGACGCTGATAGCGACAAGTGATGCCTTGGCCTGTTCCAAGATATCGAGAAGGCCACGGACCCCTGCACCCTCTGCAAGGATGTCGTCCACGATGAGGACTTTGTCATCAGATGAAATAAACTCTTTAGATACGGTGATTTGGTATTCCGTTTGACGAGTAAATGAATATACAGAGCTGGCATAGACACCTGATTGGGTAATGGCTTTTGACTTTTTGGCATACACGAAGGGAACGCCGAGCGCTAGGGCCACCGCGAATGCAATATGGATGCCGCTTGCTTCAATGGTGAGGACCTTCGTGATGGATGCATTTTGAAACTCATCTGCAATTTGTTGCCCGACATCTCGGATAAAGACGGGATGGACCTGATGATTTAAAAATGAATTCACCTTGATGACTTGCTCAGACAGGACTTTTCCTTCTCGCATCAAGTACTGCTGCACCTTGTTCGTCACTGCCACTCCTTTCTTGAAGAAAAAACAAATAGCCCAGACAGACAGGTGTCATTGGATGGTGATCCAAGTGAAACCTGTCCATCTGGGCTTTTTTCCCTGTGGTTGTAACGCATGCGCGTCCGTACCGCTTGGACCAGTAGCTCAGGCGAACAGACACCTGACGGAACCCTAGGTACGCTTTCACTCGTAGTCAGACAATTTACGGTTGTCTGGTAGAAACTTGTGAGCCATATCCTCACGACTATACGAGCTGATTCAATTGTACCTTGTGATGATAGCAAGTTTTATCCAAGGGGTCAACGCTAACGCTCATGGATGCGTGTGCCTGAAATTGTCGAGTGCATACGTCATGTCAGGCTCCTTGTCCACACATTCAGCGCTTGCAGACATATATTGCAATCATGAAAGGAGGTGATGATGATGCCTTCACGACTCTCGACCGCTGAGAGAGATTTGCTTCGGATTCGTGACCGTCTGCTTGCTCGGGACCACATTGTCGCCGCAGATGCCATCAACCTCGCTCTGAGGCAGCTTCGTCGCATTCACCGGTAACACCATTGTCACCGGGTGACCAGTTTATGTGTAACGAGGCGACATCAATAGCGTGCCAAATCGGCACGCTATTGATGCGACATTCATAGATGGTGTTGTCTCATCGTTCGTTCCACGGTGCCCTCACGGTATGTCGCTGCGGATTCAATCCGTGTTTGGTCGCATCTACCGCATCACGCGTTGCTTGAACTCTGCGCAAACGTACGACGTTCGACGTCTACGCGAACGTGCGCCGCTTGAACCACCCGATGGAAGAGACGATGAGCAAAACGATGATGATGGCTGTGACGGCAATGCTAAAGGTCATATCCGACGGACTGAAGGTATTTGCACCCGCTTTTGCGTCCACTTGCAGGACGAGGTCAGTCGCATGCGTGGGCAGGGCACCGGGGCTCCATTGCCATTTCAAGACACCCGCTACAACCGACAAAATCACCGCAACCACCAAACTAATGAAGGCATTGGCACTGGTTGAGTTGAACACGATGCTAAAGAACATTGACAACGTCACAATCAACATCAACCAAAGGCCATACACCACGGCAGACACGAGAACCGGCCCCAGTGCCAGCCTTCCAATCAACTGCACGGTGTAGTACCAACTTGCGATGTCACCGAGTAGGAGTGCTGTAAAGGTGAGCGTTCCTGCTGCGAGCCACTTTGCCATTACGTAAGCCGTATAAGAAACGGGTTTGACCATCACGAGTTCGAGTACGCCGTGCTGCCGCTCGTTTGAGACGCTGCCCATAAAGGCAAGTACGAGCACCAACAGGCCCAGGGTGCTGTATTGCGCCTCTGCCTTGGCAAAGACGCTGGCTGCTGATGGTGTTGGAATCTGAATCATGGTACCTGGTGGCAGTCCACCCGACATTTTTAGGATTTGAGGCATAAAGTGAGTCGAGACCGGTTCCATCACACCGATGAGAATGAACACCAACGGCAGCCAGATGTATCGACGGTTCTTCCACGCTTCATACATTTCCTTCCGCCAAACAATTGCCAATTGACTCATGACCTCACCGCCTCCATGAACAGGTCTTCTAACGTGCTAAGGCCAAATTCAACGCTGTCCACTGGAATTTGCTCCTCAACCAGCAACCGCATCACCGAAGCTCGCACTTGTGCGATGTCCCTGACAACGAGCGTAACGCGCCATCCGATGCCATCAAGGCCCTCTACGCCGGGTAATGCGGACAACATCGAATGATACGGTTCGAGTGAGGTTGCAGCTGCGATTTCCACCTTTGGATGTTGATTCTTTTGCCGTATTTCTTTGATTGGACCAGCCATCACGACCGTTCCGGCCACCAGCATGATTACGTCGTCGCTGACTGCCTCGGCATCGTGCAGTACATGTGTGGAATAGAGTACCGTCGTCTCCGTACGGATGTCGGACAGCAGCTCAAGGATTTCGCGTCGTCCTACCGGATCGAGCGCTGACACGGGTTCATCCAACAACAGCAACTTCGGCTTGTGGATGAGTGCCTGGCAGATGCCGAGGCGTTGGCGCATCCCACCAGAATAGCCGCGAATGAGGCGTTTTGCGGCGGACTCGAGGCCAAGTCGCTGCAGCGTTGCAACCGTTCGCTCCTTTGCTTCTGACTTGGTGAGGCCAGCTAGTTGACCGATGTACATCAAGAATTCGTATCCCGTCATCCACTCATGGAATCCTGGGTTCTGCGGGAGGTATCCCAGGTATGGCCGGATGTCCTTGTGCTTGATTCCGTCGAATGTGATGGTGCCGGACGTCGGACGAATCAGACCCGCGAGCATTTTCAGGGTTGTCGTCTTTCCGGATCCGTTTGGTCCAAGCAAGGCCACACAGTGGCCCGGTTCAATTGCAAACGAGATGCCACGCACCGCTTGTGTTGACGTGTACGTCTTCGTCAATTGATTCACGTGAAGGAGGGCCGTCATTAGCGGTTCTTCCTTCCGAACACGAAGTAGAATACGGGTCCAAGGATTTCGATGAGCACTATCACCAAAATCCAGAGCCATTTTGGACCATTGGTTTGTTCCGCGCGAATGCAGTCAACAAGAGCCATTATCAGTAATATGAGCTCAATTGCAATGATTGGTAGAATCACACCAAGTGGAATATTTAACATGTCAATCAGCTCCTGCATCGATAGTGTCGAACATTGATTGTGCTTGGCCGTCGACAGATGTTTGGCCGTCGAAGGTGTCCAAGGTTGATTGTGCTTGAACATCGCTTGCATCGAATCATTCGCTTAAAGTTCTTGACGTCCGCGGTTCAGGTGCCGACCGAGCTTGCGAACAGTGAACAGGTATACCACGGTTGGAACGGGTGCCTGAATGAGTCCCCAAAGCCCCCAGAACCATGGCCATCTGCTGTGTTTTCGGGCATCGATAAACAGCCATGTTCCTTGGACGAGCAGGATTGCGACAACCAGCACAATTGTTTCCCAGGTGAGGTGTCCGTGTGGAGTCATCGTGAAACCTCTTTGCGTCCGCGTCTCATGACGAGGCCAACCGGGGTTCCGATGACAGACAAGGCGGACGCCGCAATCAAGAAGTCGATAAACGTTCTTGGCGTAAAGCGCATGCCGAGCAGCCAACTCATGGCGACACAGAGAGCTACTACGAGGAAGAGTGAGACATCGCGACGCAGCCGTTGCCGTTCATGAGCCCGGGTATCTTCAACGAGGTGACGAAACTGTGCGAGTGCAGGAGGCGCTGTCGGCGCAATCGTCTCGAGACGGCTGAGACTGTCGACCAAATCAGTTATCAGCAGGTCATCGCTATTCTTTTCCCTGTCTTCTCCATCACGCGCCTCGTTGAATCCCTGCTGTGACGCGTCGAGATGGGAGGTGTCGTTAGCGGAGGGAGGGTGCTTCTTCGTCACTCTGAAACCACTCCTTTCTTAACCCACTCAAACCGTGATGAATACGAGATTTCACAGTGCCGGCAGGAATCTTCAAGATGTCAGCAATCTCGTCATATCCGAAACCGTAATAATGCTTGAGCACGACCGCGGCGCGTGTGTGGTCTGGCAGTCGAGCTAAGGCATCGACAAGGACCCACCAGTTTTCGGTTGAGCTCTCCAACTGCCAGCGCAAGCCGTGTAATACTTCATCAGGCGACAACAGAGTTTTTTCTCGCTGTTGCCTTCGCTTATGATCCAGAAAGAGCCGTGTTGCGATGGTAATCAACCACGATGGGAACCGACTTCGTTGCGGATCGTACAGTTGAATCTTTTCAATTGCCCGTATCATGGTGTCTTGTGTCAAGTCCTCTGCTGTTTGGCGATGCAGGGTTACCTTTACCAAGTACCTAAACACGTACAAGTAGTGCTTTTGGAGCACCTCTGCTAACGCTTCATTGTCACCACGCTTTGCGGCAGTTATCTGTTGGAATTCGTCCATCGCACGGGTGGCCACCTATCTCGTTTGCTTTGACACAGATAATACGAACGAAAGCTGGGATTCGTTCACTGTCATAGGATGCCCGATTTTACCAACATCTGCAGTCCAGCCTGTTTCAACATGTGCAAAAAAATTTCAGCAGCATGACTTAAGCGGACGTCCTTTCGGTGAACAGCGTAGATGATGCGTTTGGCTGCAAATCCGGGTAGGCTCACGGTCACAAGTTGCCCTTGCGCACGTTCCTCCCGACAGCTCAGACCGGACACAATCGCCACACCGAGATTCTGTTTGACCATCTGCTTCATCGTCTCAGTGCCGGACACGTCCATCAGCACGTTCGGCTGAACTCGATGTTCTTGGAACCAGTTGTCAATCACCTGACGACTCATCGAGGAGCGCTCATGCATGATGATGGGAAAGCGGGCAAAATCAGACGGCTGCAAGTCCGTCGCTTGGGCGGCCTCGCTGTCAGGGTGACAAATCACAACAAACTCGTCCTCCACAATCGGTTGTGCCTGCAAATCACTCTCTCCGGAGGGGTAGTAATTGATGCAGCAGAAGTCCAGGTCGTAATTGAGGACTTTTGGCAACAGGAGATGCGATGGTGCTACGTCAAGTGACAAGCCAACATCCCTGTAGTGGGAACGAAAAGTGGACAGCACCTGAGGAAACAGGTAGGTTGCAGGTGTATGGGTCGATCCGATTCGAACCTTTCCCTTCTTTAGCTGCGCCGTGTCCTCCACCAGCGCCAAAATCTCGTCTTCCAGCGTTATCATGCGTTCAGCATATTGGTAGAGGGATTGTCCAAAATCCGTAAGACGCCATGTCTGCCGCGAGTTTGATACGAATATCGGCAGGGAAACAGCCTCTTCTAACTTCGACAAGTGAAACGTAATGGTGGGCTGGCGAACATCCATTGCCTGTGCGACACTCGCCAGTTTCCGATAACGAACGGTAAGTACAAAAGCACGCAATTGCTGAAGTGTCAGCATCGCCTATCCCCCCATTTCTTCATCTGCAGAAATGCTCCGCACGCGTTTTATGTACCCATGGCTTCATGGCCTTATTATAGATTTTATCTATTTTAACATCATTAATATCAATTCTGTTTAACGTGAACTTTACGTGCAAAACACTGGCCCTTCATACTAACCAGCTACCGTTGAGTCGAAAGGGAATCACAGTCAATTGAGTTTACAGGCAATCAAGAAGAGCGGTAGGTGGGAGGATACGTATGAAAACACATCATTTCAACGCCATCAGGTCAACTGTACCTAGAAAGAGTATTCGCAAGGCTTCTTTGCTCTCCGTTGCTTTTGGAATGTCGCTCTTGATGCTATCGGGGTGTGGCACGTCAAGTGCAGTCACAAACGCTGCAAATTCAGGGAACCCTTCCACATCTGGAGGACAGTCTTCGCCAAACTCATCCTCAGCAAACCAATCGTCAGCAAACCAGTCAACGGGTTCCTCTGCCAACAAAGGGACGCTGGTCATTTACGAAGCGGAGGGATATGCGAAGCCAGTAGCCAAAGCGTTTACCAAGAAAACGGGTATCCAAGTAAAGATTGTCCATCTCGCAACCGGTAGTCTAGCCGCCAAGATTCAAGCGGAGGGAAATTATCCGCAGTGGGATCTCGCTTGGTTCGACGGCGCTGGCACGATGCAAGCCCTCGACAATGAAGGGTTGCTGAATACTGGATTCACTCCAAACGACCTTTCGAACTACACAAGCCTCGGCAACTCTCTGCTGCCAAAAGATGACGCATACTTTCCCACGGGCGTTTCGGCTGCTGCTGTCATCGCCTATAACACCAAACTGATGACTGCAGCAGAGGCCCCGAAGGACTGGAGTGACTTGCTGAAACCGCAGTACAAAAACGAAATCGCCATGAACGACCCTAGCATATCGGGCCCTACTTATCCGTTTGTGGCCGGTATTCTCCAGACGAAGGGTCTGACGGCTGGTGAACAGTATTTCACGAGCTTGAAGCAGAATGGGTTACAGGTCTTTGCCAAGAACGGCCCGACCGTCCAAGCGATGCTGAGTGGGAAAGTCAAAATTGCACTGGCGCAGGACGCCGCGCTGACGGGATTCCAGATGACAGGCAATCCCATCAAAATCATCTACCCGCCCTCTGGTACGTACGCCCTGGCTGGTGTGATTGGCATTGCCAAGAACGCGGCAAACAAGTCTGCCGCAGAACAGTTTGTTGAGTTCTGCCTCACACCGGAAGCACAGTCCATCATGGTTGACGCAAAGGTATCTGGCAGCGATTCGTACCACACCCCTCTTGTTACAGGCGTGCAGGCAAATTCGCACGTGCAGACAAGTGGCGTCAAATGGGTTGTTGTGAACGCCATCCAGGCGGCCAGCAGGAGGAGCTCCGTGCTCAAGTGGTTCAGCGATAATATCGTCCACTAATGAGGATGAACCAATAGTCACAGCAAACAGGTAGATAGAGCAAACCAATAGTCACAGCAAACAGATAGACAGAGCAAACCAACAGTCACAGCAAACACATAGTCACAGCAAACAGATATTCAGATCAAACAAATGGTGAGGGTGAACAAAGTCAAGAGAGGATGACCTGTCATCACCAGAGATGGACAAACACAAACAGAGAAGAGTGTTACAGACAACAGGATTACCGAGAATTGTATGACAGAACACAGTATTGCCGAGAATCGTGTGACGGACAACCGTACTACATCGCATCGCATTAAGGTGAAGGCTCGACTTGTCGTCCGCCGAGGCAATCAATTGTTGGTGGAATCTCGCTTGGACGACGACGGGCGTCCGTTCTACAGACCCATCGGCGGTAATGTAGAGTTCGGTGAGACAAGTCGGGATGCAGCTGCGCGCGAATTCTATGAAGAACTGCAGATGCATGTAGATGACCTTCATTATCTCGGCTGTTTGGAGGAGATGTATCCATCTACCGATGGGGGCCATCATGAGGTGTGCTTTGTCTACGAAGGCACCGTTCGTGAGCAGGAACTGTATGACGGTGAAGCTTTCACGGTGGTGGAGGATGTGCGCAGATATACAGCGACATGGAAGAATGTATCCGACTTTCAAGGCGATGGCGCTGAGACGTTACGACCTGGCAATCTTCTGTCTCTGCTGTCAATCGATGACGCTTGCCGAAAGGGAGACTGACCGTGATTCGAACCGTAGGTCTGAAGAATCAAGGTTCACTCATTGGGGTGGCCATTCTGTTTGTGCTCATTCTTTACCCATTGGCTACGCTGTTGATACAAATTGTCTTTCCGAATGTGTTTGCGGTTCAGATGAGTTTCAGGCCCCAACTCGCCCCAGTCCTCTCAGCGTTGACTGACAAACTGAACGTGGAGGCACTGGCCAATTACATCACGATTGGCATTGGCGGTGCCATCCTTGCAACTGCTGCGGGCACGGTCACTGCCTTTGCTGCCGCAAGGGGGTCCAAAGCATGGCGAGTCTTTATTGAGATGTCCGTCTGGGTAGTCTTCTTCGCTCCATCCTACGTGATTGCACAGGGATGGGTGGTTTTGATGCAAGACGGGGGTGTGTTCGCTCAACTGTTTGGGCTGCACAACGGCTGGTCAACATGGTTCTTTTCACGGTTCGGCTTGGCGTTGGTGATGGGACTTAAGTACTTCCCGTTTGTTCATATCGCAGTGGTGCAGGCCATCCAAAACCTCGGTGGTGAGTTCGCCATGGCGGGTCGTATGAACGGGGCGACCCCGAGGCAAGTGTTCTTCAAAATCACCTTGCCGCTTATGACTCCAGCCCTGCTTGCCGGCATGTCTATCGCGTTTGCCGAAGGATTCGGGGACTTTGGGTTCGCTGCCGCCATTACGCCGGAAACACACATGCCGCTCGTGACTTACCAAATCTACCAAGCTCTTTCTGAGGCGCCAGTGGACTACTCCACAGCCGCGTTGATGTCTCTTCTCTTGATTATCGTGACGGCAGGTGCATTGTGGCTCCAGTTTTGGTGGACGGGACGCAGGTCATATGTCACAGTGTCCGCGCAGTCCCGCACCGTGAGACAACACAAAGCGCATATAGGCACAACCTTGCCGGCGGCACTCATTGCCCTGCTTGCCGTCGTGTTGCCTGTCGGGGGGAGTATTCTGATTTCACTGTGGCGCGTTTGGACGAATGGCTTGACGCGCGGCAACTGGACCCTTCATCACTATGGCAAAGAACTAAACCTTTCCTCGCCCAGCATGCACGCGCTTTACACCAGTCTCATTTACGGCCTTGGCGCCGCTATCGTTACAAGCGCAGTGGCGTTGTTTCTCGGATATCAACTCACCTACAAAACCTCGCGCGTGAGCCGCGTTATTAATGTCATCACGATGGCGTCGCTTGCTATTCCTGGCATCGTTCTGGCGGCAGGATTTGTCTTCGCCTGGAATGCCTCGTGGATGCACGCCATTGGAATAGTGTTGTACGGCACACCCCTGTGTCTGGAAATGGCCTACATCGCGGGGGCGATACCTTATTCCATCCGTCTTCAGCACGGTGCTATGAGTCAACTCTCGCCGAATCTGATGACGGCCGCACAGCTCTTTGGTGCGCGCCAGTGGCGTGTCGTCCTAAGTATCGTGCTGCCGCTTGTGAGTTCAACGACGATTTCTACGTTTTTCATGACGTTTACGCATAGCATTTTTGAATTGCCGGCTTCCATGATGCTATATCCAGCCGGTATGCCCACGTTTTCCGTTCAAACCAATGAACAGTTTTCCAAGTTTAACTGGGCGTCTGGGTCTGCCTTGACCATCATTGGCGTGGTCATTGTTTTTGCCAGTTACCTCATCGGTAAAGGGGTCAGCAACCGCGTCGAGCGTCGATTGCGTGCCGGGTCCATTGAAGACCGAGGCAAAGAGGATTCACAAAGCTATTCGGATGCCGTTCTGGCATCATCTGCGGGTTGAACCCGCGCGGTTGACAGAATGCACAAATTCAACGTACAAGGTTGGCCGCCAGGTTGAGATTGAACGCACAAGGTTGAACGCACAACGCTGGGCCTGACCGCACAATATGAATGCATTAGAAGGGAGCAAGAACCATGTCGGTACAAATTCGTCGGGTTGTCAAGCGGTACGGCGCTCAGATGGTCTTGAAAGACATTTCTCTGACGGTAGAGAACGGACAGTTTGTGTCTCTACTGGGCCCATCAGGATGTGGAAAGACAACACTTCTCAACGTGATTGCTGGCCTGATTGACATCGAGGGAGGTGAAATCATCGTTGATGATGAGGTCTTGTCGAAACCGGGTTTTACGCTCCCGGCTGAAAAGCGCAACATCGGCATGGTGTTTCAGGACTACGCCTTGTGGCCGCACATGAACGTGTATGACAACATTGCGTTCGGGATGAAGATGAAGCGCTACCGTAAAGCCGAGATTCGAGACAGAGTGGAATCAGTCCTCGAGACCGTTGACATGAAAGAATTTGGCAGCCGCACCATCCAGCAGTTGTCTGGCGGCCAGAAACAGCGGATCGCCATCGCACGTGCCCTCGCAATTTCTCCACGACTGATGCTCATGGACGAACCACTTTCCAGTCTCGACGCGAAGCTAAGAGAACGGATGCGCTGGGATTTACTTGAGTTGGTTCACAGGACCCAGATGACCACCATTTACGTCACGCATGATCAGTCTGAGGCCCTGTCCATGTCTCATCACGTTGTGTTACTTCATGACGGTTACATTGAGCAGTCTGGCACACCTGAAGACCTGTACCACGCGCCGCGCACAGAGTTTGCAGGGCAGTTCGTCGGTGCGTCCAATATTTTGTTATGTAATGTTATTGATGCCAGTCAAAAAGAAACGGTGCTGGAATTCCACGGACAGCGCTTTCGTATGAGCCGCGGTGCGTGGCAGGGAGAAGGTGCCGCTAATCTTGTTATGGATAGATCACAATGGGCATTGAACCAGTCCGTGCAGGTGATGGTGCGCCCACACTCGCTGATGGTGGCAGGGGTTCAGACATTCGATGAGCATGTTTCACAGCAGGGGGACATCTCGGAAGATATTTTAGTATGGCACAGCGTCGTCAAACAGAAGTCGTATCACGGTAACGAATGGCAATACCGCGTGGAACTGACCGGGGAACATGTGAAAACGCAGAAAACGGTCGTAGAGGTGTGGTCGAATGAACGGTTGGACATCGGTGACGCGTGTGTCGTGATGTGTCCAATCAGTGCTATGCATCCACTGGCCACCACGCCTGTAACCCTCACTGCAACACCGATATAGTATGATATTGGAAACGCACTGGAGGGATGATAGTGTTCTCGGTTCGGGTGAATGATAAGACAACGATAGATTTGCTGCAACAGCAGCATAAAGAGGAGTTGTTTGCGCTCATAGATGCGAACCGCGAACATCTGCGTCAATGGCTGCTGTGGGTTGACAAGAGACGGACTGCACAAGACTTTGAGCCTATCATCCCGATTTGGATTCAAAACTATGCCGATAATAACGGCTTTGATGCGGGCATTCGATATGACGGTGAACTGGTGGGGATGGTGGGACTTCATTATATTGATTGGAAGGATAAAATCACCAGCATCGGCTATTTTCTTGGTGAGGCCCACCAAGGTAAAGGCATCGTGACCAATTGTGTTCGGACTCTTCTCCAGCATATTTTCCGCGATTTAGGCTTGAATAAAGTCGTCATTCAGTGTGCCGCCGAAAACATCAGGAGTCGAGCCGTGCCAGAAAGACTGGGATTTCGCGAAGAGGGTGTCGCACGAGATGGGCAATGGCTTTACAATCGTTACGTCGACTTAGTGAATTACAGTTTGCTGCGAAGAGAATGGGAGTCCGAGTCCCGGCCGTAGTCCCAGACGAAATAAACAATTCAGAATCCAGTGAATCTAAGGAAGCTTAGTCCAACAAGTATCATGATGAGGGCAATCACTCGCTGCATCAGAAAATATGCCTTTGGAGGCTCCCTAAAGGCTTTCCAACTCTGAGTCATCTTCCACACGAACCTTGGTGCAATTACATTTGCGAGGGCCATTCCAAACCACAATATGAAGAACAAGGTTACAAAAGTATGTGCTTGCACTGGCAAAGAATCACCTCCCAATACTAGTATATATTCACAGTAACATAGATGCAGAAGGATTCTCTGCTCTCCATAGAGAAATTGCGTGGTAGTCATGAGATAAGGACGTGAAATGTTGAAACGAGAGAACAAACATCGCTGGTTAAAAGACTTGGTTATACCAATCGGGGTTGGCTTGTTCGTCGCGTTTGGAATTCGGACATTTGTAGCAACTGCCGCTGTTGTACCATCAGCATCGATGTATCCAACAATTCCGGCGACGAGCCCCCAGCAGATTTCTGTGATTGCCGTCGACAAGATTGCTACAGAGTTTGGTTCCATTCATCGAGGAGAAGTTGTCACGTTTCATTTCCCCGACAAACCGTCGGAGATTTACGTAAAACGAGTGGTAGGATTACCTGGTGACACGGTCACCGTTACTGAAGATGCAGTATACGTCAACGGCAAGAAGCTCGATGAGTCGAATATCAATATTGCAAAGTCGAATGGAACGGCACTAGGTACCTACCACGTTCCCGCTGGTCATTATTTTATGCTGGGTGACAACCGTCCCCCGTCAGATGATAGCCGCCTGTGGGTACATAAATACGTTGCCCGTTCGGCCATAACGGGCAGAGCGGACTTCGTACTTTATCCATTGAACAAGCTTGGCACAATTTCACAAAGTTTATCGTCGCCGAGCAAGTGAGATATGATTAACTCGCACTCCTTACGTATCCTGGATGCGTCGGAGTGCGCGGCCATGGCCATGGTTTTGGTCTTGGTTGTGGACAGTAATTTGTAATAGCGCGTCCTGAGCGCGTTATTTCCGAGTGAATGTATAGCGCCGGTAAAAAATAGCGTGCTGTGGAAGCGCTATGTTGGCACCTTGAGTCAATAACGAGGTGTCAACGCGCTATTTTGATCCGGTTCAGTGAATAACGCGCTACGAGCGCGTTATTTCCACTTGAACGTATTTCGACTAGGGTGAATAACACGTTCAGGGCTCGCTATTGCGCCCCAACCGGGCCAAACTCTGAGAGTATGTGAGATTTGGGCATCCCGCATCGCACCTTAGCGCACATACGGCACCGAGTCCCACCATCCCTCATCGCACCCTGGCGCACATACGGCCCCGCGTCCCGGGACCCCGTACGGGCACTGTCCCGCACGACACCCTCTGCACCTCCCGCACCCTCTCTAGGCCAAGGCTTCAGTGCTGCGACCTAATACGCATCTTGTACGCTTCGCGTATGCCAATGGAGATAAGCCAGACCACGAGCCACATGCCAAACCAATATCCCGTCAGAAGGTATGGCGTGTTATTCACAGTTTGACTCGTTGCCGTGAAGGCATTGACGAGAAAAAGGCTCAAAGCCCCATCGTACAGGACGCGTATCCAGGGGCCCAATTGAGGGAACATCACCCAATGGGAATTTCTCTCAATTGGTGTATGCAGGTAGGCGTAGATGCCGGCCGCTCCAGACAAAATGATGACACAGACAAACCACAAAACGAGTCCAACGGTAAGTGGGTGCCCCCAGTTGGTGGAGACGACCATCCCATTCACCGATCCGCCAAATCCCCCGCTCCCCGAAAAGAAGCTGGTTGGGGACAGGGAGCGCAGTAATAAGGAAAGACGTCCAGACGGCGTTGTTGCACCGGATACGAGCAAAGGGAAGGTGGAAGAAGTAGCCCCTGGGTACATCGAAGCCGTCTGTTCCTGTATTCCAACGTTCGTAGGCAGTGAACGAAAAATTGAAAAACCCAATCCCCACGGGTAAGAGGCCATGATGAGCGCAGTAATGCCTGCCAGAGGACCAGACTGTACAATCGCTCCACATAATAGGCCAATGCTCATGAGGGTTAATGAGATGAGTAGATTCTCTCCAAGCCAATACCACAGTGTGGTCCAGGGAATTACACCGTGGGCCGCGACGTTGCAAATTACTAGGATGAGGAAATTGACTAACAGACCGAAGATAGCCACGCTTGCAGCAAACACAATTTTTACACGCAGCGCATCGATGCGCCGGATGGGGAAGGAGAACGTGAACCACAAGGTGTGCCGATTACGTTCCACGGTAATCAAAGCAATCATTAGCCCCATTGACACGATTCCACCGAAGGTGCTCACGGCTGGGTGTCCATGAATGAAGGAACTCTGAAACGTGGGATATGCACCAGCATTACCAGGCGAGTACTGTACGTGATATAGAATCGGAACGAGTGTTTTCCAGACCAGTCTGGCAGTAGTGTCGCCGAAGGCGCCGGTTTGCGGCGCTGACATCACTCCGATGAGATTAGATACAGGTCCGAAGACCAGTAACACAAACGCCGTCAACAGCCACCAACGATTTTCCTTCCATTCCTTGTACAGCAGTGGCTTCGGCAAGAAGGTTGGCTTCACGCCCTTAGAAAGCAGTGGCTTAGGAAAGAAGGATGGCTTCACGGCTGTATCCCTCCCGACGCAATACGTGTGTGAATATATCTTCAAGACTCTGTGGCACCGTTTCAAAATGAGTACTTGCTTGTCGCAACACTTGTTCTAATTCGCCGTCAATGTCGTCCACGATGACCGTCCAAACAGCACCACGTTGTTCGGTTTGTAAAACGCGCTCTGACTTCGCAACGCTACTTGGCATCCCGTTTGGTAACACGACTTGATAGCCTCGGAATTTGGTTTTTAAGTCATCAATAACGCCGTCGGCAATCATCCGTCCCTTGTACATTACGACAACACTGTCCGCCATCCGCTCTAAGTCCGGCAGAAGATGAGTCGCCATGACAATGGTAGTACCATCGTTCAAGGCTTCATCAAGAATGAGCTGGAGAAATTGTCGTTTGATAACAGCGTCGAGTCCATTCGTTGGCTCATCGAGCAAGAGCACATCCGGATGTGTGCACAGTCGAATGACCAGCCGAAGTTGCATTCTCATGCCGAGAGAAAGTTGGCGAATGAGCTGCCTTTTTGGCAATTGCAGTGCGTCAAGCAGGCGCCTGCAGCGCTGTGCGTCCCAGCGCTCGTAGAGCGACGCGCTAAACTCGATTAAGTCCTGCACACGAAACGACGGGTATATGGTGCCTTCGGAGGCAACGTAACCGATGCGCTGTCGCAGTGGCGCAGACTCCCTTGGCATCGGTTGTCCGAACAACTGAATCTCACCGGATGTTGGCCACATGATGCCGTGCAAGAGTCGCAACAGGGTGGTTTTTCCTGCTCCGTTCGCACCTACGACGCCGCAAATGGTACCCTCCGGGATAGAAAGACTGACATCTTTCACCACAGATACGCCGTTTAGGACTTTGGTGAGCCCTGCAGTTTGAATGGCAATGGTCATGATGCACTTCCTCTCGATCGTAATTTGCTGTTACAACGGAGGCTTAATCTGACTAGTGTTTTTGTTGGAACTATTGTTGTTGAGTTCTACGAGTTGCCGTGCCAATCGGCAATAACCGCCTTTAGCAAGTCGAACAGCTCATCCTCAGATAGCTGGAGATAGTGGGATTCGATGAGCACCCGCTTGAGTAGATCCTTTAATGCTCCCACGCGGAGTTCCCTGTCAGGAATCAATCGGTTTTCTGTGACGAATGTACCGCGACCCCGCAGAGTAACAATCACGCCTTCATGTTCCAACTCACGGTAAGCCTTCGCCACAGTGTTGTGATTCAGCATGAGGTCGATTGCAGACTCACGAATGGACGGTATCCGCTCGCCAGGCTGGAAGATGCCTTTTGCGATCCCGATTTTCACTCCATCCACAATTTGCTGGTAAACGGGAACAGGTGACTTGGGATCAATTTGAAGCCACATGATTGATTCCTCCATTCACCTTCGCGCATTTTCGCTGCGGTTCCAGGATTCCATGATTGTTCTTACCGTACTGCTTAAGGGGTTCGTATTCTCTCCTGATTGGCATGTCTGCGACCGTGTTGTTCCGCATCCATGCCGCACAAAACCATATGTACTACTACAGATGGTACACTAAAAATATACCAGATATTTGATGACGTCAACAGAGAGCTGTGTCCCAATTTTGCGGACAGCGGACAGCGGACAGCGGACAGCGAGGCAAGGGTCTGGCCACGGTGAGGGAGCACAACGATACAACTTTCCGTGGGGTTCTAGAGCAACGAAATTTGAGGAGCGTCACTCCGCAGTAGAGTAGTATTTTCGAGTAGGATGAAGATGCAATGTGTTGAGCAGCATTTAGATTGACACAATTCTGATGGATGGGGAGAGGGTTGTTTGGTCAGTAAGCATGGAAAAGTCTTGTTGATTACAGGTGCATCGTCTGGGATCGGTGCACACACCGCTCGCTTCGCGGTTACGGCCGGTTATCGGGTGGTTCTGGCCGCGCGTTCTGTGGAAAAACTAAATCATCTCGCCAGCGAACTTGGCTCTGAAAGCACCTTGGTGGTTCCCTGCGACGTTTCCGACTGGGCATCGCAACGCCAGATGTTCGACCATGTGCTTGAGCATTTCGGTCGCATCGACGCTGTGTTCGCGAATGCGGCTGTAGTGAGCGGATCGCCATTTTTCGGTGGCGAAGATACCCCTAACGAATGGCGCGATATGGTACTGACAAATGTGTTTGGGGCAGCCACGACGGCGAGAATGGCCCTTCCTGAATTGGTGAAAACGCAGGGGCATTTAATTTTCACCGGATCGGTAACGGGCAAGATAGCATTACCAGGCTCTTTCTATTCGTCGTCAAAGTGGGCGATAACGGGGATGGCAGAATCCATTCGTCAGCAAGTCACAGGCCAGGGTGTGCGCGTTACGCTCGTGGTCCCCGGCATGGTGGATACCCCTCTCTGGGACGGCAATCCGCCGAAGGTTCCGTTGCTCAATCCGGAAGATATTGCATCCGCCGTCATCTTCGCATTAAGTCAACCACCAAATGTCGATGTCAACGAGATTGTCATTCGCCCAGTCGGACAACCGCGGTGACCTCAGTGCCTTTGTGATTCGAAGTGGAAACCATGAGGTCGACACCAATTTGGGCATAGAGGAATGCGGGTAAATAAGACGCCCCGGCAGAGACGATACCTACCCGGCCAGGGAAGACGCCATAAAGATGTTATATGGGGAGCATGATGGTTGCTTTGAACAAATCTCCATCAGTCATCAACTCCATTGTTCCACCGTGGAGGTCCACAATGGACTTGGCGATGGCCAGGCCAAGTCCTGAACCTTCGGTATGCCGTGATTCGTCTCCGCGTCGAAACCGTTCAAACAACTCATCGACGTCTCCGTTCAGCTCGTACTTGGCGATATTCCTAAACGTCAGCGTTAAGGCATCTGGTGTACTTGTCATGGAGATGTACACCCTAGTTCCATCGAGCGAGTATTTTAGGATGTTCCCGATGAGATTATCAAACACGCGCCACATTTTTTGTCCGTCCACCAGACAGTTAACGGGAGTGTCCGGTTTCGTAACGCGGAATTCCAAAGTCGAAGCTGAGATGTCCTCGTCCCGCTCAGCCAGAGCTTGTTCGAGCAGTTGACTGATGTCAACCTGCTGTTTGACGAGTTCGGTGTTGCCGCTTGCCATCTTGGAGGCTTCAAAGAGGTCCTCGATGAGTGCTTTGAGACGCTGCGATTTTTCAGCTAGGACATCGACATAGAGCGTACGGTTCTCTTCCGAAACATCCGGCATCTTCAGCAAATCGATGTACGTAATAATCGCCGTCAGCGGTGTTCGCAAGTCGTGACTGACGTTGGTGATAAGGTCAGTCTTAAGTCGCTCACTTCTGGCTTGTGCCGCGTGCGACGATTCCACGCCACGCTTCATTTGATTGATGCTGCCAGCGAGCTGGCGCAGGCCGGAATGGCCATAGAGCGGTAAGTCCGGTTGCGGAAACCCTGTGGCAACAATCGCAGCAGTCTGGACCATCCGATTGAAATACCCTGTTCGCCGAACAACCCCAAACAGGGTGGGTAGCGTCACAAGCACAAACAGCGGGATATATAGAACGGCCGCGCCGTGGATGTATAAAACAATCATGAGTCCAAAGCCTGATGCAAACATCACGCCTAAGGTCCAAAATAAGCCAAAGCCTACGCTTTGAGTAAGAAAGGATTCCTTTATCGCAGTCCACGTGCGATAGACTAGGCTATTCTGCCATGACGAATGACGGAAAGCGGCATCGCGCCAAACTTCGAATAGGAACCAGCCCTGCACGATGGTGAGAGTGACCAAGACGGTTATCATTACGAGTGACTTGACCAGAAAGATGCCAGACATCGCCGTGAAAGGGATTTGAACGATGTTGCCGCGTAAGTTTCCGATGGTGATGAGGAGAAAGACGAACGCTGCAAGCGCCCGCAGGTCGATGGGGATGCGATGATATAAGGAGCGGATCGACGGATAGTTAAACAGTGCTGCAACGTCCACCTTGCGCAGCAGCAGCATCGACGCCGTGATGGCGGCTGCTCCGGCAGCCATTTGAACGTACGCCGCGACAGGGGAATAGAAGTACCCGCCGAGCAGTGGCATCAGTCCGCTGAGGCCGAGCGTGAACAGAAACAGCCAACCCACGACATTTAAGTTATTTCTCCATTTTGTATCCAATGCCCCACACCACCTTCAAGTGTCTTGGATTTTTTGCATCGATCTCGATTTTCTCCCGAATCTTCCGCACGTGCACAGCAACCGTGTTATCTGAGCTACGATAATACGGCTCCTTCCAGACAAGTTCGTATATCTCTTGAATCGAAAATACGCGTCCCGGATGCGTGATGAGCAATTCAAAAATCTTATACTCCATCGGCGTAAAGTGCACGGCCTCGCCATGAACGGTTACTTCGCGCGAAACCCCATCCAACGTCAGACCATGCAGTTGAACGGCTTTCTCGTTGTCCACCGCAGTTCCGAGTGTGAGGTAGCGGCGTATTTGAGCCTTTACCCGAGCAATCAACTCTAGCGGATTAAACGGCTTTGTGACGTAATCGTCTGCACCGATTTGCAGGCCGAGAATTTTGTCCGTGTCTTCACTTTTGGCGCTTAGCAGGATGATAGGAATGTTATTTTCTTCCCGAATTCGAAATGTCGCCGAGAGTCCATCGAGGTTCGGCATCATAATGTCGAGCACGATGACATGAATTGTGTATTCACGCAGGATGGAAAGTGTCTCGAGCCCGTCCTTTGCGTGCAGAACATCAAAGCCTTCATTGCGCAGGTAAATTTCAATTGCGTCGCGAATCTCTTTGTCATCATCTACGACCAAGATGCGATACGGTTCCACACTCTCACCTCTCGTTACACTGTGGCATAAGCTGCTACCTTGCAAATAGTGTAGTAAATGGATCTTAACTTCTACGCGGGCAAAATCTTAAGATTTTCTGAAGAGATCGTCTGCTCTTCTTGATTTGGAATATCTCCACGGATGCATCCCTCGAGTCAAACTCTAACATGAACCTTTTCCATGAACCTTTACCATGAACCTTTAACATGAACTCTCTTCAGCGAAACAAGGGAGATTGCTACTGGATTTGACGGTGCGCAAACCCTTTCGCTTCTTCGCTCCGTCTAATGAGGCAAACTCCAAGAGATATAAATACAAAATTTACATTACATTTACGTTCGAATGCTACGATGAACGCCGGGTTCATTCCGCCCCGATAGCAAGGTTCGGGACAGTAAAAGCAAGAGCCGTGCATTCAAACAAATATCCGTCACGGCCGTAATCCAGACATCTAGAATTTAGGGGAGTGGTTGGGGTGAGAAAGAACTTTTGGTCTGCAACAATAGCACGTAACTTGACTATGTTTCAGAAGTTGATGGCGACTTTTCTCATTATCGTGGTTTTACTGATGGGACTCGGCGCGACCCAATGGTATCTGAATGCACAATCTAAAAATGACGCCCGGATGATTTACATAGACGATATGCAAAGTATAAACGACATCAACAAAGTGCAGATAGATTTAGATCAGGTCAAGGTGGACCTGCGAAATTCGATTCTTACAGGCGACAGTTCTTTTACCGTACCTGTCCAGCAGAACATGAAAGACTTGCTGCAGCAGTTTCAGATGTATAGGCAATTGAACCACAATACTTACGAGCAAGGTGTCATCAAACAACTCGCCCCAAAGGTTTCACAGTACAATCAGAACGTCCAAGTGGTGGTCCGTGAGTTGACGAAAGGGGAAAGTAGTGCGGCGAGACAAATGCTGGGTTCAACGCTGACCATTGAAGAGGACTCTATCTCGTTTTTATTGTCAGGGTTGGTTGCGTCGGCACAGAAAACGGCGCAGGAACATATCACACATTCACAGCATTTGCAAAGCATTTCAACGATGGTCTTGATATTGAGTGTTATTGCTATCGCCATACTTAGCCTTGGAATCGGCATCTCAATTTCCAGGTCCTTGACGTTGTCAGTTCGTCGAATTGTAGATGCTGTTGAGCGAGTTGGCCAAGGTCGTCTTGAACACTTCATCAATCATGATTCTGGAGACGAATTTGGGAAGTTGGCAGGTGCCATTGACAGGATGATTCTGCAGTTAAGAGATATTATCTATGGTGTCGTTTCGGCATCAAGTCAGGTTGCAGCGTCTGCGCAACAACTGGCTGCAAGTTCTGAAGATAATAGCCAGTCTGCAGAACATATTGCATCTATCATTCAAATTACATCAGAAGGCGTAGAGCGACAGACAACCAGTCTTGAAGAGAGTAAACAAGCCATTCAGGCCATGACAAATGGTGTTCAACGCATTGCTGACAATGTGAGCGTCATTTTATCCTCTGCCACTGTGACAGGTCATAAGGTGGAGGTCGGCAATATCGCGGTTACGGCTGCGGTCGAACAGATGAACAACATCAGCAAAACAGTAAGCGCACTAGGAACTGTTGTTCAAGACTTAGGGGCTCAGTCAGCCAAAATCGGACAAATTGTGGATACCATGACAAGTCTTGCGAGTCAAACCAACCTCCTTGCCCTCAATGCAGCAATTGAAGCAGCACGTGCGGGGGAGAGCGGACGGGGGTTCACCGTTGTAGCTGGTGAAGTTCGTAAGTTAGCGGAAGCATCGGCTGAATCCGCCAAGAAGATCACGGCCTTGGTTGAACATATTCAAGGTGGAACTGCGAAGGCTGTACTGGCAACGACAAAGACAACAGAACAAGTTACTAGTGGACTGGAAGCCGTGAACGCAGCAGGGAGGTCCTTCGAAGAAATAAATGCATCGATGCAAACCGTCACTAACCAGATAGAACAAGCATCAGTTGCATCCCAACGGCTTAGTTTAGGTGCTGCCGAACTGACGACCGCGGTGGCCGAGATTGCGAACGTATCGCATGAGACAGCAGTTGGAATGCAAAACGTATCGTCATCGACAGAAGAACAGCTCGCCACCACTCAAGAAATTACCGCCTCGGCATCTGCGCTTACAGAGCTGGCTGCGCAACTTCAATCGATGGTCAGTCAGTTTCGTCTTGGACGGACCAGTTGAGACCGTGATTTGTAATTTCGACTGACGGTCGAGAAGGATTTTGTTGGCCAAATACATAAACATACAGTTGTGGTTTTTGATGGCTGGGTGTACCCTGGCGGAATAACCGAGATCGGGGAAAATCTGATTGATGGTGTGATGCGTGAAATAAAAGAGGAAAGTGGCATCGATGCAATAGTTAGCCATTTGGTGAACGTCGTATCGAGTAGGGAAGTGCACAAGTGGTACGACGGGGTGACCGATGTCCCCACTAAGGTCATGTTTGATTTTGTATGTAAAGCGGTCGACCAACCAGTGTAGGGAGGTATGTATGGAACTTCGAACTCACGTCAAAGTATTCCTTGATTCAATTTCCGAGGAGGACCCTGCACCGCCAATGGATGCGGTGGAATTGCGACGCAGGCAGAAGTCAAGAACCATTGCGCTTGAACAGAGACCATCTGTCTGGAACGTCGAGGACATGTCTATCCCATTGCCGGAACGAAACATACCCATCCGGGTTTACACACCAAATGAAAGTCGAGAATTACCACTGCTCTTATACTTTCATGGCGGTGGTTTTTGTATCGGGAGTTTGGAGAGTCATGACGTCACCTGTCGTCATCTCGCGAACAAGTTGGGATGGAAGGTGATTGCGGTTGATTACCGACTTGCCCCCGAACACCCGTTTCCAGCAGGAGTTGAAGATTGCTACGCGGTCGCGAAGTGGTGCAGTGACAATGCTCCTTCACTAAACATCAATCCCTCCATGATTGCGGTTGCGGGAGACAGTTCGGGGGGAACCTTTGCGACAGCGGTCACGATAATGGCCCGAGACCGAGGAACACCGCCCCTTCACAAGCAGGTCTTGATATACCCAAATACGGAGTTTCACCAGTCCCTCGTTCCATCGAAATACGAATCCTATGCAGAGTGTGGGTCGAAGTATTTAACAACGGAGCAAGGGATTGGCCAGTTTTGGTCATGGTACATGCCAGATGTCAGGCAAGCTTATGATGCTTACGCATCGCCCATTAAAGCAAGCCATCTATCCGATTTACCTCCTGCATTGGTTCTAACGGCAGAATATGACCCCTTACGGGATGAAGGCGAGGCGTACGCATATCGGCTTCAGGAGTCGGGTGTACGTGTACGGCTCATTCGCTATGGGGGCACGATTCATGGATTTTTAGCTCATCTTTGACAGTGCCCTTGGCCCAGTAAGGGATTGTAGGTGGTATTTTGCCCTACAACGCAAAGAGCCCCAAACTGGTTGGGGCCTCCGGATGTGAATTCAGACTAAACGAGCGTGCCGGACGACGTCTGACGCAGATGGATGGCTTTCGCAGGAAGTGGAATGTTCAGTGCCTTGAGCACCTCACGCAGGTCCTGCGGCGGAGGTGGCACGCTCAGAAACTCTTTCCCAAGGAATTCAGTCTTCATTACGTGCCATCGCTTTAGTTCCTTCATGATTCGTTCGCCGGTGTACCAGCGCGCGCCCAGTTCCTCCAGCCGTTGCTCACGCCCTGCAGCGTTGTCCATCTGCTGAGCTTCGCGCTCACGCTGTTCCCACCAGCGGCGGTACATCACTTGAACCTCTTGCTCGAACAGATATGCCAGTACACAGACGAAGATGTGGCCACGAACACGCTTCTCATTCCAGTGGTAAACCGGGCCGACATCGAGGAAGTTCTTAATCTCGCGAAACGCCCGTTCCACGTTCATCAATGTTTTGTAGGAGGTGACAACCTGTTCGGCTGGTAGATTGGTGTTGGTTTTAATCACAAACTTTCCGTCTCGGAGCGCTTCCTTGGCTAGGGCCCCCTCGTTACGTTTGTAGGAGAGCTTCTCGTCATTGAACTCCACTTCAAGAAACGCTTGTACACCTTTTTTCGTGAGGATGTCGCTGACCTTGAGCATCACGGACTGTGTGCTTGTTTTCCGACCGCGGTGAGGTTTCTCCAACCACGTCCCGTATTCGACCAGGGCTTGTTCTGCTTCCTCTAACGCGGACACACGGAAGGCTTCGTCTGTCTTTGCCTTGAGTGGGTTGTGGCAGAGAATATAGCGAGCATCTTGCCCTTTTTCATCATCCTCGACGGCAGATGCAGGCACCTCAAGGTAGCTGAGGTTACCACGTAGTTCGGTATAGACTGAGATGTCATTGTACTTTGTTAACAAGGTGTCGCTGACCACACGACCACGTTTGTGGTAGCCCACAATAAAGGGATATTGGAGTTCTGCCAATAGCTCGGTGTTCTTTTTGGTGACCATGCCACGGTCCCCGACGAAGACACACTGTTCTACCGAGAAGTCTTTCTTCAAACGTTCTAGAATCTCTTTGACGGTCTTCTTGTCCGGTGTGTTTCCTGCAAAGACTTCATGAGTGATTGGCAGGCCGTCCGGTGTGACAAGTAGGCCGAGTTCAACCTGCTCTAGGTCTGGTCGGTGGGTTCGGGAGTATCCGTGTTCGCCAATCGGACAGTGGTGGCCACTGAGATGCGTACTGGTTAGGTCATAGAGTACCAGCGACAGGCGAAAGCTCAGAAGGTCCGTGAGTCGCTGGTAGATGAGCTTCTCAAGCTGTGGCTTCATGTCCATGAGGTGATCCAAGGCACGGTAAAAATGTTGGAGCTGCCACGGTTCATCACCTGACTCTGGCAGATACATGTCTTCAATGGTGTGGAACAGGTCCAGCTTGCTGGACGGGTTCATCAAACGGTTACAGACCATCGCCTTCACATAGCGGGCCACATCAAATGTGACCTGGCGATCTTTCAATTCGTTTTGTACAGCTTTGGTTAGCCCCAACTGGTCCCACAAAAATTGAACCACGTAGGGAACGCCGAAAGAGAGGGTCGACTTCGGGTCGAAGTCCTCGATCGAACCAGAGGCACGGTTTTGTAGGAGCGATTCCAGAGTGCGAATAAACTGTTGAATTTCTTCCTCAGAGTAGCCATCAACGTTACCAAGGCTAGCAATCCGGCGCTTTTTAACTGCCTTTCCCTCGCGGCGTTTTGTGGATACAATTTGTGCGAACACAGGGCTCACCACCACAACTATTATTACCTACGAATATAGTACAAAAATATAAATATATCAACAATAAAGTTATCCACTGTCCAAACAATTTTTGACCTACATTTTCGAGCTAAAAACAGGACTTATCAACAGAAAACCGCGCAGCAGCGCGGTTCCGGGTCCTACAGGGCCGAGTTTTCCACAGTTAAACTGTCAAAGATGAGTTTTAGGACTTTTTGCACAGAAGGCTGAGGGCCAACAAGCCTTTGCAGATATCGTGCAGTTTTTGACAGAGTAAACGATGAAAAAGTCACTCAAGATGGTCTGAGATTCTGCGCTGTTCGACACTGCTCATAACATCACCTTTCCACCGGCAATGTCCAGCGTGACTCCGGTTATCCACGATGAGGCAGAAGATGCGAAAAATAACGTCGCCGCGGCCACATCTTCTGGCTGTCCAATCCGCCCCAATGGGAATGTCTCCGCGAGCGCCTGGCGGTCTTCTGCTGAAACCCACGTCCTCATTTTTTCGTTCTCAACTGCTGAGGGAGCAATGCAATTGACCCGTATTCCTGCTTTTGCAAACTCCCCGGCCAGGTGGCGACTCAACGCAATCACACCGGATTTTGCTGCCGCGTAAGCGGCCGATGACCGCGCGGCTTGGCGAGCAGCCGCAGAGGACATGGTGATAATGGCACCGGATTGTTGGGCCATCATGTCGGGCAAAAACGTCGAAATCGTGAGGAAGGTTGACGTGAGATCCGTTTCGATAACTTCACGCCAATGCGGAATTGTCTCTTTTGCGGTTGCAACCGGCATCCCGTTTCCGCCTGCAAACACAACGAGAATGTCCACCAACCCGAGTTCATTAGCAACTCTATCATGCAAGAGTGCGACATCGGCTTCGACCGTACAATCGGCAGCCACACCAATGGCCTGCCCTCCTGTCGAAACAATACGGTTGACGGTGGCATCAATGGCATTCTGATTCCTGCCAACCACAGCAACGGACACGCCGTTTTTGGCAAGTGCCTGAGCCGATGCGGCTCCAAGCCCACGCGACCCACCGGTCACGACGGCCACTTTGCCTGCAAGATCCGGGTACTGAATTCCATTGGGAATGAAACTTGCGTAAGATCCGTTCACGAATGACCTCTCCCTTACACGTGGTAAAAGCTCACATGTGAGAAAATATTGGGGCGCACTTTAAACAGTCAGGTCCAGAAGCTTCATCCGTGCACTTCGTGCGGTTGGGATGGAACTGAAGCATTGGAAAGCCCAGTTGTTTAGTCTTTCAAAATTTCACGGATATGGTTGTATTCGTCTTCCGTGATATCTCCTTTTGCCAGCCGCTGTTTTAAAACAGCGTCAGCCCCGCCCTCTCTGTTCCAAGGTCCATACATCGGCCCGCAGTAACCATCACCGGATCGGCGAAAACGGCGAAAGAAAATGATTCGAGCTATGATGAAACACAGCACCACAAAACCAAAAATTCCAAACGGGAAGACGAGCGGAAAAAAAGCAAATCCATAAGGATGTCCCCACCACATGCAAAATCCCTCCTCAAGTGTGTTGCGGCTTGAACCGCGTGACCTAAGAATAGCGACGCAATGTCTCAAAGCTGTTGGGAAAAGTGTCACGAAACCATCAACAAGGAGTCACAAAGCAGGCTCAGTTCGCGGATGACAAGGCAGATGCGGCTCGGAACATGCTACACTTCCCTTGCAGAGTCACCCTGAAGGTCACCGTGAGAAGTTCATGGCGAGATGAAAAAGTTAAGTGTGTGAAAACGAGGGATTCCCATGGACAATTCGAAGACAGTTCTAGTGGTGGATGATGATCCGGTGATTGTGGAACTCATCCGCGATTTTCTCGAAAATGACGGTTTTCAAGTGGAGTCGGGTACTAGTGCTGACGATGCATTGACTGTGCTGGCGCATACAGCGGTTGACTGCATCATTCTCGATGTAATGATGCCGGGACAGACGGGCTTTGACTTGTGCAAGCAGCTTCGTGTAGACAGCGACGTTCCGATTCTCTTTTTAAGCGCCCGAGACGATGACGTTCATAAAATACGAGGACTCAGTATCGGCGGAGACGACTATATCGTCAAATCTGCTTCGCCTGCTGAAGTGGTAGCAAGGGTTAAAGCAATTTTACGCCGGAGTTCGAAGCCGACCAGTCGACACGTGGTTCTCGACTATGGCAGGCTCGCTGTGCACCTGTCGGCGCGCGAGGTTACTGTCGGTGGACAATCGGTTGCTTTCACGCCGAAGGAATATGACCTGCTTTGCCTACTAGCTGAGCATCCTCGTCAAGTATTCACGTATGAGTATCTGCTCGACAAGTTTTGGGAGGGTATCGGCGATAAACATACAGTACGCGTGCATGTTGCACGGATTAGAGAAAAGGTCGAACAGGATGCCAATAATCCCCGGTTTATTGTAAATGTCTGGGGTGTGGGTTACCGATTTGAAGGGACGCCGGTATGAGAATTCGAAAATACATGGTTGTCGGGGTGCTTTCGATTGTCATATTTCCGTGGCTGGTCTATTTTCTTATTTCACTGATTGGTTCGCATTCATGGCTGACACAACGTGGCACAGGACAGACGAACCTGACGCAAACGACCGAGCGGATGATTCAAGATGAGCGCAATTGGGCATCCGCGGACTGGCAGAAGCTGATGGCCCTGCAATTGCAGCACGAAGGTGTTGACGTGGAGATACGTTCTCCCTCCAATCAAGTGATTTTTGAATCGGCAAGACAGGGTTTTCATCGACATCAGCCATGGATGTCCGAACAGCGAACAGCCGTGATGAACAATGGCCAATTGGTCGGCACAGTGCTGGTCTCACAACCTGGAAACGCCGACCCACTGGCAGCAGTAGGAGCGATTTTGGCCTGTGTTTTTGCTGTGACCTTCGTAGGCTTGCAAATGGGCAGAAACGTCATCAAGCCGCTCGAATCGATGAATCGTGCGGCACTGCGGATTGCCGAGGGCGATTTCGACTTCACAATCGCTGCTTCCAGTGCCGTTGAAATCCGACAGGTACGGACTGCGTTTGAGGTGATGGTAAAAGGGCTTCGCGAAGCCTTTTCAAAACAGCAAAAATTAGAGGAAGAACGGAAATTCTTCATTGGTGCCATTGCGCATGACCTGCGTACCCCATTATTCGCGTTACGCGGATTCCTCGATGGCATGGAACAAGGGATTGCCAAGTCTCCGGACAAACTGGCTCATTACCTGGAGGTTTGTCAAGACAAGGCCGCTCATCTTGACCGGTTGGTTTCTGATTTGTTTGCGTTTACCAGGCTTGAGTACATGGAACAGACATTACAGACCGAAGCTTTCAATTTGTCAGAGGTCGTCAATACGGCAATTGAAAGTATGGCTCGTAGAGCACGCGAAAAGGAGATTGTTTTGTCCACGAATACCCTTGATGTGGACTGCGTCATCTCCGGAGACCCGCATCTTTTGGAGCGAGCCATCACAAATCTGTTGGACAATGCGCTCAGGCACACGCCGAATCAGGGGAGCGTTACCATTCGCTTAAAGCGACTACCGGAGAAGATAGAGCTGACAATGAGCGACACGGGTTCTGGTTTTGACAATGATGATTTAGTCCGCATTTTTGAGCCTCTGTATCGGGGAGATGGTTCACGGAATGCCTCGACGGGGGGAGCAGGACTGGGCCTGAGCATCGCAAGACGCATCTTCCGATGTCATGGAGGGGACCTTTTCGCTGAGAACGCGTCGAGTGGAGGAGCAGTACTTACAGGCTGGATGCCACTTCTGGAACATCATCACGAGTGAATTGAGAAAACATCGTATCCGATTGTAGAAATTGGCACTGCTCGTTCGTCATCACAGCGAACGTAGATAAGCACCTAGTGTGTATAAAGGAGGATAATCATGCACTACACCCTCATGTTTTATGAAAGCCAAGAGGATTTTTCCCTGCGGACCGATCCGCTTCGGCAGAAAGAGTATGTGGCGAACTGGGCGCACTACGTCCATGCGCTGTGATGAAGCCCAGGCGGCTTTCAGCCGTGCGATTGGATTATCAAGTGATGCTTCCGTCCGCGAGTTTCTGAAGCAGCAATCCGGCGAAGGTGAGGCGGGGTCACGGAGCAGATCGTGATCGTGATAGCCCTATCATTGCCATGACATCCACTGGCTTGTTATCCCATTCTCTGAATAACTGTCCTGGTTCCACGTGATCGATGTACAGAATACCGTCTAAGTGGTCTATTTCGTGTTGCATACACACCGCCAATTTTCCTTCACCTTCGTAAAATACTTCTTCACCTGCACGGTTTAACGACCGCACTTTGACGTATTGTGCTCTCTTCACTTTTCCGTAGTAACCTGGTATCGACAAACACCCTTCCCAGGTGTACTGCTCACCAGAAGTAGCCACGATCTCCGGATTAATCAATTCGACCAATCCACTATTGTCATAGTCCAAAACATTGACGCGTTTCGCAACACCCACCTGAGGTGCGGCTAAGCCAGCACGCCCATCTGAGGCGTATAGTGTTTCAATCATGTCATCGAGCAGTTTCACGATTCCGGCCGTGAATGCAGGAATGGTTTTGCACTCGACCCTTAAGATTGGGTCCCCCAATGTACGGATAAACCTTTGCGCCATACGAATTTCTCCTCTCTAGCTTCTGGGGTACACTACCTGGGCCATCTCGATGAAGGCCCGAACTACGGGCGAAGCCTCATCAAGTGATGGAGCGATTAGATACAGCGTGACTGCTATCGGTGGCTCTACACGATGGACATGGACATTCGATAGGTCGACGGCTGCACTGAAGCTCTCGGGAATGACCGTAACAGCAATGCCTTCCTCGACAAGTCGGAGCGCCGCGAGTAAATCACTCACCTCGTACAGTACACGGAGGTTTATTCCTTGCTGAATGAGCAACTGCTGAACCAGTGTCCCGTGGTCTGATTTGGTTAGGACAAAAGGGGTATCACTGATTGTATTCATGGGAATGTTGGCAGAATCGACGCCTGGAAACGTGGACGGGATTACAGCCACCAGTGGAGCTGTGAGAAGAGGCATGGCATTTTGAGGGGGCTCAGATGATATCACCAGTCCCACATCAACAGTCCGTGTGGAAGCCCAATCGAGCACCTCCTGTGTCGTACCTTCGACAAAAATAATTTCGATGTTTGGATGCTGTTGGCGAAACGCTGCGAGCATGGGTGGCAATGCCTGCAGAGACGCTCCTTGTGACGTGCCGATGCGAATTGTACCTGTTTCGATACCGTTGACGGAGGAAACTTCCTCCATTATCAAACCAACCCTGTGCATGATTTCTCGCACATGAACTGTCAAATGTTCCCCTGCGCTGGTTAACACGAGTGCGCTTCTGCGTTCCCGGACAATGAGTGGAACACCGAACTCTGATTCTAGGCTCGCAATTGCATGGCTCACGGCTGATTGTGACATGCCAAGAACTTCACCGGCCTTGGTGAACGACCCAGTCTGTATTAGGGTGAGAAATATCTGGAGTTGCGTGAGCGTCACATGAATCAATCCTCATTTCCTGTGCATCATCATGAGAACATACTCATGATATGCCCTGACCGGAAAATTGGCAAGGAGGCAACAGAATGGGGCACAAAGCTTTGACGTTACTACGCATTGACTCCTTACGTCTTGACTTCTCACGTCTTGACTTCTTACGTCTTGATTCTTTAGTTCTTGAGCGCTTACGTCTTGACTCCTTACGCCGTTAAACGGTCGCTTCGCGGATTTCTCGAATGCATGTACATCTGATGTGAAAATGTCTTGCCTTAGAGTGCACTCTATAGTTTACACTCCAATTGTCTGCGTACAACAACAGCAACTGAACACGTGGAGGAGGAAACCATAATGCGTGTTTTTGTCACGGGAGCAACAGGCTACATCGGTTCCGCGGTTGTTAAGGAACTCATCAATGGGGGTCATGAGGTCACCGGCCTTGCCAGGTCAGACAATAGCGCCGGTATTTTGAAGGAACTTGGCGCCGAGATACATCGCGGTGCCGTTGACGACCCCGACAGCCTTCAAAGCGGTGCCGCAGCCGCAGACGGAGTCATTCACCTGGCCTTCAATCACGACTTCTCTGACTTTGGGGGTTCACTTGCAAGTGATTTGCGTGCCGTCAACGCCATAGGGGCAGTGCTCGAAGGTACGGGTAAGCCGTTCGTCACTACTGCTCACGCGAACGGAGAGGCATCTGATAATGCTGTCGTCGCTCTGGCTGAGCGTGGGGTACGAACTGCGGTTGTGTCGCTTGCGCCGACAGTCCACGGTGAGGGTGACAGGGCCTTCGTGCCAAGACTGATTGCTATCGCTCGAGAAAAGGGTGTGTCAGCCTACATTGGTGACGGGGCCAACCGGTGGCCAGCCGTGCACCGCCTTGATGCTGCCAGCCTGTATCGTCTGGCAGTGGAAAAAGCACCGGCCGGTTCAAGGCTATTTGGTCGCGCCGAGGAAGGGGTACCATTTCGGCGCATTGCAGAGGTTATTGGCGAGCATCTAGACCTGCCGGTGGTGAGCATTTCACGTGACGAGGCGGACGCACACTTCGGCTTTCTCGGTGCCATTGCGGCACTCGACATACCAAGTTTGCTTCCCGGATCTGGTGCGCGAACACGGGAACTTCTGGGTTGGGAACCGGTCCACCCTGAGCTCATCGCGGACCTCGAACAGGGCCACTACTTTGAATGACGAGAAGTGTGACTCGAGTCTGAGTGATGAAATCAAAACGTGCCATTCATGTCATTAACCTTGATGGCTTAAGATTTCTGGTCGTTAATTAGAAGTTCCGCCGAAAAAGGGGGTGCCCATGAGCACCCCTTTTTACGATCAGACCAAGCATGGTGTTCGTTGAAGTTGCCACTGTGTGGTCACCCCTCTATAAATAAAAGTCGTAACATGTTTTCGACTTCTTCGAGCGAGAGCTCAGCTCGATGTGCCGCATGAATGGCTTCCAAAAGTCGTTCTTCAACAATTCTGAGTTGAGACTCCCGCAACATGGCTTGACTCTCGGCGGCCACGTAGGACCCTTTACCTGCCACTGTTTCGATATATCCTGCAGTTTCCAATTCGTCGTATGCACGCTTTGTGGTAATCACACTAATTCTTAGGTCTCTTGCCAAGCTTCGAATCGACGGCAGCGCCTCACCTGCAGAGAGGTCTCCTTCCACAATCAAGTCCTTTACTTGTCGAACGATTTGAGCGTAAATCGGTTCGTCTGACGAATTGGCAATGACAATCTGGAGCAGTAGGAACGCCCCCTTTCTAGTTCCGTCGACACGTGTTCCTGCCGCATTGTGCTTACTGTGTATAGTGATTATATACAGTAGTTACGGCAGCGTCAAATTAGGTTGTATATCGGATAATACATCAGGTGACTCGTGTACTGACGGTCTGCAGGTTTACGCTGAAGTGTAAGAATGGGTGTAAAGTTTGCTTTACATTTGACTCAAATCACGGTATGTTTTTGTAAAGTAAACTTTACATTGGTGGGGGTGTTTCCTAATGAAAGAAGGAATTAGACGATACACTCTGCGCGTCATTGGCTTAATGGTGATGTACACGATATTGCTGTTTGTGTCGATTTGGGTCTTGCCGAAGATATCCATAACCCCATGGCGTGTTCCAATAGCGGTGTTACCTGCAGTCCCACTCTTGTTTGTGGTTTGGTCTGCGATTCAGTTTATTCGAACTCTGGACGAATTGCAGAAAACCATCCATGTCGAAGCGACAACCTTTTCGTTTCTTCTGACCGCTGTCCTTACATTAACCTATGGATTTCTCGAGAATGCAGGTCTACCTCAAATTCCTATTCTATACGTGCCGCTTGTAATGTGCGTATTGTGGGGAGTCGGTGCTGGAATTGCGAGTAGGAAATATCGATGAAGAACATCATCAAACAACTACGGCTAGAACGCTCGTGGTCGCAACAAGAGCTTGCGGAAGTGCTCGGTGTTTCGCGGCAAACAATTCATGCTTTGGAAATAGGCAAGTATGATCCGAGTTTACCGTTAGCATTTCGGATTGCGAAAGCCTTCAACAAGCAGATTGAGGACATCTTCGATCCCGCCAGTGAATAATGTGCGTAAGGCGAGTAGTGTGGTGCTCTCTGACACAAGGCAGCACGGATGGGCCACAAATGAGCAAAACACACCTGTTTCTGAAACCTCCAGGTGTGTTTTGCTGGCTATCACGCGAACTGTTGAAGGGGTCAAATCGCGTCTACCTGTTCAGACGGTGTAGAATTGGACCGGAGGTGATACAAAGGCAAAATGACCACGAGTCCGACGACGAACAGTAGACCTGCCCCTACATACATTGTAAGCAGGGATGTAGCGTCTTTCAGCCAGCCAGCTAAACTCATCGTAAGGACCATTCCACCCATAAAGAGGGGGTTCAGGCTGCCATTCACTCGTCCGACGAATGACTCCTCTGTATTTTGCAAAATCATGGTGTTGATGCCGATTTGCAGCCCAGGAAGAACAAGCCCACCCAAAAACTGCGCCATAAGGGTTAGCCACAGGTGGGTCGAAAATCCAACAAGCAGCATGACGGCTGAATTTACGACCATCCCCAGCATAAGAAGTCGTTGCGGTGGCACCCGTTTCGAAAGCCCCATTGTTACCACCCCACCGATTATCATGGCAACCCCATTCACGGCGGTGAACCACTGCAGGTAGCCAGTGGGCAACCCGAGTCTTTCGGTGATAATGAAGATGCCGAGCGGCTGAATCAGGCCGAGCCCAAGCCCCGCTGCAAGAAAGCAACCTCCAAGTAGGGTGAGAACCTTGTTGTTGAGCACATAGTGGACACCCGATTTCATTTCAGCAAACACGGTCGTTTTCGGCCTGTCACTCGCGACAGGTCCATCAGGCGGCAAGAAGGTGAGAGTCAGAGCTGAGAGCAAAAACGAGAGGCCTGTGATGGAAATGGAAATGTAAATCGCGTAGTCTTGAAATACGAACGTTCCAATGATGGGGCCGAGAATCATGAATATTGCGAACAGGGTTTGGTAAATGGACATACCGGCTTGCATCAACTCATCTGGCACGTGCACTTTAAACAGCCGCATTCCTGACGGCTGCGAGAATTGCGAAAGAATGGATGAGATGAGCGTCGCAAAAAAGATGATATGCCATGTTCCAGAACTTAACACCAATAAGACGGCACCAATGGATAAGCCACTGAGCAAGTCGCTCCAGACCATGGTCCGCTTTGGGCGCCACCTGTCGGCGAACGTGCCGCCTATAAACGAAAAGAGAAAGATTGGGAGAAATTCAGCAACCGATATCATCGACACCGCAAACGCATTGCCATGGGTTTTCTGCATCACGAATAGAAGTACACCGAAATTGCGAACCCAAATGCCCACTTGCAAAAATAAACCGGACACCATGATGGTACGAACAAAGCGGTTCCGAAACAAACTGAACATAGAAGCCGATTGTTGACTCAAACATTCACTTCCCATTCATCTCAGGCTTGAAGTCCCATCTTATTTTAGTGGATTCCGGGCTCTGAGAACATCCGTCTTAAGACGGAAATACTTCTCTAAACGAATTCTGAAATTTCTGCATCATGAGTCGTCGAGGTAAAGGACAACCACGATGATACATCAATGGTCATGTGTGGATGGTGGGAATATTGGTGACACTTGTATTGACAACATAACTGTAACCGAATATATTTCAGTAAGGGTGGTGGTAAGATGCACAGCGAGTTTGCTATCGCAGTTCACAGTTTGGTTGTCTTAGCTTATACACCGGATCGACTCAGGACGAGCGATAACATCGCGAACAGCATTATCATTCACCCGGTTCGGGTTCGTAAAGTTTTAGCTGAGCTTCGAAAACATGGTTACATTCAGTCAAAGGAGGGAGCCAAGGGCGGATTTTATTTGTCGCGAGACCCTGCGTCGATACGTCTGGATGAGTTATATACCGTCTTCGCGGGCGACTCCCTTGTGCCAAAGTGGCCAGAGGTCAATCCCGCGTGCCCCGTAGGTGGCCATATCGAAGAGGCGATGCAGACCATTTTCGAAAACGTGGAGCAAGGAGTTAAGGAGCGTTTTCAGCAGTTCACGATAGCGGATGTGTTGAACCGGATTCTACAAAAGGCATGAAATCGGACGCGGGTACACCCTAACCATGGGGATAACTGTAATTATTATGTTTACAGTATTGCGGATGGCTAGCTACGTGTAAAATTCGTCCCGTGTCACCCGTGTCACCCGTGTCACCCGTGTCACCCGTGTCACCTGTGTCACCTGTGTCACCTGTGTCACCTGTGTGGCAAGTGTAAATTTTTTTAGACAAAACTGTAAAGTAAATAATTACAGAAAGAAGTGAACGTATGAAGATTCGTAACGACAATGCCACTTCCTTTTGGGTCGTGGCGTACACGCTGTGTGTGGTGATGTTCGGCACCAATGTGCCTGCTCCGCTTTACGGTGTCTATAGTAAAATGTGGGACTTTTCAAGTGGAATGGTGACGCTGTTGTTTGCGATTTACGCGTTTGTTCTGGTCCCAGCCAGTTTACTATTCGGACAGTTGTCGGATAGGTTCGGGAGAAGAAAGATGTTGATAGGTGGAGTGTTCAGCGCATTCATTGGAACGCTCATCTTGGCGCTTGCTCATGACACATGGATGCTTCTCATCGGACGCGGGGTTCAAGGTCTTTGCGTCGGCATTTTGAACGGGAGCGCGATTGCCGTGTTGGCAGAGTTGCGTCCAACGGATCGGAAAGGTGCATCGCTTGTTGCTTCTGTTGCCATTGCCCTCGGAACTGCCGCAGGTCCATTAATTTCGGGAATTGTAGCTGAGTACGCACCGTTTCCCATTCGACTGCCCTATTACGTTCATTTGATGCTGCTTTTGCCAGCGGTTATCGGAATTGTGAGGCTGAGAGACACGCGGCGTCGAGAGCCCAGCACAATCCGGTTACATGTGCCTAGTGTGCCCAAATCCATACGATTACCTTTTTTGACAGCTACCTTTGCCGGTGTCTTGGCGTGGGCGATTGCGGGGTTTTTCATGGTGATTGCTCCGACATTCATCACAAACTTGGTTGGAGTTGGAAATCTCGCCATTTCAGGAGCGGTTGTCTTTCTCATGCTCGGGTCATCGACCGGGACGCAACTGCTGGTTAAAAGGATGGCACCCCAAAGAGCCATCTTTACTGGGCTTGCACTGCTGAGTATTGGACTCGTTTTCGTTGCTGTCGCCATTCCAATGCACAGTCGATGGTTGCTGTTGCTAAGCACAGTGATTGCGGGAGTAGGGCATGGGCCAACCGCTTCAGCGAGCTTAGCGATGATTGCAGAAACGGCTCCCGAGAAGAGTCGGGCAGACGCCGTATCGACGTATTACGCGATAGCGTATTTGGGTGTTAGTGTGCCTGTCCTGGGTTTAGGAATTGTCGCACAGTGGCTCGGGATGTATGACGCAATATTGGTGTTCTCGGTGGCTATCATCACGGGAATTTTCGTGTTATCTCGATTCGTTTTTTTGACCTTGAAGGAATCCAAACTTGCGATGACAGCGTAAGGCATCAAGGTACACTGCCGCTGTCACATAATTGCTCCCGGGTGTTGCCTCTTGAACCTGGCCGATCCGCCAGTGGGGGCGTTTCGTACCCTGGCCTCGGCCTTATTCCATTCCCTGCCTATGGAGCCGAACTGGATAAGTGCGTAGTTCAAACCGCTGGTTCCACTCTGTCCAAACGTAAACAAATCACTCGACATCTACTGAACAAGGTAGAAAAACGTACTGGCAAGACCAACCTCAGGAAAGGTGTGGCCATATGGCAATTCAGGCTGGAGCATGTGTCGGGGTGCTATATTTCAAACAGAGTAACGGAACATGGATAGTCGGGGTCCATAATGGTAAGACCAAGTTTAAAGTAACGAGTACAACGCCATTATTCCTTGTTCATGTCAGCAACCCCAAGGAATTCTTCCAAAGCAACCCGAAGCCGCTGATTTTCTATAAGACGGAGGCAGAGTATTTGAAGGCTTTAAAAAATCCACCCAAAAACGGCACACCATTCGGGGTTCGCGTCGCAACAAAGGAAACCTTATCCGCTGCCGCTCACGGATGCATCGCTTTCCTCGAACAAGGCAAAACCGCACATAATGGCAAATTCATCAAATATGTTGCGCCGAATGGAAGCGTGTATCACAACGTAAATAATGCCATTGCCGCAGTTAAAGCCAACCCTCTTGGTCGGCTCACCTACGTGCACTGGAATCTTAAAGCCCTTGGAGGGGGGCGATACGAGCTCATTCAGGAGACAGTTGTTAAAAACAACATCACCAACATTCGCCTTCTGCCGTGATTCATCAGCAGTCACCCCTGGCACAACACATTCACAGAGGCTGTCGAGCCGGTCGACAGCCTCTCAAAAGTCCTTAGTTTCCGATGACGTCACGTGCGCCGTAGTACCGCGAGTGGTACCAGGGGTTTTGCAGGATGTTATGAATCACCATAACGCCTTGATTCCGAACTGACGACGATTCAATGACATTGCCGTTTCCGATATACAGGGCAACATGAGTCACTGCACTCGTTTTATGGGAGTATGTATCCACGAAGAACATTAAATCTCCTGGCTGAAGCTGACTTAGCGCAACAGGACGTCCAACCTTGGCTTGTTCACTTGCAGTCCGGGGAAGAGAAATGCCGTGTGTCGTAAAAATGTACTGAATGAATCCGGAACAATCAAATCCTGTTGCCGGACTTGTTCCACCCCAGTCGTAGTGAATTCCCTCTAAGTTGTAGGCCGTGTGTAAGATTTCCTGGGCGCGGTTCTGTGTCGCAGTTTCCGAACTTCGTACAGGTGTTGTGGAACGTCTAGGTGTCGCGGAAGGGTGATGGGTCTCCGTTTGCACGTGGTTTGTCATGGGTTTCACCGGAATGGAAAGAGTTTGGCCGCTGTAGATGAGGTTGTGGTGTACTTTCGGGTTTGCATCTTCCAGTGAACGCAAACTGATGTGGAACAACCTTGCAATTTGATAAAGAGAGTCACCGGGTTTCACTTTGTAAGTCTTGTTGGTAGTCGATGAGGTTGTTGCTGCATGCGCTACGGGTGACATGATGGTCAGAAAAGTGGTCAGGGTCGCGAGAACTGACAAGTAAGATTTCTTGTTCAAACATTTTCCCCCTTCAATCGACGAAAACCCACCTCGCTGCATAACGTAGAGCGTCACAGAATCTTACAATCTGACATCCTTTTACATGATAACACACAATCATAGAGATGCCTCGAACATGACGATGTTTTACGTGTTTACGCCTTGTTTTGGGTCTTGATTTCCTAGGGGAAAGCTCTGTCTTCCCTTTCGTTCAGCCGTCAAACTAGTTGAGATATCAAAGATCACGAGTGATGCTGGCGTTTAAACCCCATAGTTCTGACGACAACAATTTTGTGCTAAACATTCGAACTATTGTCTCTTCTCTGTGGATAATGCCCACATATAATAGGCGATATCAGGGATGTCCACTCACCCTGGAAAGCGCTTTCCAGCCCAATTCCGCTCCAATCCGAGATGCGCAAGTTCAACTTTCATAGACGACAATCGATGCGCAAGTTCAGCATTTGATGCGGACAACATCAATGTCTGACTCGAGTGAGGCAAAGTGAAAATGAACGCAATGAAGAAGTTCTAGGGAGGGTTCGTATGCAAGTCGAGCACCGAAGTATCGACTTCATCCCGGTGTCCGAGCGGCACGGTAATGTGCGCAATCTATTTTCCATTTGGTTTTCGGCAAACGCCCAGATTACAACCATAGTGACGGGCGCGTTGGCAATTATCCTAGGTCTAAATCTCTGGTGGTCCATCGTCGCGATTTTGCTTGGCAATTTGTTGGGTGGGATTTTCATGGCTTATCACTCGGCACAAGGGCCAAAGCTAGGGATTCCACAGATGATTCAAAGCCGAGCTCAGTTCGGAGCCGTGGGTGCAGTGCTGCCCCTGATTCTGGTGATTGTGATGTACCTGGGGTTCTTTGCCAGCAGCGCGGTACTTGGCGCACAGGCGCTTTCGAGCGCGCTGCATACGCCACAGGATTTGAGCATCGTGATTGTCAATCTTTTGGCTGTGGCACTTGTCATCTTCGGCTATGATTACATTCATCGATTCGAGAAGATTGTGGCCGTGTTGTTTCTCCTGCTATTCATCTTTCTGACCGTTCGCTTGCTCAGCCAACCGTTCCCCGCTCATCTGGCAAGTCCGAGGTTCTCCATGGCGCCGTTCATACTTGTGGTGTCCGTGATGGCAAGTTGGCAGCTCACATATGCACCTTACGTTGCGGATTATTCACGCTACTTGCCGGCTCACACGTCGACAAAGGCGACGTTCTGGTGGACGTATTTGGGCTCCGTCATCGGATCGAGCTGGATGATGATGCTTGGCGCGATTGTCGCGGTGATTGCCCCGAAACAGTCGGACAACATGGTCGCTTATCTTGGCGCTCTGTCCGGGCACGGGTTGAGTGTGCTCACCTACCTCTTGATAGTGTTTGGTGTACTTGCGATTAACACGCTCAACCTCTATGGCGGCTTCATGTCCGTCGTCACAACCATCGGCGCGTTTACGAAGTTGCGCGTTACCCCGGGAGTTCGGCTCGGATTTATCTTGGTTGTTGCTGCCGTAGGCACTGGCGTCAGCATTTGGGGTCAAGGCAACTTTTTGAACAACTATTCAAACTTTATTCTCCTGCTTCTGTACTTTATTGTTCCTTGGACAGCCATCAACCTTGTTGATTTCTATTGGCTGCGCAGGGGAAATTACGATATTGAATCAATTTTTACGCTGGACGGGGCGTATGGAAGGGTGAATTGGATTGCAATTATCGCTTATGTGATTGCTGTGTTGGTTCAGTTCCCGTTCATGAACACAACCTTGCACACGGGCTTCATCGCCAAGTATATGGGGGGTGCGGACATTGCCTGGATTGTAGGACTGGTGTTCGCGGCAGTCATCTACTACTTCCCGATGCGTCGGCGGTTGCTGTCCGCACAGAGCGCCGACGTGCGAGTCGGGTTGTAGAGGAGTGACACTTGGTAGAAAGGAGCGTCCTCACTGAGACAAAGAGGCACATCCGCAATTCGGGTGTGCCTCTTGATTCGTGAACGAAGAAAAAGGAGAACTGAAAGGGCAGATGAGGGACTTATAGAACCATTTACTTTTGCGAAACCGGCACCCAAATCTCGCTCGTGAAAGCGAACCGCATTTGCAGGGGTGAACGGGTGTTAAACCCGATGTCCATCTATACGATAAAACCGATTGACGTAAGGCCACATGCGGGACATCCGCGATAACAGAGGTTTGGCGGGGGCGACACCCGGTTAGTCTCGACACAAAGCAGGGCAGAACGGGAATTTGTTAACTAGCCCTGCATGAGGTGGATAATTTTTTCCTCCGTATCCGAGCCAACCGACGGTGTATAGACGCTGCAGCGCAAGTCATGACTTCCTTGTAATTGGAGGCTTGTTATGTCAAACAGCATTTTGCCTGCTCTTGCATGTCGAAATTCGATGGAGACCTCTGGAGCGGCATTCACTTCATTATGATTCCAAAAGGTCAGGAACTCAGGGTTTCGGTTTTGGATGAGCTCAATAAATTCGTTATACCAAGGATCACCGATATACTGACCGTAATATGCACGGAACATTGCCACGAAACCACGGATGAAATCGGTCCAATTTGACGCCAACACCTTAAATTCCTTTCGTGTAAAAAGTAGCCAGATGATATTTCGCTCCTCCGTCGGCACCTTGCCGAAATCAATAAAGACTTCTGCAGCTGCTCGGTTCCATGCGACCACATTGCATCGTCTATCCGAAACGATTGCCGGGTAGTGCTCTAGTCTATCGATGATGAATCGCACCGCTGAGCTGACTTTTGGGGCATCCGAATTGATAGCAGCGTGTTCCGTGTGACCTGTTGCAAGAACAAACAGGTACCTACGTTCGTCGTCGTTAAGGCGTAAAGCTTTTGCAATACTATCGAGCACTTGTGGCGACACCGAAATATCACGCCCCTGTTCAAGCCACGTGTACCATGTTGTGCTCACTCCCGCGAGTTGAGCGACTTCCTCTCTTCGAAGGCCCGGCGTGCGCCTTCTTTTTCCAACGGGCAATCCGACGGATTCTGGTTGTAGTTTTGCGCGGTGAGTCCTGAGAAAATCGGACAAGGACTGATGACGCAAAGAGTCTGTCACAGACATAATTGAGCCCCTTCTCTGAGCACGGGTATCGTACATCGTACATCGTATAAGTAATTATACCAGGATAAGTGGTCATCTGTATTAGGATAACTGGTCGTGGCATCATGGACGTAGAGCGATACAAAGAGACTCGAAAGACAGCATAACAAGATATACATTGGAGGCGTTTTCGTGGAACGAGTTGTCATCACGGGTATGGGTGTGGTCACGCCACTGGGAAACGATGTGAATACATTCTGGAATGCACTGATTCACGGCACGTCAGGAATCTCTGTTGTTGATACATTTGACGTCACTCGCTCCAAATCGAAAATTGGTGGAGTCGTGCGCGATTTTGACGCCGAGCTGATGTTCGGCCGAGACGTTCGGCGCATGGACCGCTTCTCTCAGTTTGCCCTGGCTGCATCTCATCAAGCATTGAAAGACGCAGATGTGGATATCGCTGCCGAGAATCCTGAGACAATCGGTGTGTACATTGGTAGTGGAATCGGCGGCATTCAAACACTGCTCGCAAATCATGAAATATTGTTGCAGCGGGGACCAAATCGGGTAAATCCGACGATGATCCCGATGATGATTCCGAACATGGCTGCTGCCCAGGTCAGCATCCATTATGGAATCAAAGGGCCATGCCTCACTCCTGTTGCTGCTTGCGCGACAGGAAACATTGCCATTGGGGAGGCCTTCCGATTACTGCAATACGGTAAGGCAGATATCGTGCTCGCTGGCGGCACGGAAGCCGTAATGACCGAACTTACTTACGCGGGTTTTGGGAATTCTACCGCGCTATCCACTCGTAATGATGAACCGAAGCGGGCAAGTCGTCCCTTCGATGTGGACAGAGACGGTTTTGTTGCATCCGAAGGAGCTGGAATTCTCTTATTAGAAACACTAAGCCAC